>NZ_CP034570.1:3707304-4016247 GCF_003970695.1 Maribacter sp. MJ134
GCCAGAGCTCTACTAAACATAGCTGACATATTGGTAACACTACCTATGTCCCAAGTACTTATATTTTGATTAAATACCGGTGTTTCGCTGAACATACCCTGCATATTGGTGACATTGCTAACGTTCCACCCACTTATATCTTGATTAAAGGCAGAGTTATCCCTAAACATATAGCTCATTTTGGTCACATTACTTACATCCCAATTATTGAGAGGAAGATTGTAGACTTGATCCCAATAAAACCCATCGAAAACACTAGCCATATTCGTCACATTGCTAACATTCCAATTATTTAAGGGTTGATTAAAAGTCCTATTTCTTTGAAACATGGCCGAGATATCAGTAACTGAAGATACGTTCCAATTACCGATAGGTTGATTGAAACGTGAACTATTGAACATGCCTGACATATTGGTGACATTGCTAACGTTCCAATTACCGATAGGTTGATTGAAGTCCGAACTATAAAACATGCTGCGCATGTTTGTCACATTACTTACATCCCAATTGTTTAAAGGAAAATTGAACCTATTTGCATACTGGAACATACTGGACATATCAGTAACTTGAGTAACGTTCCAATTATTGATATTTTGATTGAAATCTCTCGCATAATAAAACATTAAGGACATGTCCGTCACAGAAGCTGTATTCCAATTATCCAAGGGTTCATTAAAATCTTGTGCATAGTAAAATGTCCCTGACATTTTAGTAACCGCTGCGGTGTTCCAATTGTCTAAAGGTCTATTGAAAATTCTCGCATTATAGAACAACCCTGAAATGTCGGTGATGTTGCTAATATCCCAATTATTAACAATTCCGTTAAAGCTGAAGCAATCCCTAAACATGTTCTGTAATGTAGTTGCCTGGGAAAGGTCTGGAGCATTGATGGCATCGAAATTTAAATTTGCGCACCCGAAGAAAGCATTCTCCATGCTTTGCCACTGAATTGTTCCCCAATCTAAAATTTCAACGATTTTAAGTTTGTCTCCTGTATCAATATCATTAAAATAAATAGCAGGAAAATCACCACTTATTAAAATGGTATAAGTGCCAGGTGCGGCGTAGGTGTGCGTGATATCACCAGTAACGTTGTTATCTATTGTACCATCTCCCCATTCTACCGTATAATCATATGAAGTAAAAACCGGGTTTGTAGGAATTGTAACCTCATTGTTAGCTGGGGACTGCGTACTAGTATTATTAGTATTCCAAACAGATGTAAAGGACTGCGAGAAAATGGCCGTTCCATGAATCAGGAAAAGTAGAAAGAGTAATTTTTTAAGCATTTTTTTTGGTTTGGGGTTCTTTTTCAACGTCCCTATCAGGTGTAATATTCTTTACCATGACCTGATTCGGTTTAATTTGTTGTAAAACTATCCTTAATAGGGGTGAGGCGCTACACGGTAAACCGTGAAAAGGTTTAAATATGATGATACCCGAATCAAGAATGTATTTTAATACAAATTCAATATTCCAGTATCTAACGGAGTAAAAAGATTGATAGTATTAGAGAACGTACCACTCGCCCGAGTGGTACTCGATTTTGCTCAAATGCTCGTATTTAGTGGCTAAGACTTTGTTTTTTTCCTATATTCTGAAGGGGTTAATCCCGTATGGTTTTTAAAAACCCTGTTGAAGGAAGTCTTGCTTTTAAAACCAGCATCAAAAGCAAAGGCCAAAATTTTAAACTCTTTGGTGGTGTCGTTATCCATAAGTTTTTGTGCTTCCAAAACTCTATAGGAGTTTATGAAATTATAGAAATTCTGATTGAACCCACTGTTCAGAATTTCGGATAAATGATGACTGCTTATTCCTAGTTCATTGGCTAAATCGGACTGGGATAGTTCATTGTTTAGATAGGGTTTCTCCGTTGTCATATGATGTAATAACAGCGCCTTGTACTTTGCAAAGTCTTCCTCGGTCAAGGAAGAATTTTTATAACCCGGTGTTCTCGTTATACTCGGTTCAACATCTTCTAAAATGGTATTGTCAGACTTGTACTGATAATTATTCCTCAGGGAGGCAAATTGTTCTTGCAGTAGCTCTCGTTCTCTTTGATACTTTTTTTTGTTCAGAAAGAAAGAAAAAGAGACTATCCCTAAGATACAGGCAATAGCGATACTCCAAAGAAGCAGTCTGTTTTTGTTTTCCAGTAATTTGGTAATAATGGATTCTTTTGATTTTATGATGTTGTCCCTGGCCGCGATATCTTGTTTCAAATCCATCTTTGTAGCGCTTTGGCGGTTTTCCAAAATACTGTTCTGTAGGCTCAAGAATTTTTCATAAGCCACACGCTTATTCTCTAAATCGTTGTTTTTTTCATAAGCCGTAACCAAATGGTCGTAGGCTTCCATTTCAATTTCAGGTAATCCCTTGGCCACTGCTAATTCCTTGGCTTCTATAAAGTATGTTATAGCGTTGGTGTTACTCCCTATGTGTTGTTCTGCTATTCCCCGGTTTAAAAGTAGCCAGGCTCTTTGCTTGGTGGGTTTTTGGGCGTAGGGAATGGAAAGGGCATTATTAATATGTTCTCTAGCTTTTTCATATTCTTCCAGTCTCAGGTAAGTATCGCTTATATTGCTCAGCGCGGTAACCACAATAGATTCATTTTCAATGTCTTCGCCTAATTTTTTAGACTTTAAATGGAAGCTTAAGGATGTTTCTGTTTCCCCAAGACTTTCATGATTATTGGCCAGTCCGTTATAGGCCGCGGCCCTTATTTTTGGATTGTCCTCATGATTGTCTAACATCGAGAGGACTTCGTTCATGATAGCAATGGCCTTTTCATGCGATTCAATATTAGTGTACACATTGCCTAAATTAACCAAAACAATAATTTTTGTTCTATAGTCTTCTGGTATGTCTTCTGCTAAGGTTAGTGCATCTCTATATAAACGTATGGATTTTTCCTGCTCGCCACTATTATTGTGAAATACGGCTTGGTTTACCATTCCCAAAATCTGAAACTTTGGTAGATTTTTTTCTTTAGCTATTGTATAAAGGGAGTCACTATACAACTTGTGCCTCGCATAATTACCATCTTTGTATTCCAACTGCAGCTTGCTCATGTAGTGGTTAACTCTTGCCACGGCCAAAGAATCTTTTTGATTAGAAAACTCTTGCGAATGGCCATAGGTCATAAGGAACACTATGAAGATTAGTGGCAGAATTTTGTACACGTAGAAATAAGTAATGGTTAACATTTAAATATATATGGCGATTCCATGAATTCCAAACTTTATAGTAATTTCCACGAAACTAAGCGTAAATTGTGATAAAAAACACCCCGAAAACCGTGAAAGGATTTAAAGCTTAGTTTTTAAATTTATTCACTTGCTAATTAATATTAAAGGATGAAGCCTATTACTTGGATTTTAGCGATGTTGACCTTATTCTTCGCAGCCCTCTGTTATTATTTGCTCTTTTATGCAGATGCGGGACCAGATGGCTTGGGAACCTTCTTTTCCACTATTAGCTGCGGGATAATTTGTTTGGGATGTTTTGCTGCCTTCATCTTACAATTGTGGTCTATTAAAGGAGTACAGACTATGTATAAGCTTGCATTTATGGCTGCGATATCCTTGCCGATCCTTTTCATTTTGTGGAAAGTTTTTTATCCCAAAGAGTTTGAAGTAGAAGTAAGGGATGAGGTTGAAGTTTTAGAATAGGTTTTATAGGGCATCCATTTTTTTCCTGATTTCCTCCAAACACAAATTGCCCAAACTGCCCTCATGTGTATGTTCAATATCACGCTTTGGGGAGAAAGTCCCAGCTTCTATTTCCTGTCCCATTTTTTTATAGGCATCACGAAAAGGCATGCCGTTTTGTACCAATTCATTTAAGGTGTCCACACTAAAGAGGTAATCGTATTTCGGGTCTTCTAGAATGCCGTCATTCACTTTTATCTCTTTTAGACTGAATGTTAGAATCTCCAAACATGCCTTCATGTCCTGAATCGCAGGAACAATAATTTCTTTTACCAATTGCAAGTCCCTGTGATAGCCACTGGGCAAATTATTAATGACTAGGGTGAGCTGGTTGGGGATGGCCTGTAGTTTATTGCATTTACCTCTTACCAGTTCAAAAACATCCGGATTCTTTTTATGCGGCATTATACTGGACCCCGTGGTTAATTCATTGGGAAACGAAATAAAGTTGAAGTTCTGACTCATATATAAACAAATATCCATGGCCATTTTGGAGAGGGTCGCGGCAATGTTCGCCATTCCGAATGCGGTAGCTTTTTCTACTTTTCCCCTTCCCATTTGGGCGGCTACTACATTATATTTCATGGTCTTAAAACCCATTTCCTCTGTGGTGAACGTTCTGTCCACGGGAAAAGAACTTCCGTAACCGGCCGCACTACCCAAAGGGTTCTGGTCCGCTACTTTGTACGCTGCATCAATGAAATATAGATCATCAATCAAACTCTCCGCATAGGCCGAAAACCAAAGTCCAAAGGAAGAAGGCATGGCAATTTGTAAATGGGTATAACCAGGTAAAAGTACTTTTTTATGACGCTCTGCAAGCAGCATCAGCACATCGAACAAACCTTTAGTTTGTGCTTTTATTTCTGAAAGTTCATCCTTTAAATACAAATGCATCGCCACTAAAACTTGGTCGTTTCTAGAACGTGCGGTATGTATTTTCTTGCCAGTATCTCCTAACTTTTCCGTTAATAGATATTCAATTTTGGAGTGCATATCCTCAAAAGAATCTTCTATGACGAACTCATTTTTTTCGATGGAAATTCCAATAAGATGCAGTTCATTAACCAAGTCGTTGGTTTCCTTATCTGATAACAAGCCAATTTTCCCCAACATTTTGGCATGGGCCGTTGAGGCAATAACATCATACTTTGCCAAGTGTAAATCAAGCTCCCTGTCATTGCCTACCGTGAAATGATCTATTTTTTTATCCGTGCTAAATCCCTTATCCCAGAGTTTCATAGTATTTTATTTTCGTTTTTATAAGTTCTCGACTGCGCTCGGAATGGCAGTTGAACTTTTCATAGGTCTCCCACGATATTCCCCCTTTTGGGGGCTAGGGGGCTAAAAATCCTTCTAGTATTTTAATATACAAGTCGATACCTTCTTCAATTTCCGATATGTAAATATACTCATCTGCGGAATGGGAGCGCGTACTATCCCCCGGACCTAATTTTAAGGACTGACAAGTCAGTGCCGCTTGGTCCGAAAGGGTAGGGGAACCGTAAGTGGTTCTACCCAAAGCGATGCCCGACTGCACCAAAGGATGGTCTTTGTCAATTTTGGAGGAGTTTAGTTTTAACCCTCTCTCTTTAATTTCACATGGAGCTTCCGCCTTAAGTAAGTCAGCTATATCTTTGTTGGTATAAGCATCGTTTACGCGAACATCGATCACCAGTTCTACCTGCGAGGGTACTACATTATGCTGGTTACCTGCATTGATTTGGGTAACGGTCATTTTAACATCACCAAGGGCTTCAGAGGTTTTATCGAATCTATAGTTCTTGAACCATTCCAAGACTTCAATAGTATTGTAAATAGCATTGTTATCATTAGGGTGCGCGGCGTGCGAGGGCGTTCCTTTTACAACTGCATCAAGAACGACCAAACCTTTTTCGGCAATAGCCAAGTTCATTAGCGTTGGTTCGCCAACGATGGCCACATCAATCTTGGGTAAACTAGGGAGCAATCCTCTTAAGCTATGTTTGCCGGCATTTTCCTCTTCCATGGAAGCTACCATCAAAATATTATGATTAAGGTCTTCTGATGCATAGAAATGGGTGAACGTAGCGATAAGCGAGACCAAGCAGCCACCAGCATCGTTACTTCCTAATCCGTACAATTTACCATCCTCGATATGTGGATGAAAAGGGTCTTTGGTATAGGCCTGGTTCGGTTTTACGGTGTCATGGTGCGAGTTTAAAAGCAGGGTTGGTTTTGCATCGTCCCAATGTTTGTTTTTAGCAAAGACATTATTATGAATACGTTCAAAGGGGATGTCAAAGTTTCGAAACCAATTTTCTATGGCATCGGCTGTCTTGTCTTCTTCACCAGAGAACGATTCTATAGCGATCAATTTCATCAATAAATCAATGGCCTTTTGGGTCAAAACTGTCTGTTCCATTTTATAAGGTAATCGTTGTAAAAAGTTCATTTTCCGAGTACAACATAGCGGGATGTCCGATACATACTTTACTCACATTTTTGTTCAAGGCATGAAAACAATTTTCTAGTTTGGGAAGCATCCCGTCCGCAATAATGTTGTCTTTTAAAAGCCGTTGGTATGTTCCCAAATCGATATGTTCTACGACGGAATCGTCATCTGCAACATCCATCAAAACCCCCTTCTTTTCAAAGCAGTAATAAAGGGTGGTTTCGTACAGTTCGCTCATACCAATGGCTAGTTCGGAGGCTATGGTGTCAGCGTTCGTATTCAATAATTGCCCGTTACCATCATGGGTCATCGCACAAAATACTGGTGTTAAACCGGTATCTAAAAGTTTTGTGAGCATAGTACTATTTACACTATCAATATCACCTACAAAACCAAAATCGATTTTTTTTACGGGACGTTTGTGTGCTTGGATGACATTACCATCAGCTCCACTCAATCCAATGGCATTGCAATCGTTAGCTTGTAATTGCGCTACGATACTCTTATTGGTTAATCCAGCGTAAACCATGGTGATGACCTCCAAAGTCTCAGCATCCGTAATACGCCTACCACCGACCATTTTGGATTCAACACCTAATTTAGTTGCCAATTGGGTAGCTAGTTTTCCGCCACCGTGGACTAAAATTTTGAGTCCGTCCAGGCCTGCAAAAAGTTGTAAGAACTTTGAAAGTTCCACTTTATTTTCGATGACATTACCACCGATTTTTATGACGGATAGTTTTTGTTTCATGAGTCCAAAATCTTTTTCAACACTACCTGTGCTGCAAAGGTTCTATTGTTAGCTTGTTCAATAACCAACGACTGATTGTTGTCTAAAACGGTATCCTCAACCACTACATTCCTCCGAACGGGCAAACAATGCATAAATTTGGCACTTCCCAGTTTTTCCTGGGTCATCATCCAATTTGAATCTTGATTTAAAACTTTACCATAGTCCGAATAACTGCTCCAGTTTTTTACGTAGATAAAGTCGGCATTTTCACAAGCCTTTTCCTGGTCGTATTCCACTTGAACGTTTTTGGTGATTTGGGGGTCCAGCTCATAGCCTTCAGGATGTGTTATTACAAAATCCGCATCTTGCAAGTGCATCATTTCAACAAAGGAATTTGCTACTGCATGTGGTAATGCTTTTGGGTGTGGTGCCCAAGAAAGCACTACTTTCGGTTTAGCTTTCATGTTATGCTCTGCTAAGGTTATAGCATCGGCCAGCGCCTGTAGGGGATGCCCAACGGAACTTTCCATATTTACCACAGGGATAGATGCGTGTTTGACGAACCCATTCAAAACTACTTCCGCCTCGTCTTTTTCTTTATCGGTCAAAGATGCAAAAGCCCTAATTGCAACGATATCGCAGAACTGAGAAACTACCTTTGCCGCTTCTTTAATGTGTTCTGATTTTCCTTGGTCCATAACCGCGCCGTCATCAAATTCTAACTGCCAACCTTCACTTCCAAAATTCATGACCATGACTTCCATACCAAGATTCATAGCCGCTTTTTGAGTGCTTAAGCGCGTTCTTAAACTATTGTTGAAGAATAATAGGCAAATGGTTTTTCCCTGACCTAGGTTCTTGTGTGCAAACGGGTCTGTTTTAAGACTGCGAGCGTTGTTTACCCATTCAGAAAGATTATCAATATCGTTTACGGAAATATAATTTTTCATCAACTTAATATTTTGGTATGGCTAGAAACGCCTTGAAGCGCATCCGTTATAAAATTGTCATTTAATCCATTAATGATCCATGTTTCTATGGCTGCCTCTTTAGCTATCGTTGCAGCTTGTATCTTGGAATGCATTCCACCAGTACCATGTGAAGATTTCTCCAAACTAATTTCATTCTTAAGATCATCAATATTAGCAACTGTTGCAATGGTCATTGGATGCCCATTTTCTATAGAGGTTTTTTTGTAAATACCATTGGTGTTGGTGGCAATTAGTAGCAAGTCTACTTGCAACAAAGCGGCCGTTAAAGCAGCGAGCTTGTCGTTGTCCCCGAACTGAATTTCATCTGTAGAAACCGTATCATTTTCGTTAATAATGGGAATAAAATTATTGGCGACCAAAACATTTATGGTGTTCTTGATATTCTCCTGCGATTCTGGTTTTTCAAAATCGGAATAGGATAACAAACACTGTGATGTAAATAAGCCCAGTTCCCTAAAATTTTCTTGGAAAATTCGCATTAAGTGAGGTTGACCAATGGCAGCCAAGGCTTGTTTTATATTAATTTCTTCTCCATTGTGTTCTAGCTTTACAAACTGTTTTGCAGCGGCGATAGCTCCGGAACTTACAATGATAAATTCATAATCATCCTTAAGCTTGGCAATCTGCCGACCAATATCCTCGATTTTTCCACGGGATATTTGATTCGTTTCCTTTGTCAAGGTATTGGAGCCGATTTTCAGTAATATTCTTTTCTTAGCCATCGTTACCTCGTTTGTCCGTTACCCTTTACGTACCATTTGTTGGTCACTAAATGTTGTAGGCCAATAGGTCCTCTTTGGTGCAATTTGTCCGTGCTAATGGCCAACTCACCCCCTAGTCCAAACTGCCCCCCATCCGTAAAACGTGTAGAGGCATTATGATATACCGCAGCGCAATCCACGTTGTTCATAAAATTTGCTGCCGTCTCGTTGTTCGCTGTTATGATTGCTGCGGAGTGGCCACCGCTATAGGTGTTTATGAGTGCTATGGCTTCGTTGACGTCCGGAACCTGACCAATAACCATTTTATAGTCCAAGAATTCTTCATGCCAAACCGATTCGTTTTCCATTTCGGTGGTGCCTTCCAATCCCTTTAATTTATGGTCCGTTAGTATGGTTACTTCATGTTTTTTTAACTGCTGTACCAAGAGTTGTAGAAACTCCTGTTTTCTCGGTAGGTCTCTAGCAATTAAAACTTTGTCTAGAGCATTACAGGCCGATATTTTTGTAGCCTTGGCATTAATAATTACATCCAAAGCCATTTGTAAATCGGCTTCGGCGGCAACATACACAAAGTTGTTTCCACGTCCGCTTACGATAACCGGACAGGTAGCGTGCTGTTTTACAAAAGCTATCAATTTTTCTCCACCCCGTGGAACAATTAAATCCAGCTTTTGTGAAGGCTTCTCCAGAAAGGCCTGCGTTTGGGTTCGGTCAAATTGTAGATAAGTTACCCAATCGGTAGCACAATTATGCTCTTGTAGCGCCCTATGCCATAGCCCCACTAATACCAAATTACTGTTCAGGGACTCCTTTCCTCCTTTTAATAAAATTTTATTCCCAGATTTAAATGCGATTCCCGCAGCTTCAATAGTAACATCGGGCCTAGACTCATAGATGATAAGAATAGTGCCGAAAGGTGCTGTTTTATTACTAATGGTCATCCCGTTTTCATGGGTGGTGGCAAATCGTTCAATTCCTAAGGGGTCTGGTTCCGCGGCCAATTGCCTCAAGGATAAAAGCATCCCATCAATCTTACCGTGGTCTACCTTTAGTCTATCGCGCATAGAAATATCGTCACCGGAATAACTATTTAAATCGGTCTTGTTCGCAGCTAGAATGACTTCCCTGTTTTCTTCAATGAGGTCGGTCATTGAAATTAGGACGGCGTTTCGCTGTTTAATGTTCAGTTGCGTATTCACTTTAATTCAGCTTTAAGGGCGTTGAAAAATATATCGATATGTGCTTTGGTAATAGTAAGCGCAGGCAGAATACGAAGCACATGCTTGTCTTTGGCCCCACCCGTAAATAGTTTCTGATTGTAAATGAGTTTTTTTCGCAGTTCGGAAACTTCGAAACCGAATTCCAATCCTAACATCAATCCTCGTCCTTTAACCCGTTTTACTTGTGGAATCTCAGCTGCTTTCTTGTTGAAGTAGTCTCCCAATGCTGCTGCATTTGCTATAAGATTATCCTTTTCTAAAACCTCTAATACGGCCATCGTGGCAACACAGGCGAGATGATTGCCACCAAAGGTAGTACCCAAGAGACCATATTTTGCTTCGATGCTTTTATGTATAAGTACACCACCTACGGGAAATCCATTCCCCATTCCTTTGGCTATACTAATAATATCAGGTTGCATATTTCGGCTTCGCTCAGTATCCAGACTTGCATTTAGCGTAGTCGAAATGTGGTGTTGAAAACCAAAGAATTTTCCGCTTCTTCCAAAACCGGACTGCACCTCGTCCGCAATGAGAACAACACTATTTTTCTTGCACAGCTCCGCTATCTTCTGGTAGAATTCCGTAGTAGGCTCATCTAAACCGCCAACCCCTTGAATGGCTTCGATGATTACGCCACATACATCTCCTTTTTCAACTTCTGTCTTAAAGGAATCGATGTCGTTCAAAGGGAGAATGGTCACTTTTTGCTGTTTGTTCAAGGGAGCGTTGATGGCCACGTTATCCGTTGCGGCCACAGCCGCCGAGGTACGCCCGTGAAAACCATTTTTAAAAGCGATTACCCTCGATTTTCCTGTTTGGAAGGATGCCATTTTCAAGGCATTTTCATTAGCTTCCGCACCAGAATTACACAAGAATAAATTATAATCTTCGCAGCCAGAAAGTTCTCCTAATTTGGTGGCAAGTGTTACTTGTAAAGGATTTTGAACGGCATTGCTATAAAATCCTATTTTATCCAATTGGTCCTTTAAACGCTTAATATAGTGCGGATGTGCGTGTCCTATGGAAATTACGGCATGACCTCCATAGAAATCCAAATACTCTTGACCTTTGTCATCGGTAACCACAATTCCTTTTGCGGAAACGGGAGTCACGTCGTAGAGTGGATATACATCAAATAACTTCATCATTTTAGCTTTAACTTATAGCGAATCTTACTTTGTTTTAAATTCTGTGATCTTATCGAATGAGGCGACGATTCCTTGAATCAACGAAGAGCTTAATCCTTGATGTTCCATTTCGTTCAGTCCCTGAATAGTGCAGCCCATGGGTGTGGTAACCCTATCAATTTCTTCTTCTGGATGATTACCGGATTCAATAAGCAAATTTGCCGCACCGTTACAGGTATGCATGGCCAGTTCTTGTGCTTCTTTAGCATCAAAGCCCAATTGTATGGCGCCCTGCGTGGTAGCCCTTATCAAGCGCATCCAGAAAGCGATACCGCTTGCACAAATAACGGTTGCCGCTTGCATCTGTGTTTCGGGAATTTCCATAGTGTGCCCCATACGGTTAAAGATGGCCTTGGCCAATTCTATTCGCTTTTTACCCATTTCATTGCTACAGATGCAGGTCATGGACTGCCCAACGGAAATAGCGGTATTCGGCATACTACGAATGATATAATGTTGGGCGCCGATTAGTTTTTCAATCTTATCGATACTGAAACCCGTAATGGCAGAAATTACCACATGATTTTCTTCAAGCAGATCCTTTACGTCCTCCAATATGTTGGCAAAATGCCCGGGTTGTACGGCAAAAATCAGAATATCCGAATTACGTACAGCAGCTCTGTTATCCGTAGTAACGGTTACATTACCATACTTCTCAAAATCCTGAATGTCCTTAAGATTTCTCTTTGTGAGGAACATGCTGGTAGCTCCGTTACTATTTAAAATTCCTTTGGCTATGGATAAGCCTAAATTTCCTGCTCCTATGATTGCTATTTTCATTTCCCCTTTTATGTTATTTTTCCTTGCGTTCTTTATTTAAGTGTTGTTACACCTCCCTTAGTCCCTCCTTTCTAGGAGGGAAACAGTATTCACGACTTTGAGCTTTTAAAAAACACCTGCTTTCAAGTTCAGTCCTAAATCCTCTTCTAGTCCAAAAATCAAGTTCATGTTCTGCACCGCTTGTCCTGATGCGCCTTTTAATAAATTATCAATGGCCGATGTAATTAACAATGTGCCTTCATGTTTGTGTAAGTGAATGTGGCATTGATTTGTATTTACCACTTGTTTTAAATGTATGGGTTCATCAGCTACTTGTGTGAACATGGCATTCTTATAAAAATCTTTATAAAGTAGCTGTGCATCTTCTAAACTACCATCAAAAATGGTATAAGCCGTGGCCAAGATTCCCCTAGTAAAATTCCCTCTATTGGGAAGGAAGAAAAGGTCCGACGTATTTGCTTGTAGCGATTTTAAACTCTCGTTTATTTCTCCTAAATGCTGATGGGTAAAAGGTTTGTACCAGCTTACATTGTTATTCCGCCAGCTAAAATGCGATGTAGCAGACGGACTCACACCTGCTCCGGTACTCCCCGTTACCGCATTGATGTGCACGGCATCATTTAGCTTTTTGGCTTTGGCCAGCGGTAACAGTGCTAATTGAATCGCCGTTGCAAAACAGCCCGGGTTGGCAATATAATTGGCATTTTCTATGGAAGACCTATGAAGTTCAGGGAGGCCGTAGACAAATTGTTTTCCATCAAAATTGGCATCGGCCTGTAACCTAAAATCATTACTTAAATCGATAATCTTGGTCGACGTTGAAAATTGATTTTCTTTTAGGAATTTCGTTGAGTTTCCATGTCCAAGACAAAGAAAAACGATATCTACGTTCAGATTTACATTTCCTGTAAATTCCATTTCGGTAAGGCCCAGTAGATCTGGGTGTGCACTCGTTATTTTCTTTCCTGCCCTAGTCGTGCTAAATACAAAATCTATTTCCGTTGCCGGATGATGCAACAGTATTCGCAAGAGTTCACCTCCTGTATATCCTGAACCGCCTATAATACCTGCTTTGATCATGTTTAGAATTTAATTGTGATGCGTTTTACACCTCCCTTTATCCCTCCTTTATAGGAGGGAAACTAGTATAGATTTGAATTATAGATTATCGTTGACGTAGTTGTAAATTTTACTGGCATTGGACTGTATTTTAATAAAGCCCTTGGCTTCATCGGCCGTCCAGCCTTTATTCATTTCACCATAGCTGCCAAAAGAGGCATTCATCAAATCATGTGCTGATGAAATACCGTGTAATCTGAACTGGAACGGATACAAGCCCACGAAAACATCGCCAGAAACGGTTTTTTGCGTATCGGTTAAAAAAGCTTCTATGTTTCGCATTACCGGGTCTAAATAATTACCTTCATGTAATAACATTCCGTAGAAATTACCTTGCTGTTCTTTTTGAAATTGTTGCCATTTCGATAGTGTATGTTTTTCCAATAAATGATGCGCTTTTATAATAATAAGTGCCGCTGCAGCTTCAAAACCGACCCGACCTTTAATGCCAATTATCGTATCACCTACGTGAATATCCCTGCCAATTGCATATTTAGAGGCTATTACTTCTAACTTTTCAATATTTGCGACGGGATTGTCTTTTTGACCATCAATAGCCACCAATTCTCCGTTCTCAAAAGAGAGTTTTACTTTAGAGGGTTCTTTTTCTTGTAACTGACTGGGATAAGCGGTATCGGGCAATGGCTTTTCCGAAGTAAGTGTTTCCTCACCGCCAACCGAGGTCCCCCAAAGACCCTTATTTATGGAGTATTTCGCTTTTTCCCATGGGTAATCCACTCCGTTTTCTTTTAAATAGGCGATTTCCGCTTCACGCGACAATTTATTGTCACGAATAGGGGTGATAATAGTTATTTCTGGCGCAATAATCTGGAAAATCATATCAAAACGTACCTGGTCATTACCGGCACCAGTACTACCATGTGCTATATGGCTCGCACCTATTTTCTTGGCATAATTTACGATTTCAATTGCCTGTACAATTCGCTCGGCACTAACGGATAATGGGTAGGTGTTATTCTTTAGGACATTCCCGAAGATGAGGTACTTCACCACCTTTTCGTAAAATGTCTTCACGGCATCGATAGATGTATAGGAAGTGGCTCCCAATTGCAATGCTTTCTCTTCGATACTTTTAATTTCTTCCGCAGAAAAGCCACCGGTATTTACACTTACCGCATGCACTTCATATCCTTTTTCCTGTGATAAATATTTTGCGCAGTAAGAAGTATCCAAACCACCACTGTATGCTAAAACTAGTTTACTCATTTTGTTTTCTTTTTTAAGAGCAATTGCTCTTTTATGCTTTTTAGCCTTGTAAAGGCCTTACTGTTTACGTTGTCTTTTTTTGTTGCAGGTTGGGCATTTGGGTCGTGCAACATTCCTGTGCAAAGGCACATTTTTTGTTCCGTCCTGGTAAGAATATCAAAATTCTTGCAGGTTTGGCAGCCTTTCCAAAACTCGGGGTCGTCCGTTAGTTCAGAGAAGGTTACCGGCTTGTAACCCAACTCATAGTTGATTTTCATTACCGCCAAACCAGTAGTAATACCGAATATTTTGGAATCCGGAAATTTGGTTCTACTTAAATCGAAGATGCGTTGCTTAATTTTTTTCGCAAGTCCTTGACCTCTATAATCAGGATGAACGATAAGTCCGGAATTAGCAACGAATTTTTCATGACCCCATACTTCTATATAACAGAAGCCGGCAAAAGTTTCCCCGTCCAGGGCAATGACGGCATTACCGTTCTGAAGCTTTTTCTGAATATACTCCGGAGTTCGCTTTGCGATACCCGTACCGCGCACTTTGGCAGACTCTCCAATAGTATCGGAGATGATATGGGCGTATTTAAAATGTGATTCGTTAGCAACAACTAGTTTCATTGCTATTGGCTTTTAAAGGATAAAAAATAAATATGATTGTGTTTGTGCGGAAATGGACTCACCTATTTCCATAAGTTCTGTAGTACCCTTACGGGCGACGGCGAACGGGAACAAAAGAACGTACCGGAACCAAGGTCCAGTGAGAAGAAGTTATGTATGCTTTTGTTTTCATTACACTTCAAATGTACAATTAATATTGAATTATCCTAAAGCGAAGGAATAATTTTACAAAAACTTCACTTTTTGTTACGATGTGTAATGATTTCATAAATCAAATAGGCATATACCGAAAGATACTCAATGGCAAGCAACCATAAACTCTCTTTAAAATCGGTCCGGGAATAGGCAAAATAGCTCAAAACTACTACGGCGGACCATAACAAAGCGAAGCGATATGGGGTAAATATGGTCAGGGTCACCAAAAAAATCACATACCAAGGATGCACGGTTGGCGAGATAAAATAGTACAAGGTCAATATCCATAGCATGGAAGAAAGTAGGACCGTTAAGTTCTGATTCTTTCTCAGAAAAGTAAATAGGAGTACAATGGCTATCGTAAGAATTGGCGTTAGTTTACCATAAGTCTTGATCAGTTCCCATGGTTTGGCCTCAAACTGAATCGCTATTTTTTTTATGCCATTGTATAGGCCCGCATTGAATTCAAAATTAGAGAACCAGAGCCCTATGGTTTTCGAGTAATTATGTATGAATTCCGAAGAATAGAATGGCGCAAATAATACTAGGGAAGTAGCTCCTATAATCGAATAAAATAAGAGACTTTTCTTAAAATTGAAATGTTTTAAGAACAACGGTAAAAATAACAAGGGGACCAATTTTACCGATATGGAACAGGCAAGAACCACACCCGCCCATTGCCATTTGTTTACGGAAAGTAGGTACATGGCCCACACGAAGAAGAAAAGCATCGCCCCCTCAAAATGGAGGTTGCCCGTAAGCTCTATAATGACCAAGGGGTTTAAGAAATACCAAAATATAAGGTGTGGAGAGCGATTGAGATTTTTTAATAGTTTCCGCCCAAAGTAAAAAATTCCAATGTCCGCCAGTATAACAATTCCGCGTAAAGCGACTATGGAACCTAAAATACTCTTTCCACCAAGGATAGCGGCAATAGCAAAGAATAGTTGATTCAAAGGGGGGTAATTGCTGAAATGCCGAGCACTTAGACTACCCATGCCGTCATGTAGTTGCTGTGCATTGGCAATGACCAAATCCGATTGCCCGATCAGTGTATCGGGAACGTTTAAATAAGGATTTAGGAAATTACTTACCAGTTCCCCGTCCCATATAAAACGATAGAAATCTTGGGATAAATTGGGTTCCGTTAAAAGAAAGACCAATCTGGAAAGTATACCAATGATCAATAGAAACCGAAAGTTCCATTTTTCAAACTGGATGAGCTTAAAGCAGAGGAAAAACAGTGCCGCGAAGAGCGTTACTAATTTTATGAAATCTGTTCGCTCTAGATGATAGGCAAAGGTGTAATAGAATGCAATGCTTAAAAAAGCCAACACTAGCGAAACCTTGTGAAGTTTCACATATGTAATTAAGCTATTGGACATTTTTTATAGGTTGATTGTTCTGACTAATGTAGTGGTTTTTAAACGGAAAGAAAACCTATTTTATCCTCATCTTGGCGAGAAGCTCCTTTGCCATTTTAGCCGCTAAGTAGGCGGTCATGTCATTCACGTCCCTGTCCGGGTTATATTCCACGATATCGGCACCCACAACTGTAGCCTCTATATTTTGGATGAGATTAATGACTTGCCGGGAAGATAGGCCACCCGGTTCATGATGTGAAACACCCGGCGCATAGGCTGGGTCAAAACCATCCATGTCCAATGAAATATAAAGCGGATTGTCGAATTTAGGAATCTTAGTCAGGTCTAAATTTCGCATTTCGTGAATTTCAACGCCAAACTTGGTTGCCTGTTCCGCTTGGTGCGGGTTTAAGGTTCGTATGCCCACTTGAACCAAGTTTACTGCAAAACCTTTTTCCATGATACGGGCAAAAGGGCAAGCATGGGAGTAAGGATCTCCTTCATAATCGTGATATAAATCGGCATGGGCATCTATATGTAGGATATCCAGTTTGGGATAATGCTGATGAAAAGCTTTTATAATAGGGAAGGTAACGGAATGGTCTCCTCCAAAACTAAGTAGTTTAGCGCCCGATGCTAGGTGATTTTGGGTAATGTTTTCAATACCAAAATAATCATCAATTTTAAAATCCCCTTTATCCGTGACGCTTTCATTTTCAATGGAAATTCCATTTTCCGCATACAAATTCATGGAGTCGGAATACAATGCCTTACGTATGAGTGCCGGTGCTTTGGCGGGACCTTGCTGAAAGGAAGATTTTTTATCCCACTCCAGCCCTTGGATATTGATTTTGGTCATGGAATTTTAACTTGATTAATGCTCAAAAGCAAGATACTAAACGATAAGCCAGATTGGTAATTCAGGTCAACAAAAAACGGACAACAATTTCTTGTCGTCCCTCTCAACAGTATATAGTTGCGGGTAAGATTTTAAGCCCTTATCGTTAACGATTTAAAGCATACAAAATCCCAAGAACGAGATAAAGTGGAGCGGAAATGCTTGCTTTTAAGGTCTTTGTAAAAGACGCAGTTCAAGATATATCTTAACCTTTATAAGGCTTCAAAAATTCACCTTCCCATACTGATTGAGTAATAAAAAAGCCTCTTAGAGCGGCTCAAATAGTATTGTGTCTTTTAGAATTAAGGACTTGCGCAACGGTTACTTTTGTTGCCAGTAGTTTTAATCTTCACATTCTATATTTTCCACTTTCTTAAAGAACTGTTTGCCCATTTTCCCTTGAAAATTTTTAAATGTTTTTCCTCTCTTTCTCTTGAACTTTCTGTAACTACCAATTTTCAGACTGTCCTTTAGGCCATTTTCTTCGATTTTAGTTATTAAGTCCAAATACTCTTCTTTTGATATTGGAAAAACTGACGTCAGCTTATTTCTTTTGATATGATAGTAATTAGTTTGGTCATCCTCAATTTTAGGATACTTAACTGTTCTAAAATTTACTACTAATAAGCGGTTTTTGACCTCCCAATTACCATAAGAGCTAATATTTTTAAACTCCCTATTTGAGTCAATCACAAAAGTACTGTCACATCGTAGCGTTAGTGCTTTTCCAAATCGACCGTATGTAGAGAAATTAGTCCGATAAAGTCCAGTCAGTGTTTTTGGTGAACATGAAACGAAAAGGATAATTATTAGGTTTAGAATTATAGTTTTTTTCAACATCGATTATTTCAATCCATTTGCAATTTAATATGGGTGTTTTACTTATAAAAGATGTAATGAGTCAAATGGCGTGTTGAGTTAGTAAACGAATTCTTAAATTACCGCCAACAGTCTTTTATACCGTCAGTTAGGGGTTAGTATGCCTTAATTTTCGGTTTGGCGCTGGCGCTCGTAATTCCGAGTGGATTCGCCTGAGCCTGTCTTGAGTTTGTCGAAGGGTAGTCGAATCACCGTAATTTCGGTTATAAATCGATAGCCACAGCTTTTATTCATTCCACGTCTTTATCTTTTTCACCAATTGATTTATTTTCAATTTTAAATCTAGGATATCTAAATCAACTATCTCTATATGTTTTACTATTTCAGACGAAAATCTACTTTTTGCCGATGCATATTTTTTTGTGCTTACCTTGGCAATTATATCTTCTAGTTTCTTATTTGAGTCAATTCTCATTTTTTCAATTCCTAGCCAACTTTTAATTGTTTTTGAGGTTAGATAGTTCTCTATTTCTCTTCCTTTTGTAACCCAAGAATTTCTATCTCCTAATTCTTGTTTTATCCTAGATTTTGTAGAATTAATTTTTGACTGGTTAGAAAATCCATCTCTATCCATAACAACGAAAGCATTTCTATTTAGTTTTAAAAGTGGAATAAGCTCTGAAATGATATGTTCACTATGAAATGATAAGTGGGAAAGCAATCTACCTCCATAAAACATTATTGAAAAATGCAATCCTTCAATTAATGTTTTATCTAAAAGTTCAATCCATTTTAGTATGTAGGTTCTATCGCTTGGTCCTTCGACCCAAATTATTCCGTTAGCTTGTAAAATATCACTTGAATGGTAACCTAAGTCGTTTAGAATTGAAAATGTTTTTGCTGTCCTGTTAGCGTTATAAATTGATGATTTGACACCATCATTTATTACGTGATAAATGGACGTATTATATCTAGAGTCAAGGAAAATATTAGAATGAGTTGTTATAAAATATGTATTCTTTGTTTTGCCTAAAAACTTAATGAATTTTCTTTGCAATTCAGGATGGAGATGAATTTCTGGCTCTTCAATACAAACTATAGAATTCTCATGAATTACTAAAGTGCTACACATTATCACCAATTGATGAATTCCAGTACCGAAAGATTCAAGAGGTAGCCTATTACCATCAATGGTTAATACTATTTCCTCCTTTGTGTGAGGAATTTCAATTTGTAGGTCTGGTTTATTTATTAAGTCACAAACAAAAGTTTGAATTAAATTGAATTTTTCTTTTGATTTTTCGTCTCCAATAACTGGGTTTTGCATTTCAAACATTTTACTGATTATGTTCGAACCATTTATCGAAGAGTTAGAGTCTCCATACGAATGAGCCTCTTTAATTACTCTTAAATGAGGTATATAAATTAAGTCCTCAAATGTGGATTGAATTTTACTAATTATTGTCCTTATCCACTGTTGCTTTATAGTATTTATTAATTGAACCCGACCAGCAGAGGAATACTGGGTTTGAAAAGGTACCAACTGTTGTTGGCTTAGTTTTTCAAAGAATTTTGGAAGTTCAATTTGTTGAGAATTTAAAGAGATACTTAAACTATGGTACTCTGAAAGAAAATTGTCGTAGTCAAAATTTAAATATGGTCGCATTTTATTTTTGTCAACAGGTAATTCTTCCCCTTTTATACGAAGATTTAATGTCGATTGTTGTCCGCTTCTACGATGTTGATTTTGAATATCATTAGGAAATTTATTTAAATCTTTGATGTTGAAATTAAGAGTTTGTAAAAACCGAAGAACGTTTGATTTACCACAATTATTTTTTCCAATAATTACATTAATCTTTTTTAGATTGCTGAGGTAAATTCCGTTTTCATCGAAACTTCTATAATTACTAATTCCAAATCCTTGTAGATTCATTTTCTTAAATTATGCCAACAATTGTATAAACGCACCTAGGCACGTTTATACCTATTTCACCAACAAGATACCAAACTTAAGATTACGGCCATCAAAAAAGGATAGCGGTTTCGGCTATCCTTTATAATTTTTTAAACGTATTTCTATTTAGGCTCGTGCCGTCAAGGACTTAAAGAATACAAAAGAGAATCCCAAGAACAACATAAAGTGAAAGGGGAACAGACCAAAGTCGTTCAACGGTATGGCACTATACATCCCAAATAGGAAATAGACCATAAGTGCAAATTCCAAAATCATATTGGGCGATAGTTTTTTAGCCAAATACTTGTTGCCTTTCCAGCTTTCCGTAAGGTTATTGATATTGAATTTTGGGGTACGTACAAACTCACTTCGCTTGCCCATATGCCCCTCTAGCACGGCAATGGAATTGTGTAACGAAAACCCTAAGGCTACCGAGAAAAAAGTGAAGAACAGTTTAATGTAGTCCACAAAATTATCAAAACTGCTTCCCTGAATACTTTTATAGGTAAACCAATAGCAGACAAAAAGAATAATGGTACTTACGATAAAGAAGCTCGTAGCTTCAAAAACCCATCCTAAATGACCGTACATGTTCTTTATGTAGAGCATGGGTATACTTAATAAGGCCACGATAAAAACACAAAGGAACATGGAACTGTTCAACAAGTGCATGACCCCATGAAACTTCGTTTTGAACGGAATATTCTTTGCGGTAATAACGCTCCAGACCGTTTTTCTAAAGTTCTCCGCACCGCCCTTGTTCCAACGGAACTGTTGCGAACGTGCCGCGCTGATGACCACAGGAAGTTCTGCCGGAGTTTCTACATCCTCTAAATATTTGAATTTCCAATTTTTTAATTGTGCGCGGTAGCTTAAATCAAGGTCTTCCGTTAAGGTGTCACCTTCCCAGTTACCCGCGTCTATAATACAGTCTTTTCTCCAGATACCTGCAGTACCGTTAAAATTGATGAAGTGTCCTTTGGCATTACGCCCTACTTGTTCTAGGGTAAAGTGCGCATCCAAGGCAAAAGCCTGAATCCTCGTTAGCGTAGAGTACTCTCTGTTGATATGACCCCAGCGTGTTTGTACCACACCTATTTCTTCGTCCTTAAAGTATACCACCGTTTTCTTTAGCCAATCTGCCGATGGAAGAAAATCTGCATCGAATATGGCAATAAAATCTCCTTTCGCTATTTTTAGACCTTCCTTTAAAGCACCTGCTTTAAAACCTGTTCTATTTTCTCGGCGTATGTGCTGAATATCCAGTCCGGTTTCTTTCAGCGCCTTAATGCTTTTTGCCGTGTCGATAACGGAGTCGTCCGTGGAATCGTCCAACACCTGAATTTCCAATTTACTTTTTGGGTATTCTATTTTTGCGATGTTCTCTAAAAGTCGTTCCATGACATATTCCTCGTTGTAAACGGGAAGCTGTATGGTCACGAAGGGAATCTCCTTTGGATCTAGTAAGTTGTATTTGGGAGCGGTCTGGTTTTGTCTTTTCTGACTTAAATAATTCACCAAAAGATTCAGTTGAGCTAGGCTATAAAAGAAAATCAATAGCAGCGAAATACTGTAAATTGCAATAATGATGTAAGAAATAGTAAGTCCCATATTATTTTATACTGTATTTAAAAATCCAACCCAATATTTTAATGCCCGCAAATATACTACCTTTTACCGTTCCGGACACCTTTGAAACACCAATTCTTTTCTTGTAACGTACTGGTACTTCGGTATATGTCATTTTTTTTCGCAAAACTTTCAATTGCATTTCTACAGTCCACCCATAGGTCTTGTCTTGCATTTCCAATTCCTTGAGCTTTTCGTATTTAATGGCTCTAAAAGGACCTAAATCCGTAAAATTTGCCCTAAAGAACAGGCGCATCAGAAATGTGGCCAACCAGTTGCCAAAAACCTGTTGCGGTGTCATGGATCCTTCTTCTCGCAATTTTTTTCTTCTTGCCCCGACTACAAAATCGATATCATCTTCCAAAATTGGGGCCACTACCTTATCCAACTCTTCAGGATAATCAGAATAGTCTCCATCAATAAATACGATGATATCCGGTTGTTTGGACTGTTGTGCAACATAATCCAGTCCACGGAGGCAGGCATAACCATAGCCTTTTTGTTCTTCCGTAAGTACCGTTGCTCCAGCGTTTTGTGCATTTTGGATGGTATGGTCCGTAGAATTGTTGTTCACAACAATAATTTCAGCTACGGATTCAGGAAGCTCGTTAATTACTTTGGCAATAGAATCTGCTTCATTAAAGGCGGGGATAATTACTTTAATTTGGGTCATTATTTCAAATCGGATAAACTGTTCTCTTTGGTAAAAGCGCCAAAGCTAGTCCATTCCTTGATTTTTTTTCCATTGCTATATTTTTCAGCAGAAGTAAGCTTCTCATCACTATATTTAAGACAGTACCCATTTTTTACACCTTTGCTCAACTGGCATTTGTGATTAATGCGCCCTTTACTGTCATAAAATAACCACCAATTCACTTTTTCGCCATTTTGGTAGTGCCCCTCTTGGGTACGTACCCGGTATTCGTCGAAAAAATACCAATAACTATCTCTCTTGCCATATTTATAACTTCCTTGCTCTGCAATTCTTCCATTTTCATGATAGAATTTCCAATAATCTGTGGGAACGTTATAGCGCAACCACCCTTCCGAAGCTAATTTTCCGTTAGGGTGATAGGTTTTACTATAGGTTTTTTCCTGTGCGTAGGAAGAACAAACGACCAATAAAAAAACTACTACAATGAATGATTTAGGGGACATAGCACTATTTTTTATTTACCAATTCCATCAAATCGGGGTCATTTCCTAACAGGACTTGTGTTGGATTAATGCGACCTTCTTCCGGACCGTTTTCCAGTTTTAGTACACCACGTGGACATACGGCCGAACAAACTCCACAGCCCACACAACTAGAACGGACTATATTCTCGCCCTTTTGCGCATAGGCCCTTACATCTATACCCTGTTCGCAGTAGGTAGAACAGTTTCCACAAGAAATACATTGACCACCATTGGTAGTAATTCTGAAACGTGATTTAAAACGTTGTACAAAACCGAGATAAGCAGCTAAAGGACAACCGAATCTACACCACACCCTATTTCCAAAAATAGGATAGAAGCCCGTACCGATTACACCGGCGAATACGGAACCTATCAACAAGCTGTAAGTATTTTGTACTCCCGATGTTTTGAAGCCCAACACGGTGCCCGTTTCTGAAAAGAAGCTGTACAGGGTCATTCCCGTCATGACCAAAGCGAATAACAATACACTGTGAATCAACCAACGTTCAACTTTCCAAGAAAATAAAGATTTGCTAGAGTGCTGTCTATATGGGTCGCCCAGGGTTTCTGCCAGTCCACCACAACCACAAACCCACGAGCAGTACCATCTTTTTCCAAAAAAGTATACCATGACAGGAACAATGACCAGGGTAAGGATAATACCCCAGAATAAAATGAACATACCAATACCGCCGCTGTTGATGAGCGATTTTAGGTTCCACTGAAAGAAGAAATCATAATCTAGCGGGAAGGCATTTTTAAAATCATAATACGGCATTTGAAGTCTTACCATGATTTCAGGAATTAAAAAGGCGAATACAATCTGAAAAAACAGTACAGAGGTCGTCCGAACTATTTGGTAGATGTTATGACGGTACTTAATGTACATGCGCACGGCCATAACGGTCATAACCACACAATACATAAAGCCGTATACAAACCAATGTCCCGCAGGGTTACCGCTAAGGCTTTCACTGATAGGGTCTACCAGATACGTCCAGTTTACCGCATATTCTGAGCGGAAGTAAAGAATAAGGTAGAAACCTACGAGAAAGATAAACACCAGCCACGCAACCCAACCTTTGTTTGTGCTGCTCTCATGGTAGATACCATCGTTCTTAATTCCTTTTTGACCTAATAGTACCACATTGGGGAGTATAAAGAGTAAAGCTCCTATAATTCCTAATCCAAAAGTAAGGAACCACATTAATCCCTTGTTCTCTACAATGAAACCGCTACCCGCTTTTTTTCCAAGTTGGGCAGCCATGTCATGGGGTTTGGTGTAAATGACTTTTTTGTATTCTTTGTTCTTGCGGTGTTGCGCATTTGCTTTTTCTAAGGCATCGGTGATTATAGGCGCAAAGGCCAACATGCCATCAAAGGATTGATTGACAACATTTTTTTCTAAATCCGAAATGAACAAATCGCTTTTTATGCCTTTTTCGTTTACGAATTCACTAAAATCGGTACTTGATATCTTGTAGGTTCCTATTACAGGTAATACGGTAAAAATGGCCAATCCAATCAAAAAAATGACAAGCCCTATATTTTTTATTGTTTTCATTCTTTCGATGGGTTAAGCGTTACTGAAAATTCGTTTCCAACTTTTCTTTTTTGGGTTTATACTGGTTCCAAATTCCGAGTTGTATTTGGCCACTATCTCACCCTCATATTGTTTGTAGAATTCAGGATCAAAATTCGCATCCTTTAAATACTCCATAACATAATCCACGCTCCTTTCTTCGGTAAGCCATTTGTCAAAAATCTCGTGGCGCATGCGTATCCCAAATGTATTTATGCCTAAGAATAATTTAGACTCTTTATGGAAGGCTACGGTAATGCATATTTTTTCTTTGCTATGGCGCCAATGGAAGTGTTGTTCGTACTCCTTCATTCCCCGTTCGCTAAATACCCAACCATAGGTTTGGTACTCCACATCTAGAAATTTGGCAGAGTTGAACCAATGTCCCGGTTTGTATTCCGTTGGATTACCGCAAAGTGTTTGCGCTAAAGTTTCGCCCATCATCCTTCCTGTATACCAAACTGCTTCTATTGGTCTTCTGTTGCCAATAGCCTCGTGCTGTTCGGCACAATCTCCGATAGCATAAACGTTTTTGGCACTGGTTTCCAGCAAACGGTTCACCTTTACACCTCGTCCTAATTCAATATCGGATTCCTTTAAGAAGTCTATATTAGGAGAAACTCCCGCCGTTAAGCCTACTACGTCACAGGCAATGGTATCTCCTTTATCCGTTACCACCGCTTTCGCCCTTCCATTTTCGTCGGACAAAATTTCAACAAGATTAGTGCCTAGGCGTAAATCTATGTGATGTTCCTGTATGTGTTCGTTGATCAAGGCAGATTCACCTGAAGGCAGTACGCCGTTCCAAAAGCTGTCTTCTCGTACCAAGAAAGTTACGGGTATTTTACGGCTACGGAGCATTTCTGCCATCTCTATGCCTATGAGTCCACCGCCAACGATGACGGCTCTTTTGCAGGTTTCTTTGTCTGGAGCGAATTTTTCAAGATTATCCAAATCCTGTTTGGAGTAAAGTCCTTGTACACCTTCTAAATCCTGACCTGACCATCCAAATTTATTCGGTTTAGAACCTGTGGCGATAACCAATTTATCATAATCAATAGCGGTACCATCTGCCAGTTCTACCTTATTTGCACCGGTATGTACGTGCTTTACATAACCTTTAACCAGCTCAATTCTATTCTTTTTCCAGAACCAATTTTCGTAAGGTTGGGTGTGCTCAAATTTCATATGCCCCATATAGATATACATGAGAGCCGTACGGGAGAAAAAATAGTCCGTTTCGGCAGATATGATAGTAATTTTTTTGTCGGAGAGTTTTCTAATGTGGCGCGCTACGGTTACCCCTGAAATACCGTTGCCGATAATAACAATATGTTCCATAAATTGGTTTTGTTGGTTGTTGTGTCGTGCTTAAAGATAATAACTTAACAAAGCATCTTTATTTAGAAAGATTATAAATTTTAGAACGGAGAATTATTTAACAGGTATTCCTGAACATGACAAAATTTTGTCATAAGATTAGGTAAATTCATCTTGGTCAATATGTTAAGGTATCAATTCTTTAAACTCTTAAAATATTCATAAAAAACTGATAGTACTGTAGGGATGTTAAAATAGTTTCGACCTAGTGGAAAATGCTAATCAATTTATAAAACAACTAAAATGAAAAATACAATAACCATCCTAAGTATAAGCCTATTTTTCTTGGCCAGTGTCAACGCCCAAGATTTAAATAGCTACTTCGCCAGCACAGATAGTTTCTTAAAAGAACATGTTAAGAACGGTCGTGTAAATTATAAAGCGATAAAAAACAATCCTGATGTCCTAGCGTCACTTTTAGCTAATGCAAAGAAAATTTCTGTTTCCAAGACCGATGCAAAGAATTACCAAGCTTTTTGGATAAACACCTACAATTTGTTGGTCATAGATGGTATTGTAAGAAACCATCCATTAAAATCTCCCTTGGACGTCAACGGGTTCTTTGACAAGAAAAAGCATGAGGTAGGTGGGGAGAACATCACCTTGAACGATATAGAAAATAAATTGCTCAGGGCCAATTTTCCTACCGAAGCTAGATTTCACTTTGTGCTCGTTTGCGCAGGTTTGGGTTGTCCACCAATAATTAATTCTGCCTACCAACCGTCAACGTTAGATGCGCAGTTGCAAAAGCAGACAGTAAAGGCACTAAATGATAATAACTTTATCCGTGTTAACAAGAACAAGGTTCAAGTTTCCCAAATATTTGAATGGTATAAGGGTGATTTTGAGCAAAATGGCTCGGATTTGGTAGACTTTATCAATGCCTACAGAACAGAACAACTTCCGGACAAGAGTAGAGTGTCCTATTATCCATACGATTGGACCTTGAACGAGGTCAAATAAAACAATAAATAACAACTTAAATAACTAGTAATGAAATCATTAAAAAGAAATTTATTTCTTGCAGGAACCCTATTGGCTTTTTTTAACGGAGTTTCGCAAGACAGTTTACAGCAAAAAAGTAATATTCAACAGTACACACCCTCTAAATTAATAGGTAAAGGTCAAGTTGATATCAAATGGTTCAACAACCTTTACACGCAAACGGAAAGTACATTTACGGATGGTGAGGAGCCTAGACAATCATTTTTCACTTCTACCTTTGAATTCTATACCGGAGTAGGACGTAACAACAGAGTAAATCTAGGTTTTATCGCGAGGTTGCGTTCTAACGTAATTAGTTCACAGAATGATGAAAGGGGTGCTTTAGATGTGTTTAGCTTCAGTGGTGACGATAATTCCCGTTCAGGTCTAACGGCTTTTGCCCCATCTATTAAGTTTGTGCCTTTTGCTTCTGTCAGTAATTTTTCAATTCAAAGTTCACTCTTTATACCATTGATAGATAATGAAACTGAAAATGGCGTATTCTTGGAGCAGAACGGTTTTGTTTGGCAGAATCGCTTATTTTACGATTACACCTTCCCCGGAAACAAATGGCAATTATTCACAGAATTGACAACAGAGCTTAATTTCGGAGACCAAGATGAAAGCTTTGCAAATAATAGTTTAAATATAAATCCGGGGGTCTTTATCAGTTATTTCCCAAGTTCTAAATTTACGGTTCTTGCTTTAGCCCAACATTCTCAGCGTTTAGATCTAGGAAATGATTTTGCTCAAGATTTTACCGCTGTCGGCGGAGGTGCTAAATACCAATTGACCAAAGCATTGAATGTGGAAGTTTTATACACCAATTTTGTACGAGGAAGTAATACAGGTCTAGGTGAAACCTTTAACATAGGATTACGAGGTATTTTTTAAAATAACCCCTTAAAAAAACTAAATTAGGAGTCGTAATATTCTATCATGAGAAAATTAGGACTCCTTTTCATTTGCTTTATACAATTCTCTTGCACCAGTGATGCTCAGGAGAAAATAAACGGGGTAAGCTTCGTTGCTTCCAGGGATAAGGCTACTCAGGCACAAGTAGACGAGGTGCTTAATATACATGCCAACAGTGCCGCCGTGATGCCCTTCGGTTTTATGCGGGAAATTGCAAGTCCCGAAATTATTTTTGATACGGATAGGCAATGGTTCGGAGAAACCAGTGAAGGTGCCAAGCAGTACATAGCGCTCTTACAAAAGAACGGAATAACGGTAATGTTAAAACCTCAAATTTGGGTGTGGAGGGGAGAGTTTACGGGTACCATAATGATGGAAACCGAAGAAAATTGGAAGAAATTGGAAAACTCTTACGATAAGTTCATTTTGAATTATGCGGCCTTGGCTGAAGAAACATCGGTACCTATTCTTTGTATAGGTACGGAACTGGAAAAATTTGTTGAGAGTAGACCGGATTATTGGTTAGGATTGATAAAGAAAGTACGAGCTATCTATAAAGGTAAGTTAACCTATGCAGCCAATTGGGACGAGTATAAAAGAACGCCGTTTTGGAAAGAACTGGATTATATAGGGATTGATGCCTATTTTCCCCTGTCGGATGCAAAGACCCCAACAGTTAAGGGGTTGCAGCAAGGGTGGCAACCATGGAAAGAGAAGATATCGGAGGTATCCTTGGCCAATGATAAACAAGTGCTTTTTACGGAGTTTGGTTACCGCAGTATGGACTACACTGCCAAAAAACCTTGGATGGTAGACAATAATGAAGACAACGTAAACTTGGTGGCTCAAGCAAATGCAAAAGAGGCCATATTCAATGAATTTTGGTCAGAAGATTGGTTCGCCGGTGGGTATGTGTGGAAATGGTTCATAAAACATGACACATCCGGTGGGGCATTGGATAACCGGTTTACTCCGCAGAACAAACCGGCGCAAGAGGTCATTGGAAATCATTATAAAGCCTTTAAAAATTGAAAAGAATTCTTGTATTAGGTATTGGTTTATTGCTATCCTGTTCGGACGATTTACCAGAAAACAGTTCCCTATCTTCTTTTATTGGCACTAAAGAAATTGTTGTGGATAATGTAATAGCCTGTGCGGCAAGTAATCCGAATGACGATTTGGTAAGCGTTTTTCTATACCCTAGACCGGGCGCAACCAACATTCAATACTTTGAAGCGATTGATGAGGGTATAGAGAAAACGGATTTTGACGCATATCAAATAAAGGTTTCACCGCTACTAGATGTTTTCAATGGTTTTTTACAGAAGTTTGAAGTTGCGATTAATCAAGAAAAATGGGTAATTGTGAGTTTTGAGGAAGATGGAAAAATACATTTATCCAACCCTATCCGAATAAAGAACAAAAGCAAACCTACGGAGTATATTGCTACCAATGTAAGTGTGGAGTCTCATACAATAAATCCTTTGATTAGTTGGGAAGACGGCCTTTACAACGATACCAAGATATATTTTCAAGTGATTACGGACGCTGATAATAATCTCATTTCCGGAACCTACACCTTTGATAGATTCTTTAGATTTTACGAATTGGACAATGTGGTGCTGAATATTACACCGAAAACACCGGACAGTCTGCAGCCTGGTCTCACCTATGGTATTACACTATTAGCCGTAAGTGAGGATAATTGGGTGAATCTATTTTCCACAAGAAATTTTACACCCTAATTACATTCGGTTGGCGTTGTGATACTTTTCAAGGAACTAAGCCCTATTTTTGTAATCTAGCCATAGTTCAATGATTACCAGATATGTAATATATTTTCTGTTGCTTCTTTGTCCGTTTCTGAACGCACAGGAAGGAATAGTGCAGGATATAAAAATCCAAGGGACCAAAAGAACAAAACCTTCTTTTGTCAAGAATTTGGTAGAATTAAGAGAGGGGATGGTTTTGGACTCCACACTCCTAGAGAAAGATATGACCCGTCTCAAAAGGCTTCCCTCCATATCGCATGCATACTATCAAGTTTTTCCTGCTGTTGGAGGCAATTATAGCGTTACTTACGGCATAGAAGAAAACTTTACACTCATACCTTTTGCTAATCTGTTCAGTTCCGCGAATGACGATTTCGCCTTTAGGGTAGGGCTCCAAGAGTTCAATCTTTTTGGTAGGAACATCACCTTGGGAGGCTTTTATCAATATGATATTTTTAATTCTTACGGACTAAGCTTTAGGGCACCCTATCTGTTCAGTAATAAGTTTGGCTTGGCGCTCAATTACAATAGTTTTACCACGCAGGAACCTGTATTTTTTGATAACGATACGGCAGATTACCGCTACAATAACGAGGGTTTTGAAGTTTTAGGGCTTTATGAAGTGAATTTTAAAAACAGATTAGAGTTAGGTATAAGTTTCTTTACGGAAGATTATGATTACCTGTTCGGTGCCACTAGTCCTGGAGTCCCACAAGAGCTATCCGTAGATAAACATCTTTTTAAGCTTATTTATAATTTTGATAACGTCAACTACCATTATCAATACCTCTCCGGTTTCAAGAGCAGTCTAAATCTTCAGTATGTTGGGAGTACGGATAACAATCTCCCTGATTTTTGGATTGGCTTTAATGATTTTTCCTACTACCACCGCGTTGGTGAAAAGGGCAATTGGGCAAGCCGTCTTCGCCTAGGTCTTGCCAGTAACGTAGATACCCCATTTGCACCCTTCACGGTAGATAATAATTTGAATATTAGAGGTGTCGGGAATACAATTGACAGAGGTACGGGGGCCATTGTCATAAATACGGAATATAGACATACGTTGATAGATAAAGATTGGTTTGTCTTGCAGAGTAATGTCTTTATCGATGGCGGCTCTTGGCGAAATCCAGGTGGTGATTTCGGGGATTTTAGTGACAATCAAAATATAAGGATTTACCCAGGAGCAGGACTACGTTTTATGCACAAAAGAATTTTCAATGCCATCTTTAGGATTGATTATGGATATGGTATTACAAAAGACGGAGATAGAGGTATTGTTTTTGGCATAGGGCAGTATTTTTAATGATATTTGTTACTGGAACACGAAACCATTACTATGCGCCTTAGACTATTTCTATTTATCATAGCATTATTTGCTTTTAATGGTCTTTCCGGTCAAGTAGGAATCGATACCGTTATGGCAAAAAAAGGAGACGGTATCTTTTCTATATTGAGAAACGCCGGTATGGATCCCGCTACACATTACGAAGAATTCTACAAGTTAAACGAGGAACATATTCGCAATGGCAGTGAATTGATCAACGGTAAAAAATATCTCTTACCGGATGCTCCGGATTCTTTTAAAAATAGGGGCACTAGAATAGTTGTTAACGAGCAGATAGAAAAGCCTATTTTCGATAAGGAGCTATCCAAATTGGCAGTTAAGGATAGCACCCTAAAACATTCGGTTTATTACATTATGTATTCACCTAATTTAAGCGATGGGGATATTTCGGAGCGCTCTAATAATTTCATTATTCAACTGGCCAAAGAGTTGTTGGTAAGGAGTGCTAAAGTTTATATTTTGGAAGATGCATCAAACACGGATAATCCTAGTAAGGAGGCCGTAGATAAAGATTTTGGTTTATTGGAGTTAGGGGAGTATTCCGGGGTCATAAATAAGAAGTATTTAATGAATAACGGGAGTTATCAACGCGTACTAGTACTACAAGAATTGAACGGAAGTGCTAGGAATTACGCCGTTAATGTGAGTCATTATAGTTCAAGTAAAGAGGGTCTTGCACTGGCCGGTAATTTGCAAAAGAGTATCAAAAAGTATGCTGCGAAGAGAACGGACGTAAAAAAAGGCATCTCCATCTTTGATGATGAGATTGGTATTTACCTTGCTAAGAACATCTTAGCTCCAGTAACGATACTTTCATTGGATAGTGGAAAAAAAGCCCTTGAAAAGGGTATTGAGGTAAAAGCAGGGAAAACCTATTTGGCCAAGATGATTATGGAAGGTATAGCTAAGGATTATGCCCAGAATAGCAGTGGTGGTTAATGCAAATCTTGTTCCTTTTAGTGCGGCATGAACTTTGTTTAATGTAGTTACAATGAAAACGTTTTACATCGGTATTTTTCTGCTCCTTTCTGGCAATCTACTTGCTCAAGATTCCTTGAAGACCGTTACTGCGGAAAAAGGGGATGGGGTCTTGTCCTTGCTAAGAAAACAAGGAATAAATCCGTACGAGGCGTACGAATCGTTTATTCAGCTGAATATAGACAACTTAAGGGATAGCGTTCACTTATATGAAGGGCGAGATTACCTTGTTCCAAGAGTAATTTTGGACACGGTACCTGTCGTAGATTCCATACAGGAACAGACCAAGAAAATAAAAGAAATTGAAGCAATGACCGTTTCCATTTTTGGAGAAAAACACGAAAAGGTGCTGTCCAAAAGCGAAAGGCTCAAAGGAGCTGTCTATTATTTGGTTTCCGGACATGGTGGCCCAGACCCCGGCGCTATGGCCGTATATAAAGGAAAATCTATTTCTGAAGATGAGTACGCCTATGACATTACGTTACGGTTGGCCAGAGAGTTAATGGCCCATGGCGCTCAGGTTTATATTATTATTAGAGATGAGAATGATGGTATACGGGATGAGCGTATTTTGGAAATAGATAGAGATGAGGTTGCTTATCCTGATAAAAAGATTCCCTTAAACCAAGTAGCGCGCTTAAAACAGCGGGTAGAAATCATCAATAAGCTTTACAAAAAGAATAAGGGCAAATACCAACGCCTAATTGTTACCCATATAGATAGTAGAAGTCAAGGTCAAAATATCGATGTCTTTTTCTATCATCACGAGAAAAGTAAGAACGGTAAAAAATTGGCGGAAAATATTCATCGGACATTTCAAAAGAAGTATAAAAAATATCAACCTAACCGAACCTATTCGGGTACATTTGAAGATAGAACTTCCCTTTATTTGGTAAAGAAAACACATCCGGCAATGACGTTTATAGAAATAGGGAATATCAAGAACCAGAAAGACCAGAAAAGAATTTTGGTATCGGATAATAGGCAGGCATTGGCAAAATGGATTTCCGAGGGCGTGCTACAAGACTTTGAACAAGAGTAACTTTTATAGGGCGATGTGTTTTACGTAATACCGATGGAGCGTATCGGGTCCTGCGCCAAAGAAGTGTTTTAGGTGTATCATTCCAAAATGCCATTGTAAGGCCAATATGCCCTTTTTGTCATATCTTCTAGAAGAGGTGGTCACCGTGTTGTTAAGCACTTTAAAATAAGCCATTTTATAGATTCTTCTAATGAATTCGTTGTCCTCATATATTCTATAGGACTCGTTAAATCCATTGGCTTTTTCAAATAAGGTTTTGAGGATAAATAGCGATTGGTCTCCACCACGACATATCTGTGTATTTAAGCGCGTAAACCAAGCAAAAATATCTAAAAATAGGTGGGTAGTATCAAATTTCATACGAAAACAACCCACTTTAAAACCTTCGGTATAGGCTTGCAAAATTTCTAGATCAAAATCTTTGGGCGGTAAGGTATCTACATGTAAAAAATACAAGATATCACCTGTGGCAATCGCAGCTCCGACGTTCATCTGTAAAGCTCTCCCTTTTGAGGTTGAAATTACTCTGGCGCCCGCTTTCGTGGCTTCTTTTACGGTAGTATCTTCACTACCCCCATCAATGACCAGTACTTCCTTTACTTGGTTTGAAGAGGTATTATTTTTAATACTCAGCAGCACTTTTTTTATATAATCCTCTTCATTAAGAACTGGGATTATAATACTGATTTGTGGGAATTGTATGGTCATTTAAAACAAACTGATTGTGCTAGTAGTGGTACAAACAGTGCTAACCTTACAGTTGTTTTATCAATTCGCTGAATAATTTTACCATTTTAGGTTCTGTTTCGCCGGCAATGGCAATAATCTCCCCGATATCCACGGGTTTCAGATTATCAGGGTCACATTCATCGGTCAATACGGAGACCGCTACAATGGGCAGACCCAAGTGATTGGCCACTATTACTTCCGGAACGGTACTCATGCCCACGGCATCCGAACCTAAAATTTTAAGCATCCGATACTCTGCCTTTGTCTCTAACTGAGGCCCAACAACCGATGCGTAGACACCTTTCTTTAAGGATATGTTATGTGTAACGGCGATATTTTCCAATTTTTCGCGCATTTCCAAATCATAAGGCTCCGACATGTCTGTAAAACGTTCCCCGAACTCCGCTACGTTCTTAAATGCTAGGGGCGAACCACCTTGCAGGTTAATGTGATCTTCAATGAGCATAATATCTCCCTTTTTAAAATCCAGGTTAATTGCCCCAGCGGCATTGGAAATGAAGAGTTTTTTTATGCCCAGCATATGCATAACGCGTATGGGATAGGTAATATCCAGAAAATCATAACCCTCGTATAAATGAAAGCGACCTTGCATTACCACTACTTTTTTACCTTCAATGGTACCAAAAACCAGTTTGCCGGTATGAAATTCAACAGTGGCCAATGGAAAAAACGGGATATGATTGTAATGCGCCTCTATAGGCTCCTGAATCTCATCTACTAGCCTACCCAATCCAGTTCCCAATACAATTCCAAATTCTGGGGCATCAAAACCCTTGTTAATAAGATAATCAACGGATTCCTGTAATTGTTTCTTAGTCATTTTTCATATGTTTTAAATAAGGCGCAAAAGCCTTAATGTCTTTAATATCTTCATAATGGTCTACATCGTTCTTTTCTGAAAGTAATTGCAAACGTTCTTCCTTTAAATCCTTCAAGGTAGCCTCCAAAACGGTTTCCGTTCCCCAATCCTTAGCATTAAAAAGCGCATCTTTATATTTTTTCATTCCCAGAAGATAGTAGCCACCATCCAACGCGGGCCCTACCACGTAATCGTTTTTTTCTAAAGCTTTAAAGGCTTCTTCAAGATCTTGTTGGTTAAGGTCGTGCATGTCACTTCCAATGACTAGTATACGCTCAAACCCTTTTTCGAATCCATCTTTAAATGCGTTCGCCATGCGTTCGCCTAAAGTTGCTCCCTCTTGTAATTTTTTATCAAAGATAGTAGGGTCCCAAATATCATTTTCCCAGATTTCCTCGGAATAATAAACGGCCTTGGTGGCATAAAGGTTTTTGGTGATGCTCGCCGTATGTCCTAAAAGAAATTTATAGATTTCCAGAGCGGCATTATCACCTACCTTAGCTGCAAGTCTTGTTTTGCATTTTCCCAGCTCTGGATTTCGCGTGAATATAAGCAGGAGATTTTTTGAATTAACGAGATGAAAATCAACGGTTTTTTCATCTTTCACTTCTTTTTTAGTTTGTAGTATTCCCAAAAATAACTGGTATTTATAGTTTTTTAAATCGATTCACTCTTTGGTCTTGTCATAGACCTTGATGCCTTTGGTCAATAATTTCCCCCAATGCTTACTAAAAGCGTGAACGCTATCGGTCTTTTGATTGTTGAGATTATAAACGGGACGATTCGTATTTTTCCAATCAAAAATACCTCCGTAGAGATTCTTTACGTTGCGGTAGCCCATATCCATAAGTTTTTCGCCTATATTTTCTGAACGTACCCCAATGGAACAGTAGACAACGATAGTAGCTTCCTTGTCCGGTATTTTTGAACGTACCCTATCCTCGTCAAATTCTTTGTGACCTACCCAAATGGCATTTTTTAAGTGGCTTACCTGGTATTCTTCTTTTTTGCGTGTATCTAAAAGTATGGTTCCCTCAGCAGATGCCAGATCGTTGGTATAGATGTAGGGAACCGACTCCTTATTGAATTTTTTCAGTGTTCGGTCCAGCTTATCCTGCGACCAAATGCTGTGGCCAAACAATAAAATAGAAAGGAACGTAAGAAAAGGTTTCATTAAATCATTACTTTAGTTTTGTAAAGGTACTATTTTAGAGGTGCTTTACCATCAGTGCAAAAGCCAAATAAATGTTTAAAAAATGAAAATTAAGTACATCAATACTCTCGTTCTTATACTTCCACTGGTAATTTTTTCCTGTAAGGATAATACTGATAAGCTTTTGAAAAATGAGGTGTCAAAGAAAGAATCCTACTATACGGAAGCGTATCGCCCACAGTACCATTTTACGCCAGAGGAAAAATGGATGAACGATCCTAATGGACTCGTTTACCAAGACGGGACCTATCATTTGTTCTATCAGTACTATCCCGATAGTACGGTTTGGGGGCCTATGCATTGGGGCCATGCCGTAAGCAAGGATATGATGCATTGGAAGCATAAGCCCATAGCCTTATATCCGGACGACAACGGCCTAATATTTTCCGGTAGTGCCGTAGTGGACGTGGATAATACTTCGGGTTTCGGAACTGCGGACACACCACCTTTAGTGGCCATTTTCACCTATCATTTAATGGCGGGAGAAAAAGCGGGCAGAAAAGATTTTCAGACACAGGGCATTGCTTATAGCTTGGATAATGGTGATAGTTGGACCAAGTACGAGGGTAATCCTGTCATAGGTAATAACGGCATCAAGGATTTTAGGGACCCTAAGGTATTCTGGAACGAGCAATTACAATTGTGGACAATGCTTTTGGTGGCCGGGGACCATATGCAGGTTTGGAATTCGCCTGACCTAAAAAAATGGAACCAGGTGAGCGAATTTGGAAAGGATAAAGGAGCGCATGGCGGAGTTTGGGAATGTCCGGATATGTTTCCTCTAAAAGTAGAAGGGTCGGCAGAGGAAAAATGGGTGTTGTTGATCAGCATCAATCCAGGTGCCCCGAACGGAGGAAGCGGAACGCAATACTTTGTGGGTGATTTTGATGGGGAGACCTTTACGACGAATCAAGTAGCAAGCAAATGGCTAGATTTAGGAAGGGATAACTACGCTGGTGTAACGTACAACAACACCCCGAATAACGAACGTATTTTTATAGGTTGGATGAGCAACTGGGACTACGCTCGCGATACCCCTACCGAAAAATGGCGTAGTGCCATGACGATGCCAAGAAAATTGTCCTTGCAAAAGAACAACGATGTCTACGAGCTTATAAATTATCCGTTGGCAGCCTTGGACGCCATTGTGAAAAAAGGCTCAAAAGAAGTAGATTTCACAGTAGGTCCGAGCCAAACGGAAACGATGGAGTTACAGCATAACAACCAGTCGGAGATCCGCTTTAATACTTCTGCAAGAGCGTTTCAAATGCGTCTAAAAAATGAGCTAGGGGATAGCGTGGTAATTACCCTAAATGGTGCTGACGGTAAAATAATGTTTGACCGCACCGCATCTGGTGTAACGGATTTTGCCGCTAATTTTGCCTTAGGTCCCCAGACCATGTTCGTTCCTAATTTACCCGAGGATGAGGTGGAGTTTAGGATACTCCTGGATAAATCTTCTATTGAGCTTTTTGTAAACAAAGGGCAGTACGTAATGACGAACCAAATATTCCCAAGAGATTCCTTTACGATTTTGGAGGTGAAGAACCTATCAACGGATAGCTTACGGTTAAATAGCCTTAGCGAAAATAAGGTGAAGCGAATATGGGATTAGTTGTCATAATGACCGTAAACAAAAAATCCCCGCAATTGCGAGGATTAGTTGTGGTGCCTCCAGCCCCGACACTTCGGGGGAACCAAGGCTATGGTTTTTTACTTAGGATATCCAATAGAATGTCGGTGTCCTTTACAATCTTCTGAATGAAGGTTTTGCTTTTCATTCGTTTAATGAATTTTTCAAGATAGATTGCATCTTTCCTACTGTTTAATTGCATCGAAACTACAATTTGCCAATCGTCCGCCGCTTTTGTAAATGATTTTTTAAAATAATGAGCATTATGTTGTTCTAACCTATTTACTATATCTGGAGATTCCCCGATATAGTATCTGCTTATTTTCTCGCTGTAAAGAATGTACAGGTAATGCATTTGGAAAAAATATAAACAAAAAATCCCCGCTATTGCGAGGATTAGTTGTGGTGCCTCCAGCCCCGACGCTTCGGGGGAACCAGAGCTATGGTTTTTTATTTAGGATATCCAATAGAATGTCATTGTCCTTTACAATCTTCTGAATGAAGGTTTTGCTTTTCATTCGTTTAATGAATTTTTCAAGATAGATTGCATCTTTCCTACTTTTTAATTGCATCGAAACTACAATTTCCCAATCGCCCGCCGCTTTTGTAAATGCTTTTTTAAAATAATGAGCATTGTGTTGTTCTAACCTATTTACTATATCCGGAGATTCCCCGATATAGTATCTGCTTATTTTCTCGCTGTAAAGAATGTACAGGTAATGCATTTGGAAAAAATATAAACAAAAAATCCCCGCTATTGCGAGGATTAGTTGTGGTGCCTCCAGGAATCGAACCAGGGACACATGGATTTTCAGTCCATTGCTCTACCAACTGAGCTAAGGCACCATTATTATCAATATTTCAATTTTCTATTTAACTTCTTGGCTTTTGGTAATGCCAAGCACATGGATTTTTTGTCTCCCGATGCTTCGGGACTCAACAACTGAGCTAAGGCACCGTGTCGCTATAAGCGGCTGCAAATATAATTTCAATTTTACGATATACAAACAAAATCACGAAAAAAGCCTTGTGTTTTTTTGTTTTAAGCTCTTCCCATACTTCAAATTAAAAATTAACCTAGTGACGAAAAAGTTAATATACTGTTCGCATGACGAATAAGAGTTGATGCGAGCACAAATGTAACACCATTGTTTTTTCATAAAATCTTCTTAATAAAATCTAAATGCCCGAGGTGCTTATCTATTTAATTCGCTATTTTAGGGCGAGTCATTAAAAAAAGACACGGTATCCACTATTTTTTGAATGCTGACTAGAACTAACGAACACTCCCTAGTCGCTTTAAGCTATGTTTTAAAAGGACAAGGGGGCAATAACTTAATAACACTAGATGAAAAGAAGAGACTTTGTACAATTATCGGGAATGGGCGCAGCCTCACTCTTGGTGCCAGCTAGTTTGATGGGAAATAACATTCAGGCAGAAGCACTGCTGGAGCCAGGCATGGATGTTATAGTTAAGAAACGCATGGCAGATGTAGCACTCAATACCGCAAAATCGATGGGGGCCACCTATGCGGATGCTAGAATAGGTAGATACTTGAACCAATATGTCTTTACAAGAGAGGACAAGGTACAAAATGTGGTTAATACAGAATCCTTTGGAATCGGTATACGGGTCATCGCTAACGGGACTTGGGGTTTTGCCTCCACGAACAGTGTTACTGAGGATGGTATCAAAAAAGCGACACAACAGGCTGTAGCTATTGCAAAGGCAAATTCTAAGATTCAGACAGAGCCCGTAAAATTGGCTCCCGTGCAAGCGCATGGTGAAGTATCTTGGAAAACGCCTATTCAAAAAGATTTTAAAGAGGTTCCGGTTTCCGAGAAAGTAGATTTACTTTTAAATGCAAACGCGGCCGCTATGAATAATGGTGCCAATTTTGTAAACTCTGCGTTGTTCATGGTGAACGAGCAAAAGTATTTTGCTTCAACGGACGGTTCTTACATAGACCAGGACGTACACCGTATATGGCCTACTTTCGGCGTTACTGCGGTCGATAGGGAAGCGGGCAAGTTCAAGACTAGACAGGCCATGAGTGCCCCGATGGGTATGGGTTATGAATATATGGACGGTCTGGCTTCCGAAAAACTGGAAGGTCCGGCAGGAATCACTCTGTATAGAAAGAGTTATGATATTGTGGAGGATGCGGTACAGGCCGCTAAACAGGCAACACAAATGCTTACCGCGAAATCAGTAGACCCTGGGAAATATGATTTGGTCTTAGAGCCTAACCATTTAGGGTTAACGATTCATGAATCTGTTGGGCATCCTTTGGAACTGGACAGGGTGCTCGGTTACGAAGCAAACTACGCGGGTACAAGTTTTGCTACGTTGGACAAGTGGAAATCCGGTGACTTTAACTACGGTAGCGATATTGTAAACCTCGTTGCCGACAAAACCATGGAGGGTAGTCTTGGTGCTGTTGGTTATGATGATGAAGGAGTAAAATGCAAACAGTGGGATTTAGTCAGGAACGGAACATTGGTAAATTATCAGGCCATTCGTGATCAAGTGAACATTATTGGCCAGAATGAATCCCATGGATGTTGTTATGCCCAAAGTTGGAACGATGTGCAATTCCAAAGAATGCCCAATGTATCATTAGAGCCGGGTAAAGAAAAATATTCCATTTCCGAAATGATAAAAGATGTTGAAAAAGGAATCTATATTGCCGGGAGAGGCTCTTACTCTATCGACCAACAACGGTATAACTTCCAGTTTGGAGGTACTGTTTTCTATGAAATTAAAGATGGTAAAATAGTGGGTATGCTTAATGATGTGGCATATCAGTCCAACACGCAAGAGTTCTGGAACTCCTGCGCAAAGATTTGTGATGAAAGCGATTACAGGATGTTCGGTTCCTTCTTTGACGGTAAAGGACAGCCATCACAGATAAGTGCGGTATCCCATGGTAGTTCTACCACTAGGTTTAACGATATCAATGTAATCAATACAGGTCGTAGCATCTAAGCAATTCACCCAACAAAAAATACTAAAATGGCAATATATACAGAAGAAGAAGCTAGAAAAATAATGGAGAAAGCATTGCGTTTTTCCACGGCTGATACTTGCGAAATAAACTTGAGCGGAAGTGAAAGTGGTAACATACGTTACGCACGGAATTCCGTCTCCACCTCCGGGCACCGATCTAACCAAACCTTGGTGGTGCAATCCAGTTATGGTAAAAAGTCCGGGACGGCAACCATAGACGAATTTGATGATGTCTCTTTAGAAAAAGTAGTCAAACGGGCAGAGGAGTTAGCGAAATTATCTCCGGAGAATCCAGAATTCATGGAACCTTTGGAGCAACAAACCTATGATGAGGCAATAAATTACGTAGAAGCAACGGCAAATATTTCACCAGAATATAGAGCTACCGTTGCGAATGACAGTATACAACCGGCAATAGCCAACGATGTAACCGCAGCGGGATTTTTGGACGATTCTTACGGGTTTAGCGCCATGCTCAATTCTAAAGGTTTATTTGCCTATAACAAATATTCCAACGTAGATTTTACGGTGACCATGCGCAGTAATGATGGTACAGGGTCTGGATGGGTTTCTAGAGACTATAACGATATTGCCAAGTTCGATGCTTCGGAAGCATCGAAAACAGCAATTGATAAGGCGGTACTTTCCAAAGAGGCCAAGGCCATAGAGCCGGGAAAATATACCGTGATTTTGGAACCGGCCGCAGCGGAAAATCTAATCACTAATCTGGGCTATTCCATAGATGCCAGAACTGCCGACGAAGGCCGTAGTTTTATGTCCAAAGAAGGAGGCGGAACCAAGATAGGGGAGAAAATTGTGGACGAACGCGTGAATCTTTGGTCAGACCCCCTTCATCCAGAAGTACCCACCGGTACTTGGAACGGTTCGGGACAAGCTTTAAAGAAAACTTCTTGGATAGAAAACGGAGTCGTAAAGAATTTGGCCTATAGTAGGTACTGGGCCCAGCAAAAAGGGGTAGACCCTATACCTTACCCGGATAATCTCATTATGGGCGGAGGAGACGCCTCTCTTGAGGATTTGATTAAAAGCACAAAAAAGGGAATTTTGGTAACGCGTTTATGGTACATCAGAACCGTAGATCCGCAAACCCTGCTCTATACGGGATTAACAAGAGATGGGACTTTCTATATTGAAAACGGAGAAATCAAGTATCCTGTTAAGAACTTTAGATTTAATGAGAGTCCAATAATCATGTTGAACAACTTGGAGACACTTGGCAAACAAGTGCGCATCAACGGTAATCTTATACCATACATGAAAATAAGGGACTTCACTTTTACGAGTTTATCGGACGCGGTTTAACGTGAAATACGTAAATAAACTGGTTGTAGCTGATGTCTGTTGCAACCGGTTTTTTCGTTATAATAAAATTAGAATGGTACCCTCTTGAGCACAAATTTTTTCTTTACTAGGCTACAGTATGAATCCGGGGATTGGGATGTAGATCAGCGAATGCCCTCCAATCTTTTGAATTCTTTGGTGGAGTACACCACTTTAAAGGTCAATACGGTAGAGAATATCGTGCCCTTGGCGAGCGATGCCATTTTTAAGTGTCCCTTCTGTTACCTGTCCGGTCACAAACTAGTGCAGTTCACAAAAAAGGAAAGAGAGAACTTTGAAAAGTATGTGAACAACGGGGGCTTTGTTTTTGTTGACGATTGCAACCATGACATCGATGGACTTTTTGCCAAATCCTTTGAACGTCAGATGGAAGAAATATTTGGGAATAGCAGGTTAAAGAAATTACCCAATGACCATGAACTGTATTCCATTTTTTTTGAATTTGAGGATGGCCCGCCAACCACGTCCCAAGAGCTGAACGGTTGGGGAGATGACCTCGTCCATGAGTATTTAAAGGCAATTGAGGTAAATGGTAGGGTCGGCGTACTCTACAGCAATAAGGATTATGGATGCGAATGGGATTATGATTTTAGAAACAAACGTTGGTATAAAATAGACAATACACGATTTGGAGTGAATATCGTGATGTATGCATTAACTTCTTAAAGTATTCATATGGATAACAAACTGCTGAAAGCAGAACAAGAAATAAATGAACTGACCGATAAACTTTCTTTGCTAAAAAAAGAGATTGCGAAGGTCATTGTGGGGCAGGAAGAGACGATTGAGCATTTGCTGATCACTTTTTTAGCAGGTGGCCACGCCTTATTGGAAGGAGTGCCGGGTCTTGCAAAAACCCTATTGATACGAACCCTTTCACAAGCCATAGATTTAAAATTCAATAGAATTCAGTTTACGCCAGACCTTATGCCTTCGGATATCATTGGTACGGAGATTTTAGAAGATGACCATAGTTCCGGGAAGAAATTCTTCAAATTTAATAAGGGGCCAATTTTTGCGAATATCATCCTGGCGGATGAAATTAATAGAACTCCTCCAAAAACCCAGGCAGCATTACTTGAGGCCATGCAGGAATTTGAAGTGACCTACTCCGGGGAAACCTATCCCATGGCTAGACCATTTTTTATTTTAGCCACCCAGAACCCCATTGAGCAATCGGGTACTTTTGCCTTACCGGAAGCCCAACAGGACCGTTTTTTGTTCTATATTAAAATAGGATACCCTACTGCCAAAGAAGAAGCTGCCATCTTGAAGAACACCACGGGTTCAAAGAAAGCGGTTATAGAAAAAGTGCTGGGAGGGGAAGATATCATAAAGCTACAGCAATTGGTGCGGGACGTTCCCATAAGTGACGATTTAATCGATTATGTCAATAAAATTGTGAGGGCTACTAGACCAGAAACGACGACAGATACCTTTGTCAAGGAATGGGTAAGTTGGGGTGCGGGACCCCGTGCCGGGCAGGCTATGATTTTAACGGCCAAAGCACGGGCATTACAGGATGGAAGACTAGCGGTAACGGAAGAGGATTTAAAGAAGGTCGCCTTTCCTGTGTTACGCCATAGGGTTATTGTGAACTTTAGGGCAGAAGCAGAGGGGATAACTTCTGATAAGGTTACTGAAAAACTATTGGAAAATTCGCGTTCATAATCGAAAAAGGTGAAACAGGATTATAGACAATTATTTCAACCAAAAATCATCAACAGTGTATCTGGCTTGTCACTTATAGCAAGGGTCATTGTAGAGGGTTATTTGTCGGGTGCGCATCAAAGCAAGCGGGTAGGTCCTGGGCTGGAATTCAGTCAATACCGGGGTTATCAGCCAGGGGACGATATGCGTTTGTTGGACTGGAAAATGTTGGCAAGGTCGGGTCGGTTTTATATCAAGGAATCCGAGATAGATACTCAGGTAGCTGTTAAATTCATTGTAGACGCAAGCGCATCCATGTTGCATGAGGAAAAAGGGCTGTCCAAAATGGACTACGTAAGGGTTTTGGTAGCTTCATTAGCACACATTTCCCATAAACAAGGAGATGCCACAGGTCTTTTTTCATTGAACAATAGCCGTTTGCGAGCATTGCATCCCACATCCCACAAACAACATTACAATCGCTTACTGCACGAGCTTATAAAGATTGAAGGAGGTGGTAATTGGCCATCGGATAGGAATTCCGTTACGGAGATTCATCACGGCGGTCAGAAGGAATTATTGTTCGTAATTACGGACATGTACGAGCAAAATGGGGAGTTGACCAAATGGATTCAATCGCTAAAGACTTCAAGAAACGAGGTGGTAGTACTTCAGGTTTTAGGAAAAAACGAATTGGAATTCAATTATACGGGAGCACTGGTATTTGAAGATTTGGAAACAGGAAAACGTGTAAAGGTGAATGCGAAAAACAGCAAAGTGCAGTATCTAAAAGAGATGGAGGCCGCTTTGGTAAAGACTAAAAATTTCTTCTTAAGTAATACCATTGGGCATGAGGTTTTTCGTTTGGACAGTCCCATGGAGGAGGCTTTGCAACTATTTCTGAAAAAACGAATGCGTTTAAATTAATTATGAGTTTTCTACACCCAACATATTTATGGGGACTGCTTGGTCTTTTAGTGCCTTTGATAGTTCATCTTTTGAACAAGGGAGAGGTCAAGACCATTAAAGTAGGAAGTATTCAATTTTTAGAGGCTCAAGAAACTACACAGACCAAAAAGCTGAAGCTCAACGAATACGCATTGTTGCTGTTGCGAATGCTATTGCTGGGTTTACTGGTATTGGCCATTTCAGGGCCCACTATGCAGTCTCCAATGCCTAGAGAAGCATTAACCTATTTTATTGAGCCTTCGCTGCTGCAGAGTAATAAGATGAAATCCCTTTTGGAAAGTAGACCCCAAGCATCATTTCGATTGTTTTCTACTGATTTTCCTTCCCTGGATACCGATGAAATACCGAATACCCGACCTAACTATTGGCAGCTTGTACAATCTTTGAAGGACTTTCCATCGGATAGTATAGTGATATTCTCGGAGTCCCGAATTTCTGGGATACGAGGAATACGGCCCAAGATGTCCCCTACAATCAATTGGGTGGTGATGAACCAAGAATCGACCTTAGATACGATTATTGGAGCCTATAAAACAGAAGAGGATGTGGACTTAGTTCGTGTGTTGGGTAATAATAGCTATACAGACATTCAAAAAATTCCCCTATCAGCAAATAAAAATAGGTCTGCTCAATTATTGGGCGATAGCCTTCAACTGGAGGAGAATGGTAAGAGCAGTACGGTAGAACTATGGAGAAAAGACACCTTGGGTATAGGATTGTTTTATGATTCCGATTTTTCGCGTGATGCGCAATATATGATGGCAGCCTTGGACGCTGTTTCAACCTATGCGAAACGCCCCATGACTATTAAAGCCTTTAAAGACGAAGCCGAATCCTCCGTATCTGACTTTGATTTTTTGATTTGGCTGAAAAGTAATTTCCCTCCAAAAACAGATAATAACTATCTCATGTTTAAGCCGGATAGTCTTTCAGGTCAGTTAATTTCAAAGGGTAATAAAGCCAAGAGTTACTTTTTAACGGAAAGACTGTCTATTACCAATACCCTTGAGGGTAAATTGGCAGAAAACTTACTGGAAATTATTTCTCCAAGTCCTGAGTTAACAGAAAAGATCGCCTCCTTGGATAAGCGAGTTTTGGCTAGCGAGGAACTGGTGCCATTGGATTCGGAACGTTTAACGAGCGAAATTGAGGTAAAAAAAAGTGCTCTAGAACCATGGTTTTGGTTGCTGGCCATAATGGTTTTAGTAGTAGAACGGGTACTTTCTAAATTAAGGAGTCAATGATGGAAGCACAGCACATACTGAAAAAAATACTGCTGAAATGGCGGGTATATCGGTTCATGGAAATAGCCTTTCTTGCCTTAAGTTTTGCGATGATTGCCTATCTATTATCGGTTTCTTTGGTGATAGCGCTTTCGGCCTTTGTAGTGGCAGGTCTTATTGGAGCATTATACTACCAACCATGGAATTATGGCTTAACCGATATCTGTAGTCATTTGGATGCTAGTTTGAGGGTGTTAGAAAATAGCGCCTCATTACTGTTACGACCTGAAGAAGAATTGACCCTTCTGGCCAAAATTCAACAATCCAAAATAGCCCAAACCCTAAAATCCAATAAAAAATCCATTTATATTAAAAATAGGGTTGGACTAGGTGCATTAATTACCTTGTGTTGTTCTGGATTAGTAATGTTCTGCTATTTTAATGGGGCATTGGAAAACCCCAAAACTCAAATACCGCAGACCACGCAAAAAGATGACATAGTGATTACAGCTTTGGATACCGCAACCGTAGCGATTGTTCCGCCCAAAATCAATAAGCAAGCAATCATCATAGATTACCCTGAATACACCAACAAAAGGCGGCTGGTGACTTCGGATATGAATATTAAGGCTTTGGAAGGGTCGACCGTAAAGTGGCGTGTAGATTACAATCAAAAAATAAAGGCGTCCTGGTTGCAATTTGGCACCGATAACGTATCCATGTCAAAAAGAAATACGTCCTACGTTGCCCTTAGGAATGCTGAAAATTCTAGTTTTTATAATCTTAAGTTTTTAGACACTTTGGAAAATAGGTACATATCGGATTTGTACGCTCTTGAAGTGTATAAGGATGAAGCGCCATCAATTAACATTACAGGGTTACAACCGTTTACATCTTTTGATTTTGCCGAACCGCAGCTATTGGAGTTTACGGCTCATGTAAAAGATGATTTTGGTCTTACTGAGGTAGCGATTATAGCAACGGTGAGTAAGGGTAAGGGGGAGTCCGTTAAGTTCAGGGAAGAGCGATTGTCATTTGACAACTTCTTTAAAAAAGCTTCAACCTCTTCTTTACTGAAGAAAAAACTGGATTTGAGAACACTAAAAATGGAGCCGGGAGATGAGCTTTATTTCTATGTGGAAGCTACTGATATCAAAAGCCCAAAACCAAATAGCACAAGAACCGAAACTTTTTTTTCGGTAATAAGGGATACGGTTAAGGATGGTTTTGCGGTGGAAGGGACCATGGGTGCGGACTTGATGCCAGATTATTTTAGAAGTCAACGTCAATTGATTATCGATACGGAAAAACTAATTGCTGATGAAAGCAAGCTAGAAAAAAAAGAATATAATTTTAAGAGTAACGAGTTGGGTTTTGACCAAAAAGCACTTCGGTTAAAGTATGGTAAATTTATGGGTGATGAAACCGAAGGACCTGTAGCTCCCACGACCAATACTATGGCGGATACAGATTCCGAAGACCCTCTGGCCTCCTATTCCCACAAGCACGATTCGGATAATGAACACAATTTAGTGGCGGAAGAAGAACACGATCATGAGCATGATCACGAAGAAAGTCAAGATCAGGAAGAAGATCCCTTGGAGGCTTATGTTCATAATCATGAAGACCCGGAAGCATCTACCTTGTTCGCACAGTCGTTGAAAAGTAAATTGAAACAGGCCATGGCAGAAATGTGGGATGCTGAGTTGTACCTACGCTTGTTTGAGCCAGAGAAATCGCTACCCTACCAATACAAAGCACTAAAACTGATTCAAGAAATAAAGAACAGCGCCCGTATTTATGTGCATCGCATCGGTTTTGACCCTCCGCCGATCAAGGAAAGTAAGCGCTTGTCCGGCGAATTAGGTGAAGTTAAGAGTTCTAGCAAACAGGCGGACTTGGAAAAGAAATTTCCCTATATTTTTATGAATAGGGCCATTGAAAGACTGGAGCTTTTACGGACCACAAAAGTTTCGCTTCAGCCAACGGATAGGGAAATTTTTCAAAAGGCCGGCGAGGAGTTGGCTCTTTTGGCGATAAAAGAGCCAAGTAAGTATTTAAACACATTACAAGGGTTAAAGTTGCTTTCCGAAGCCCAGAACAGCAATGAAGAAGATTTAAAGGCAATTCAAAAAGGCTTGGTGCAAGCCTTACCCAATTTGTCTGCGGAGCCTGTTAAAGGTGATAGTTACAGCAGTAGGCTGAATGAATTAATGTTAGATGCTCTGGAGAACAATGAATAGCGCTATTCAATTTATAAACGAAAAATGGCTTTGGCTCTCCCTTCTAGTGATGTTTGTTCTAGTGCTACTCTTTATTTGGAAAGAATGGACGGGACGCTTTAATCGTATTTTTTTCATCAATAGTATCGTAGCTTTGATAGGGCTGGTTGCGCTACTGTTCATGTTTCTTAACCCAACATGGGCAAAGGAAGTTCAAGGGAAAGCGGTATTGCTTACGGAAGGATTTCGTCAAACTCGATTAGATAGTCTAAAAAATCAGGAACAGTTCATAAAAGAAATCGACTACGTTCCAGGGAAAAATCTAAAGGAGGCACTAGCTTCAGTGAACGAATTATTTATTTTGGGGCACGGTGTGGCCGCATATGATTATTGGCAACTTGATGACATTTCCGTAGACTATCTAGAGGGCCAGTTTCCCAGCGGCATTGTAAAATTAAACTATCCCAAGGAAAGTAGTGTTGGAACGGAATTGATTGTGCAGGGGATGTATAACGAGCCAAACTCAGGCACTAAGTTGCTGTTACAGGGTACCGCAGGAGAAAGCCTTGATTCCACTGTTTTAAAAAGCGACAGCAGACAGGGATTCACCTTAAAAGCGAAGTTGAAGACCGAAGGAAAATTTGTGTATCAGCTTGTAGAAACGGATAGTGTTGGTAGCCCAATTCATAAGGACCCGCTGCCAGTTGTAGTAGCGGGTAAAGAGGTGTTAAGAGTACTTATCGTTAATCAGTTCCCATCTTTTGAGACAAAATACCTAAAAAACTATCTATCCGAAGCGGGTCACGAATTGGTGGTAAGAAGTAAGATTACTAGTGGCAAGTACAAGTTTGAGTATTTCAATACAAAACGCGAGCCAATCTATGGGTTTACCGAAAAGTCATTGGCTTCCTTTGATGTTTTAATCCTGGATACGGAAACTTTCTTGGCATTAACCCGAAGTGCTGAAAGAATTGTGGCCAATAGCATGTCACAGGAGGGTTTAGGGGTTTTTGTGCAGCCAAACAATGGCTTGTTCAAGGCAAGGAATACTTTGGTAGACTTTAATGCTTCGCCAGATGGAAAGGAAAAGCTTTCGCTGCCCGGATGGCCTAAAAATACAATCGAAAAACACCCGTACAGGTTCCATATTGCAAGTTTAAATGAATCGCTCATTGGGGATTACGCAAAACGTATCGTAATGGGAAAAGGTGTTATTGGAACTAGCTTAATAAAAAATTCCTATGAATTGGTCTTGAGGGGAAAAAACGATATGTATAAAGAAATTTGGTCATCTATCTTAAACGGAATTTCTAAAAAAACGGAACCAGCGGCAATTTTCGATGTCTCGGATGAGATAGTTTTTGTAAATAGACCTTTTGAATTCGGAGTGAGAACTAAGAAGGACAGGCCTCAAGTGCAACATAGTTCTGGTTATGCTATTCCGTTGATAAAGCATATTAATCTTGACGATAAGTGGCAAGGAACCCTATATCCACAACAGAAAGGTTGGGATAGCTTAAATCTTCAGTTGGATACTACTATAGCAATGAACTATTTCGTAATGGATACTTCGAAGTGGAACGCCTTGGCCTCAGCGAACTCTATAGCTGAGAACAAACGTTTTTTTAATCAAGGAGAAAAGAAGACGTTAAAAAAGGAAATCTATCTATCGGTTTCAAGGCTTTGGTATCTTCTTGTTTTCATTTGTTGTATGGGTTATCTATGGCTTACACCAAAATTATGGGATTGAAATTATGTGATTGTACATTGTTCTTTTCCCTTTATACCTTTGTAAAATGAATTTGATAATAGATCAGGGAAATACATTTGTAAAATTTGCGGTTTTTAATAAAGGAAAACTACTATTTGATGAATCCTTCACATACGACCGATTCGTTGACAAGGTGAAGGAAATTTTTAAATCCTACCCTAAGATTAACCGGGCTATTATTTCCACGGTGGGAGAATTGAATAAGAAAGATCTTGCTGTACTCTCCTTGTTTGCGAAAGTGCACGTTCTATCGCATAAGTCTAAGGTTCCTTTTAAAAATAGTTACGCAACACCGCATACCTTAGGTATTGATCGTATTGCTCTTATAACTGCAGCATATTATCATAATCCGCATCGAAATACGCTTGTCATCGACGCGGGCACTTGCGTTACGTATGATATTATCAATGATTTTGATGAGTACCTGGGTGGCGCAATTTCACCCGGTTTACAGATGCGCTATAAGGCAATGCACGAGCAAACTGCAAATCTTCCTTTATTAGAAAAAGAGGAGATTATAGACTTTATCGGGAACGCTACCAATAGCAGTATGCACAGTGGGGTTGTTAATGGGCTTACCCAGGAAATTAGTGGTGTTGTCCATCAATATGGTTCCCGTTTTAAAGATTTAACAGTTATTTTAACAGGGGGTGATGCGCAATTTTTGTCTAAACGACTAAAAAATACCATCTTTGCGGATTCCAAATTCCTCTTGAAAGGACTTAATTATTTGCTGGAATACAACAAGCATTAGATGATCAAAAAAATTGTAATTGCAATTGTGTGCTTCGCCACGGTTGGTTTGTACGCTCAAGATGGTACGGTTTCTCCCTATTCGGTTTTCGGTATCGGTGATTTAAGAACTACAAGTACGGTAGAGAATCAAATGATGGGTGGTATGGGTGTCTTTACGGATAGCATTCATATAAATCTACAAAATCCTGCAGCATACGGGGAATTAGGTCTAGAACAGAATAACAAGGTAGGTCTGGTTAATTATACCGTAGGTATTTCGAACAGACAGCTAAGACTAAAAAGTTTCACGGAAGAGCAAAGTAGTTCTGTGACCAATGTAGATTATTTGGCACTTGGTTTTAGTCTAGGTAAAGGATTGGGTATGGGTTTTGGAATTATGCCCTATTCTTCCGTAGGTTACAATTTGGTCGATGAAAGACAAAGTGGTTCCCAGCCGCTTACCAACGTTTTTAGTGGCGAGGGCGGACTTAATAGGGTTTTCTATTCTATTGGATATCAATTCATCAAGGATTTTAGTATTGGGGTTACCGCCAATTTTAATTATGGAACTTTGGAAAGTGAACGTCTACAACAAATAGAAGATGTTCAATTTGGCACGTTTGACCGGCGAACGTCCCGGGTAAATGGTTTTGATTTTAATTATGCGATCAACTATACTCCAACGATAAAGGATAAATATACCCTCCACGCATCTGCGAGAATAAATACGCAAGGAAACCTAGTGGCCAAGAACGATAGGCGTATCGGTTCTTTTTCTGTTGCGACTGGTGGAAATATTGAGGAGGTAAACGTTAACCTCGATGCGCTGAACCTCAGAAATACAGAATTAAAAATACCGACCACCACGACCCTAGGATTGGGATACGGTGAGGACTTAAAGTGGTTTTTGGGGGCAGAATATAGCTTTCAAGGTTTAAGCTCTTTTGAAAATTCATTCTTGGGAATAGGTAATATCGATTATAAAGATGCAAGTTCTTTTGCTTTTGGAGGATTTTACACCCCGGACCGCAGTTCTTTTTCAAGCTACTTAAAAAGAATTACATACCGCGCCGGGCTGCGTTTGGACAAGACCGGAATGGTGGTGAACGATGTGGATATAAATAACTTTGGCATAACTTTTGGATTAGGACTACCATTGGGACAAAGTTACTCTAACCTTAACATCGGTTTTGAAGCCGGAAGAAGGGGAACAACAAGAGCAAATCTAATAGAAGAAAGCTACTTTAAAATTAACGTAGGACTTTCCTTAAACGATTTTTGGTTCCGTAAACGAAAAATAAATTGATAAAAATTTAGTACATTAACCACTTTAAAATAAGCAAGATGAAAATGAAACTTTACTTCACGGCAATTATGTTCTTAGGAATGATGGGGGTAAGTAATGCACAGGCTCAAAATCCTGAATGTATGACTAATCTGTCCATATTTTCGGAACACGCAAAAGTCAAAAACTACGATGCGGCATATGAGCCTTTCAAAAAGGTCTATGAAACATGTCCACAGCTCAATAACGCTATATATGTTTATGGAGAACGTATCTTAAAGCATAAAATCGATAAAGCTTCAGGAGCTGAAAAAGATGGTTTTATCAAAGATTTAATGGGTCTTTACGACGATAAAATGAAATATTTTTCCAGTAAGACCAATATGGCGGAAACAGAAATTGACAAGGTCTTGTTGCAGTACGATAATAAGATGATGGATGATGCCGGGGTATATGCAGGTCTGAGTATGCCTTTTACGGAGGACAAGGCAAACTTTAAGAACCCTAAAGCACTTTATCTTTATTTCTCTAGTCTGGTTGACTTGCACAATGCCGGTCAAAAAGAATTGCAGGAAGTTTTTGATGTGTATGATGAGGTAACGAGTAAGATTGATGAAGAAAATGACAAACTCACGGACAGAATTGCTACCCTGTTGCCAAAGGAAGAGGCCGGTACGTTGACATCAAAGGAGAAAAGGAGATTAAAATCTTACAATTCTTATTCTGAAAACTATGGTAAGATTGCTGGTAGTATAGATTCTAAATTAGGTAAGCTTGCAGATTGCGAGAACTTAATTCCACTATATCAGAAGAATTTCGAGTCTAGAAAGAATGATGTGAAATGGGTAAAGAGTGCCGTGGGAAGAATGTTCAGCAAAGAATGTACGGACGATCCGTTATTTAAAACCATGGTGGAGGTACAGGCAGAATTGGACCCATCCGCAGACGTGTATGTTTATTTAGGTTCGTTAAAATCTAAGAGTGGAGATACAAGCGGAGCAGTTGCTGATTTCAACAAAGCTTTGGAGTTAGAGACCGATGCTAAGAAAAAATCCAATATTGCTTATAAAGTGGCTACAATATATAGAAGAGGTAGCATGTCTACGGCAAGAAGTTATGCTCAGAAGGCAATAGATGCCAACCCTGCGAACGGCAAAGCTTATTTGTTAATTGCTAGTTTGTATGCCGGTAGTGCCAATGCCTGTGGAAGTACACCTTTTGAGAAGAGAGCTATTTACTGGAAAGCAGCGGATATGGCGAACAGGGCCGGTCGTGTAGACCCTTCGTTACGAGGTAGGGCTAGCCAAGCAGCGGCAAGTTATAACGCAAAGGCGCCAAGTAAGGAAATGATATTTAGTTCCTCAATGGCCGGTAAAACGGTAACATTTTCTTGCTGGGTAGGAGGAAGCGTAAAAGTTCCTAATTTGTAAAATGATAACATATATCCTAGATATTTTTAAGGGCATTGCCGTGGTTTCCATGGCAATGCTTTTTTTGTGCTGTCAGGATAATTACAAGCGCGTAGGAGAGGAAGCGAAGAAAGAAATTTATCCCCAAGGGATAGCCAAGAATTTTGTCCTCACTTATACAGAAATTCCAGAGAAGATAGGTGCCGAGGATAATGGTTCTTCCGAGGTTTTGGCCGTCCTTTCAGGGCCGGTTAGAAATGATTTCGAAAATTTGATTTTTCCCTATCAAACTTTTCCTGAAGGTCTGCTTGTGGAGATTTTCAACGAAAAAAACGAAAAGACCACTATTGAGGCCGATTATGGAATATATTATGGGGCAACGACCATAGTAGATTTACAGGGCAATGTTATGATCAAGGGGCATGACGGTAAAGAATTGGAAACTCCCCAACTCTATTACGATAGAGGTAACGAGTGGGCTTTTACACAGGAAAAGTTTAAGTTTACCAATCCTGAAGATGGAACGGTGATGGATGGAGAAGGAATGGATATTAAAAAGGACCTAAGCTTTTTAAACGCACACAAAACGTACGGGCTAATGCTCATTAAAGAAAGTGAAGATGATTAAAATTTTAAGATACACGGAATATTTATACCTCATTGTGGCCGTATTTTCTGCTTACCGCATTTTTACCGATTGGAACAGTGACAGGTCAATGGCTTATATATTCCTATTCTTTGCCGTTATTTCTACGGCGATGTTTTTCTTTAGAAGAACCTATCGCAAAAAGTTTGAAAAAAGACAGAACGATTCTAAAAACGAATAGTGGATAGCTCCGTACTGATCATTATAGTCTCGCTACTATTTTCCGCCTTTTTTTCAGGTATGGAAATCGCCTTTTTTTCGGCCAATAAAATACATATTGAAATTGAGAAAAAGCAAGAAGGTTTTCTGGCCAAGGTACTGACAAGGCTCACAAAAAAACCCTCTAAGTTCATTGCTACAATGCTTATTGGCAATAACGTAGCCTTGGTGGTGTATGGGCTTTTTATGGGAGAGTTGCTTATGGAATGGTTTGCTGGGATTCCTACTTCAAATACAGTTATAAAGACCCTGGTAACCGATTTCAGTCTTCTGACACAAACGGTTATTTCCACATTCGTCATCTTGATAACGGCAGAATTTCTACCTAAGGTCTTATTTCAGATTTATGCCAATAGCCTTTTAAAACTACTTGCGATTCCCGCATACATATTTTATATATTTTTTTCCTTGATTTCGGATTTCGTGATTGCGGTTTCGGACTTCATTTTAAAATATGTCTTTAGGACTCCGGGGGATGAGGTGCAGCTTGCGTTCAGTAAGATTGAGCTTGGCGACTATATCACGGAACAAATGGAAACGGTAAAGGAAGAAGACGAGGTGGATTCCGAAATTCAGATATTCCAGAATGCATTGGAGTTCTCTGCCGTAAAAGCTAGGGAGGTAATGGTTCCAAGAACCGAAATAATGGCCGTGGAGATGCACGAAACTCCTAAGAATTTGGCAAAGATTTTTACGGAAACAGGTTTTTCGAAAATTTTAGTGTACAAGGAAACCGTGGACGATATCATCGGGTATATACATTCGTACGAGTTGTTCAAAAAGCCAAAAACAATAAAGAGTATTTTGCTGCCGGTAGAGTTTGTCCCGGAAACTATGCTTATTCAAGATATATTGAACACACTTATTAAGAAGCGGAAAAGTATGGCCTTGGTTTTGGACGAATACGGCGGAACTAGTGGTTTAATGACCGTGGAGGATATTGTTGAGGAGCTCTTCGGGGAAATTGAGGACGAACATGACAGTACTGATCTAAGGGAAGAACAGATAGACGAGACGCACTTCCTGTTCTCCGCAAGATTAGAGGTAGATGCTATCAATGAAAATTATAAGCTTAACTTGCCCAACCTTGACGAATATGAGACGCTGGGCGGGCTTATTGTGCATCAAGTAGGGGAAATCCCAGAAAAGGATGTAGAGATTTTAATTGAGAATTTCAAGTTTACCATATTGGAAGTTTCTAATACCAAAATAGATTTGGTTTCCATGGAAATTCTCGAGGAAGTTTAATGCGCTTATCACAATCATTGCAAGTGTTTTAGTTTTTATTATTTCAATTAAAAATGGTAATTTCGCCAACTGATTTTAATTTTTCGATAGAATGGCAGTTTTAGAAAATATAAGAAAACGAACTACGGTTTTAATACTCATTATCGGTCTTGCACTCTTTGCATTCGTTATTTCTGGAGTATTTACAAGTAGTAATTTTGGAGGAGGAGAAAAAGTAGGTTCTTCCGTGGCGGAAATAAACGGGAATGAAATTTCCATAGATGATTTTAGACAAAAGGTAGAGTCCGCCTCAAGAAGAGTAGGTCCTACAACGACTTCGCTGCAGGTAATGAATCAAGTTTGGGATAGGGAAGTTCGTGCCAGTATCCTTAGTGAGCAGTTTGAGGATTTAGGAATAGGCATTGAGCAGGATCAAATAGTTGACTTTTTAAGAACTACCGGATACGCCCAGAATCCTGAATTTCAAAATGAGAACGGAATATTTGACCCAAATAGGTTCAAACAAACTGTAATGGACTGGAAAGTGAATAATCCTGCACAGTACGAGGTATGGTTGCAAACGGAGCAGGAGATTATTCAGATGGCGAAGGAGCAAAAATATTTCAATTTGGTTAAAGCAGGTGTAGGTGCTACCTTAAAAGAAGGTGAATTAGATTACAAATTGGCCAACGAGAAAATTGACTTAAAATACGTGCGTGTCCCTTATACTTCAATTCCCGATAGCACAATAAATGTCACTAAAAGTGAAATCTCCGCCTACATTAGTGAACACAAAGAAGATTTTAAGCAGGATGCGGCAAGGGATATTCAATTCGTGTATTTTGAAGAAAAACCTTCAGATGCGGATGATGCTGCCGTAAAAGCGGATTTAATGAAGTTGTTGGACGACTCCGTTGAGTACAATTCAAAAACGGATAGGAACGACACGATAAGAGGATTTAGAAATACTACGGATATGGCCGCTTTTCTAGATCGCTATTCCGATACGAAGTTTGATACGGTATACAGGGCGAAAAAGAATCTTCCTTCCAGTATTGCCGACACATTGATGACCCTGAAGGTTGGAGAGATTTACGGTCCCTATAAAGAGCGTGGGTCCTATCAGATTTCTAAGATGATGGGCAGAAGAGCTAACGGTTCCGTTAAGGCCAGTCATATATTGTTGACCTACGAAGGGGCTACGAGAGCTAATCCAGAAATTAAGAGAACAAAGGAAGAGGCGGAGAAAAAAGCAAAAGAGCTTTTGGCCGAAGCTAAAAAATCGGGTGTTGTCTTCTCAGAATTGGCCAGAGATAATTCTGATGGACCATCGGCACCAAACGGAGGAGATTTGGGATACTTTCAAGAGGGGACTATGGTTCCTAAATTCAATGATTTTGCCTTTAATAATGCTGTTGGCACTATTGGCCTAGTGGAAACGGACTTTGGGTTTCATGTAATCCGTGTAGACGATAAGGAAGATATTGTTCAACTGGCAACCTTATCAAGAGAGATAGTTGCTTCGGAAGAGACTATCAATACCTTATTTACGGACGCTACCAAATTTGAAATGGAAACAATAGCGGATGAAAGTGGTTTTTCCAAAATAGCAAAGGATAGCGAGTATCTAGTGAGACCAGTCAACAAAATAAAGCAATTGGATGAGAACCTTCCAGGTTTGGGGTCGCAAAGGAATATTGTGCAATGGGCCTTTAATAATGAAACCGAGGTTGGTGATATTAAACGTTTCAATATCAATAATGGATATGCTGTGGTACAATTGACAGGAAGCTATAAAGAAGGCCTAATGGCTGCAGAGGACGCTTCTGCAACGGTACTGCCTATTATTAGAAAAGAGCGTAAGGCGGCACAGATTATGGCTGCAAATGCAGGTAAAACAATGGAGGCTATCGCGAAGGATAATAACGTTACAGTGTCCACTGCATCTGCGCTAAGTGTAAAAACACCTACAATACCAGGAGCAGGTAGTGAACCTGCGGTAGTAGGTACGGCGTATGGTATGGCACAAGGGGAAACTTCTGAACTATTGGAAGGAAATTCAGGAATCTTTATGGTAGAGGTAACAAAAAGAACGGAAGCTCCAAAATTGGAGAACTACAGTACCTATGCCAATACACTAAAGAACAATGCGGCCTCAAGAGTGAATACCGCAGTATATACGGCCTTAAAAGAAGCTGCTGAGATTGAGGATAAAAGAGCTACATTCTACTAGGAAAATATAGTTTTACCATTTTAAAAAGTCTCCCCAAGCGGAGACTTTTTTATAGTATCATTTTGGAAAAGGGCAATACAACAGAATACCCTTTTGATTTAAAGTACTCAGGTGTTTCCTCGTTTCCTGTTGCCAATATAAAATCACCTCCCCAAGCGCCTAAACTCTTGATACTTCCTTGATAGTCTTTAAACAGTTTTTCCTTTATTGGGGTAGTTTGTAATACCCGCGAAAGCCTTCTTTCATGTGCGTTTAGCAATTCTTCAAAGTCCCTAAGGTTTTGTGATGAAATCATTTTTCTAGTAAGTTCACTTATGTCTTGGGTCAATTTCGCTTTATCGCTTTTTAAACTCCGGTAGGCCGCTATGGCCTCCCTACTGTTCTTTTTCTGGTTCAGATAAATGAAAAAAAGTGCTTTTGTAAAGGGTGGGGTGGTATCTATGTTGGTAATGATCGGTACTTTATCTTTTAATTGAAAAATAATGGGTCCGTCATTTTGCGCACAGGCAATATCGTATGCGCTTCCGCCAAAGGTTTTTGATAGTAATGTGTACGGGTCAACCTTGGCCCATGAACTTAAGTTCGCTATCAATGTTGATGAGGTACCTAGACCCCAAACCCTCGGAAAAGTGAGCTCAGTCTGGACTTTACAACCTTCGGTATTAGTAAGGAAATTTGGTTCTAGCTTGCGTATTTCATTGAGTATATGAATAAGGTTTTTAGAAATTTCTTCGTTGGTAGAAGCAATTTCCTTAAAATCTTTTAGGGTGTACGACCCTGTGAACCAAACCGTACCGTCCGCATCAATGCTACGCCATGAAAGTGTTCTGGTATTGGTTTCGTTAACCTTTAGGTACTGACCATATTTAGTTGGAATTGCCCAGCCCTCTGCGCCATCTAAAATGGCGTATTCGCCGGACAATAGTAGTTTCCCGTTACTGTAGAATTCCTTGGTCATGATTGGTTTCTTAGACCGGTTAAGAAATCAATAACACTACGATGCGTTATGGTATGGGTTTTAAAATGTTCGATAGCAGCAATTTTTTCAGGTTCCGTTGCATGCTGTTGGTTCAGAATATTCATCAAGTGCATTTTCATATGTCCTTTTTGAATTCCAGTAGTGACCAAAGAGCTTACTGCGGCAAAATTTTGTGCCAAACCGGCAACAGCTATGACTTGCATCAGTTCTTCTACGGACGGGTCGTTAAGCAGCTGAAGGTTTAATTTAACCATAGGATGAAGTTTGGTTAATCCGCCTACGGTACCCAGCGCTAGAGGTAATTCAATCCAAAATCTAAAAATACCGTCTTCAACGCTGGCATGGGTAAGACTACTATAGCTTCCGTCCTTAGCGGCATAGGCATGTACACCTGCCTCTACTGCCCTAAAATCGTTTCCAGTTGCCAATACGACGGCATCGATACCGTTCATGATTCCTTTATTGTGGGTAACTGCCCTATAGGGTTCCACTTTAGCAATCTGTACCGCCCTGACCATTTTTTCGGCAAACTGTTCAGGTGATATTTCTTTAGAAAGGTTCAACTCGGAAACGGGGCAGCTTACTTCGGCTTTTACCAAACAATTGGGTACGTAATTGGAGAGTATGCTCATGATCACTTCTAGCTGTCTTTCCTCTTCAGAGAACAAACTATAGTCCAAAGCCTCACTTTTTAAAGTGCTTGCAAACTGTTCCAAACAACTATTGATAAAGTTAGCTCCCATGGCATCTTTGGTCTCAAAGGTGCAATGTAATTGGTAATAGTTGGCTAGATCTCCTGTTTTGTCCCTTAATTCTATATTAGAAATACCACCACCACGATTGGCCATACTGGCGGTTAAATTTTCGGTAGCCGTATAAAATTTCGGTTTTATTTTTTTAAAGAACAGTTCCAATTTGGCAGTATCGCCTTTAAATATAAAATGTACTTGCCCTACCTTTTCCGTTCCTAATACTTCGGTTTTGAATCCTCCCTTGGAAAGCCAAAATTTAGCAGCTTTACTGGCGGCGGCAACGACAGAACTTTCCTCAATGGCCATTGGAATGGCCAGAAGATTATCATTGATTAAAAAGTTGGGTGCAATTCCTAACGGAACATATAAGTTGGTAATGGTATTTTCAATGAACTCATCATGCAGTTGTTGTAATTTTTCGTCCGTATTCCAATAACTACGGATAATCTGTTCGGCTTCATGGGGATTTTGAGTGTAATTGGATACGATCCAATCTATTTTTTCTTGTTTGGAAAGTTTGGAGAAACCAGCTATTGGTTTTGGCATGGATATATGGTTTGTATTTCGTGTTACTTCTTTAAAAAGCTCCAACTAAATTATAGGTTATTTGCTCCGTATTTAGAGGTAAAGATAAGCATATTGGTCAGAACTAAATTGGAGCTAAACCTGCGTTAAAATTGGGTTCTTTTTTAAACAATTTGCTGTTTTTAGCAGAAATAGTAGTAAACTTGAAAGATTTAACAAATTTCAACTTCTTATGTATAAATTATACGTTGTAGCCCTCTTTTTTTTGAGTTTTCAGATGAGCATCCTGTCTCAGGAAAAGCAAATTTCTATCGAGGCAATTTATAGCAATGAATTTAAAACCGAAGGATTAGATGTTTTACGTTCTTTAAATAACGGAGAACAATATACCGTGTTGAATGTTGATGCCGTGACCGGAAATACGAGCATTGATAAATACGATTACAAAACCTTGAAAAAGGTGGAGACCTTAGTTTCTTCGGCCTCTTTAGAGGGGATTCAAAAATTTTCCTCCTATCAGTTCAGTGATGATGAGTCTAAAATACTCTTGGCCACTGAGGTAGAATCTATTTTTAGGAGATCTACCTTGGGTGTTTTTTACATTTATGATAGTAATACAAAAAGTTTAACGAAGATAAGCGATGCCAAAATTCAGGAGCCAACTTTGTCCCCTGACGGAAAACATGTGGCTTATGTGTTGAACAACAATCTTTTTTTAATGGATTTACAGTCCGGTACAACAAAGCAGGTTACTACGGATGGTGTAAAAAATAAAATTATCAATGGGGTGACGGATTGGGTTTATGAAGAAGAATTTTCTTTTGTGAGAGCTTTTGAATGGAATGCCAATAGTTCTAAGATTGCATTTCTACGGTTTGATGAAACCAATGTTCCTCAATTCTCCATGGATGTTTACGGAACGGAGAAATATCCAAGGCAACACGTATTTAAATACCCAAAAGCAGGGGAGGACAATGCAAAGGTAAGTTTGCATATGTTTGATGTGGTCAGTAATGAAATCTCGGACATTAACTTAGGTGATGCTTACTACGTGCCACGCATTAAATGGATGAACGACGCCAACTCCTTAAGCGTTCAAACTATCAATAGACATCAAAATCATTTGAAATTACATTTGGTGGATACGCGTACCAATACGGTCTCTACTTTGTTAGAGGAGAAAGATAAGGCCTATGTGGACATTCACGATAACCTTACTTTTTTGGCAGATGATAGTTTTATCTGGACGAGCGAAAAGGATGGGTGGAATCACATTTACCTCTATAATTCCAATGGAGAATTAATGAATCAAGTAACAAGCGGAAACTGGGAAGTAACCCGATATTATGGTTATGACCAGAACGAAGATAAAATCTACTATCAATCCACGGAGAACGGTTCCATTAACCGCGGTATTTATAGTGTGGAAAGTAATGGGAAGGGCAAAAAAGAGCTGGCAACGGAGAGCGGAAGCAACTCGGCTTCATTTAGTGCGGACTTCACCTATTTCATAAATACGTATTCCAGCGCCACTACACCACCGATATATACGCTACACAAAGCATTGACCGGTAAAAAAATAAAGGACATCAAGGATAATACCGCACTTTTAAAGAAGTTAAGTGCTTATGCCATTAGTCCAAAAGAGTTCGGCACAATTTCTATCAATGGAAATGACCTGAACATGTACATGATCAAACCAAAGGATTTTGACCCGTCAAAAAAATATCCGTTGTTCATGTATCAATATAGCGGCCCGGGCTCTCAGAATGTATCCAATAGCTGGATGAGGGCAAACGATTATTGGCACCAAAAATTGGTATCCGAAGGATATATCATTGCATGCGTAGATGGAAGAGGAACAGGATTTAAGGGAAGTGATTTTAAAAAGGTCACCTATTTGAACCTTGTTAAGTATGAAACTGAAGACCAAATAGCCGCGGCAAAAAAGTTGAGCGAGTTAGATTATATCGACGAGAACCGAACCGGGATTTGGGGATGGAGTTTTGGAGGGCACATGGCCACCAATTGTATTTTAAAGGGTAACGATACTTTTGAAATGGCTATTGCCGTAGCACCTGTAACTTCTTGGCGTTTTTATGATACCATATATACAGAGCGTTTTATGAGAACCCCAGCGGAAAACCCAAGCGGTTATGATGACAATTCTCCTTTTAATTATCCTGAACTGTTAAAAGGGAAGTACTTGCTCATTCATGGTTCCGGGGATGATAATGTACATGTGCAAAATACGATGCGTATGGTAGAGGCCTTGATACAGGCGAACAAACAATTTGAGTGGGGTATCTATCCAGATAAAAACCACGGTATCTACGGAGGTAACACCCGTATACATCTGTTCAATAAAATGACTAACTTTTTGAAATCAAATCTTTAAACAAGAAATACGATAACTAAACCAACCCAATTATGACAAGTACAAAACCGGCACATCAAAGAGAGCTTTTTGGACATCCCGTAGGATTATATGTTCTCTTTTTTACAGAAATGTGGGAGCGTTTTTCCTATTATGGCATGCGCGCATTGCTTACGCTATATATGACCGCGCAAACTTTGGAAAATGACCCGCAGAGTGGTTTGGGCTGGACGACGACAGAGGCTCTTGCCCTATATGGTTGGTATACCATGTTGGTTTATTTGATGAGTATCCCCGGCGGTTTTATTGCAGATAGATTAATAGGACAAAAAAAAGCCGTGACCATTGGCGCGATTCTTTTAACAGCTGGTCATGGCGTATTGGCTATAGATGCGATATGGGCTTACTATACAGGTCTAGGCTTAGTTATTTTAGGTGTTGGAATGTTGAAACCCAATATCTCCACTATGGTAGGCGGGTTGTACAAACAGAATGACATTAGAAGGGATAAAGGGTTTAGTATATTTTATGTTGGCATCAATTTAGGTTCATTTACAGCGTCACTTTCCGTAGGGTTAGTGGCTGCCTTATATGGATGGCACTATGGTTTTGGCCTAGCAGGTATTGGAATGTTGCTTGGCCTAGTAGTTTATCTGTACGGACAGCGTTTCTTGACCCATGTGGGCAACGAACCAACGGTCGAAGAAAAGTCATCAGATATTAGTCTTGCGACACTTTTTTCTCAATTATTGAAGTCGCCCTTACAATTAGGAATTGTAGTGGTGTTATTGGCCTTGTCCATCTATGCCGGATTTACATTCGAAGGACCGGACCATTGGGGTTACGGAGCCTTGTTTATTGTATTGACGCTAGTAACGGGATTAATGATGATGATCTATAAGAATTTGAACGGCCAAGTGGAAAAGGATAGGTATTTAGTATTGTTGATATCCCTGTTGATGGTGGTCGTTTTTTGGGGGTCATTTGAGCAAATGGGCGGATTAATGAATTTGTACGCTGAAGAAAAGACAAATAGAATGCTTATGGGATGGGAAGTACCTGCGGCTTGGTTTCAAGGGGCAAATGCTGGATTTATAATTCTCTTTGCCGTACTGGTGGCCAATTTTTGGGCTAAAAGAAAACTTAAGGGCAAAGAGGCTTCTTCTATATTTAAGATGGCGGTCGGTGTTATTATTATGGGCATCGGTTTTGTTTATATGGTATTTGCGTCTATGCAGTACGAGGCCAATGGCAGTTCGGCCATGTATTGGCTAGTATTGGCGTATCTGTTTCACACCTTGGGCGAGTTGTGCCTGTCCCCTGTTTCTTTATCCTTCTTTACCAAGTTGGCACCGGCAAGGTATATGGCCCTAATGATGGGTGTTTATTGGGCGGCCACGGGATTGGGCAACAAAGTGGCGGGAGTCATTGGCGAAAGCTCTGTACAGGCAGGTGAATTTAAAGTATTTGGAGGATTGTTCGTTTTTGCAGTCCTTTTTGGACTTTTAGTGATACTACTATTGAAACCTCTAAAACGACTTACACATGGGGCGGAGGATAAGGAAACCGTTATTCATGACGATGAAACCGAAGGTTTTGAGCTATCTGACCACTAATAGGGTTCGGAAATAAAAGAATAAGCTCCCATTTCACCCGTATAGTGAAATGGGAGTTTTGCTTTTTTACACGTATTTTTCCAACGGGCTACGTAACTCTTGTAATTGCTACCGTCCACCAATATCAGTTTTGGTCGTGTATCCCGTATCAGACGTTCCAAATTAATTTTTGGCGAATCGGTCAATAGTATAATATTTTTTTCTTTAGCTGCAGGAAATATGCCTAAGCTATCGATTATTAAGAAAGACTGGTTATCCGCAAGATAGGCTTGGCGCAGTGTATCGTGCGTTGTTCTGTAGATGCGTTCCTGTACCTCGAAATTAGTGAGGATGTTCTTTGATTTTAGGGAGTCCTTACTCCACACGTTCAAATAACGACCATTTCTTTGGATAAGAACTGTGTTTCTAGTTTGATGCAATAATAGAATGTCCTTTTGTTTGCTGGCATTGTAATCAGCATACATTGTCCAAAGTTGAAAGCCTAGAATGCCGAATAAAAAGAATGACAATCTTTTAAAAGTAACCTTGGACAACAGACCTATCATAAGTAGAATGACGATGTAGCCAATAACGAGTTGTATATGATCAAAGGGAATGGACTTGAAGATAAAAGCCTCCTGTTGCGCGACCAAATCAACTACCGTATTCATCCATAGGATAAGTTTATTAAATAGCCACACCAACCAATCCGGTAGCGCGTTATTAAGCGAGAGTAAAATCACTAAGATACCGATAGCCAGTATTGCTCCGAGTACGGGAACGATAAGTAGGTTGGAAATAAAGAATAAACCCGGGAACTGATGAAAATAGTAAAGACTGATTGGCAGCACACCTAGCTGCGCGGCTAAACTCACCGAGAGTAATTGCCAAAAATAACGGACTATTTTATGTTTGGGAAACCATAGTTTTTGTAGCAATGGATATATCCAAACAATGGCAAAAACGGCCGCGTAGCTCATTTGAAATCCGATATGGAACAGTAGGTTGGGGTTTATGAATAGTAGTATAAAGAACAAAGAGAGCGAAAGAATATTAGAGGTGTTACTAGGTCTGTTCAAAGAGAGGGCGTAGGCGATAAAGCTGAACATGGTACATGCTCTTATAATTGAAGCGGAAAGTCCGGCCAGAAACGCAAATCCCCAAAGGAGCACAACAGAAAGGACGAGGATAACGATATTGCCTTTCGGCAAGGTTCTTAACGGACTAAGCAAAAATTGAATTAACAATAACAATATCCCAATATGTAATCCCGAAACTGCAAGGATATGTACAGCACCCGCTTTCTTATAATTATCATAGGTTTCTTCAGATAAATCAGAACGCTGTCCAAGTAATAATGCCTGGATAACACCGAGTTCATCGGCTCCAAAATTCTGCTCTTTTAATTTCTCAACAATATGTAATCTTGCTTTGGCCGCCAGGCCATAAACAGTACTAGTGTGGGTCTTACTTTTTATATAATTTGTTGTATTTAAGTTCAACTGATGGTAGATGCCCATATGTTCCAAATACCGCTTATAATCAAATTGATGCGGATTTAATGGAGGTCCAATGGCAATAGGTCGGGTGTACACCCAAAGCTCATCATCAACATGGAGCGTAAGCGCGGTAGTGTCCATCTTTTTATTGAGCAATATTTTCCCCGAGACCAGATTACGGTCCAAGCTGTTGACCGTGGCAATATATCGTTGAGAGAAAGAAGAGGGTTTCAGCACCTCCTTTATTTTAAGTTGCCACGGGCCATTGTTTTCAAAAGCAGCTTTGCTGTAGTGTGCGCTATTATTTATGGGTTGCGCCTGTTGGTAGGTAAGTGTTCCTAATGCAATCGTGGTAGCCGCGGCAATACTACCGAATAGGGTAGAAGTTAGTTGTTTGGTTAAAGTATAATATAAACTTAGTGTAATGATGAGGGCTAAGGTACAGCCAAGAGTCCAACTGATGTCAAACGTAAAATACCGACCGATAAGTATTCCGATAATGAGAAGTAGCGCTAATTTTACGGGAACGAACGCGAATAACTTCATCCTAGAGTATTCGAGTAGCTTTTACAAAAGCTTGATTCCAGAAACCTTCCCTTAAGGAAGAAACGGTTACTCCTCTAGAGGAAGAAGCATGTATGAATTTAATTTCATTGTTCTCAACGGCTACGACCATACCTACATGATTAATTCTTTTAGCTCGCCTGTTGGTCTTAAAGAACAGTAAATCTCCTTTTTCCACATCCCGGATCCTGATTTTTTTACCTTCTTCTGCCATGTGTATGGAAGTTCTTGGAAGTTGTATATCGTGCTTCCCAAAGGAAACGTAGAGCAAGCCGGAACAATCCATTCCTTTTTGGGTGGTACCTCCGAACTTGTACCGCACTCCGGAAAAAGTTAGAGCAGTATTGATGACCTTGTCCGCTTTGGACAAACTGGTGCTATTCGTTACTTCTACAGCTTTACGGGGCTTAGGGGAATAGGAGTTTCCGCGCCGCGCATTATCCGCCGCAGCAACAGAAATTTTGCGCTTCTGTGCGATGGTTTTGCTGTTTTTGCCACTTCCGCAACTGGCTAAACATAGCACTAAAAAAATACAGATAAATGGTCGCATAGGGTTCAAGTGTGCTCTAGTACTTGAACATCAAAATTATAGAATTATTTTGTAAGCGCTTAAATACGGAGGGTAATTGTTTAAATCACCCTTCTCGTTTTGCGTTGGAAATGATTAATGAAGCAGCCTTTTTACTGGCTCCGTGCCCTCCTAATTTTTGACTTAATAGCTGGTAGGCGTTAATCTGTTTTTCCCTTTTAGGTCCGGACAGGATGAGATTCAATTCATTTTTTAAGTTAACTTTCGTGAGCTTGTCCTGTATCAATTCTTTTACGATTTCCGCTCCCATGATAAGGTTTACCAAAGAAATGTACTCTAGTGTAATGATTCGTTTTGCGATTTGATAAGATATCCAATTGGCTTTGTAGCACACCACTTGGGGTACATTGAACAAAGCGGTTTCTAAGGTTGCCGTACCACTCGTAACAAGCGCTGCATGGGCTAACGACAATAAATCGTAGGTTTTGCTCTGTACGTACTTCACGTTCTCGTCAGCTAAGAAAGAGGTATAGAAGGTTCTGTCCAAACTAGGTGCGCCGGCAATAACAAATTCATAGTCTTTAAAATCATCGGAAAGTGATAGCATCACCTGCAGCATTTTTTGCACCTCTTGTTTACGGCTACCCGGTAGTAGCGCTACAATGGGTTTGTTTGGATGTAACTGATGTTCTTGTCTAAAACGTGCTTCATCGAGTATTGGCCTATTAGCAATAGCATCCAATAACGGGTGGCCTACAAAATTCACTGGAAAATTATGTTTGTTTTCGTAAAAATCCTTCTCAAAGGGTAAAATCACGTGCATGGCATCAATATCCCTTTTTATATTTTCTATGCGTCCTTCTCTTGAAGCCCAAATTTGGGGAGAAATATAATAATTGGTTTTGAGTCCGTTTTCTTTCGCCCATTTAGCGATTCTAAGATTAAATCCGGAATAATCGATGAAGATTAGGATATCGGGACTAAAATTAAGAATATCTTCCTTGCAGGATGTAATGTTCTTAAAAATTGAATTTAGGTTCAATAGTACTTCCAAGAAGCCCATAAAGGCCATTTCCTTGTAATGCTTGACCAAGGTTCCACCGGCATTCTGCATCAAATCACCTCCCCAGCAGCGTATGTTCGCATCCTTATCTTGGAGCCTCAATTCTTTGATAAGATTAGCACCATGAAGGTCACCCGATGCTTCCCCAGCAATAATATAATACTTCATTAGAAAATCTTATAGTAGAGAATCAATAACGCCGTAAGCAGCGTTGCGATCAATACGCCTTTAGCGCGTTGGTCTCTTTTAATCCTTAAGAATCCAAAGAATGCCACTAGGTTCAAAATAGCGCCCAATGCAAGCAGACTACCCACATGACCTTGAGCTATTGCCGCATTATAGGTTTCTGTGATGCTCAGATCAGAAAACAGGAGTATATACAACAGTGTTCCAATCGTATTGGCTATAAGTCCTACGGCAAAGCCTATGAGCAGTTCTTTCTTAGTGTTCATTTTAAATTCCAGTTGTTTATAGCTTGTATGGCGTGGTGAGCGGTGAGGTCAAATTGTGTAGGAACTAAAGAGACGTAACCGTTGGCTAAGGCCCACTCGTCCGTGTCCTCCCCTTTGTCCAATAATTCAAACTCTCCTGTGAGCCAATAATAATCCCTGCCCATGGGGTTGGTTCTTTTATCGAATTTTTCTTTCCAATTTGCTTTGGCCTGTCTACATATTTTAACGCCTTTAATTTCCTCTGTTTTTAACCGAGGAATATTTACGTTGAGCACTACGTCTTTTGGTATGCCGTGGTCAAGGGCTTCTTTTACGATGTTTGTAATAAATGCTTTGGCTTGTGAGAAATCTGCGTCCCAACTGTAATCGCATAGCGAAAAACCAATGGCCGGTACTCCTTCGATACCTGCCTCGATAGCAGCGCTCATAGTTCCGGAATATATCACGTTTATAGAGGAGTTGGCTCCATGGTTTATGCCACTTACACAGATGTCAGGTTTTCTTTCCAAGAGCTCCTGCAGTGCTAGTTTTACGCAGTCTGCGGGTGTGCCGCTACAGCTATATTCCTCAACTCCTGATGCTCCAAAATCGGAACTCATCTTCGTGGCATAAAGCGTGCTGTCCAACGTAATTGCATGTCCCATTCCAGATTGCGGACTGTCGGGGGCAACCACCACAACATCCCCAATTTCTTTCATAAGCAAGACCAATGACCTAAGGCCCGGAGCGGTTATTCCATCATCGTTCGTAACCAGTATCAAAGGTTTTTTCATGAAACATACTTTATGACGTAAAAATACGTTTTTAAATAAGATTGTTCGATTTAGTCGTTTAACAAAAAATTAATCCCATGTCCCATAATTGGCATGGTTTTTTCTTTATCTTAGAGAATTCTGACGCGTTCTAACGCTTTAATTTCAGGATTTTGAAAAGGAATAAAAAAGATAGTTTTATGAAAAGAAATTTAGCCTACGTTTTAGTAGTAATGCTCATAGCGGTTGCTTCTTGCAGCTTTACCAATAAAACTTTTGAGAATGACGATAAGGATAAACTATTGTTAGACCTTATAACCTATGTCTTAGAAAAAGGGCACTACGAGCCAAAAAGTATCAACGATGATTTTTCGGCTAATGTCTTTGAGGATTTTATAGATGTCATCGACCCTACAAAACGTTATTTTCTAGCGACGGATATCAAGGAATTTGAGCAATACAAGTTTCAAATAGACGATCAAATCAAAAATACGGATATTACTTTCTTCAACATGGTCTACGATAGATTGCTTGAACGCATGGACGATGCAAAGGAAATCTACAAAGAAGTGCTAAAGACCCCTTTCGATTATAACCAGGACGAAAGCATCAGTATTAAATATGAAAACGAAGACTTTGTCGCCAATAAAGCCGAATTAAAAGAACGATGGAGAAAACAGTTGAAGTATGCCACTTTAGGAACTTATGATTCTAAAGTTGCACATGCTGAGAAAGATAATGCCGACGGTGCTTTTGACGATCATGATCACAAAGCCCATTCTCCAGAAGAAGCAGAAAAAGAATCACGGGAATCTACAGAGTCTACTTTAGACGAGTTTTTCGATTTTATTGCAGATTTGGACCGTAAAGATTGGTTTGTACAGTACATCAATACTATAGTGGACGAATTTGACCCGCATACCTTCTACTTTGCACCGGACGATAAGGAAAAGTTTGATATGAACATGTCCGGTAAGTTTGAAGGTATTGGAGCCAGACTTCAAAAAAAACCGGAAGGAGCTAAGATTGTAGAAATTATTTCTGGCGGCCCAGTGTGGCGAGATGCCAGATTAGAAGTGGGCGATCAGATATTAAAAGTGGGTCAGAACGGAGAAGAGCCGATCAATATTGTTGGAATGCGTTTGGATGATGCCATTAAATTGATAAAAGGTGCGCAGGGAACGATTGTTGACCTTACGGTGAGAAAGGTAGACGGTTCTTTGGAAGAGGTTTCGTTGACCAGAGATGTGGTAGAGTTAGAGGAATCTTACGCGAAATCGGCCAATATTATTAGAGGTGATGAAAAATTTGGACTGATTAATCTGCCTAAATTTTATGTAGATTTTGAAGACTATAGTGAGAGAAATGCGGCTTCGGACGTTGCCAAAGAGGTAGAGCGTTTAAAGCAAGAAGGTGCAGAAGGTCTTATCTTGGACTTACGGGATAATGGGGGAGGTTCTTTAAAAACTGTAGTTGAAATGGCCGGTTTGTTCATTAAATCGGGTCCGGTGGTACAGGTAAGATCAAGTAGTAAGGAAAAAGATGTGTACGAGGATAAAGATGAAAGAATTCAGTGGGATGGCCCACTTGTAATACTGGTTAATGAACTATCTGCCTCGGCTTCTGAAATATTGGCCGCAGCGATGCAAGATTATAAGCGCGCAGTGGTTATAGGTAGCAAACAAACTTTTGGTAAAGGTACCGTACAGAATGTTATTCCTTTGGATAATATCGTACGTAGTAACGAGCATGGAGATTTAGGAGCCATTAAATTAACTACGCAAAAGTTTTATCGTATTAACGGAGGTTCTACACAGCTAGAGGGCGTTAAGAGTGACGTCGTGGTTCCGGATAAGTACAGTTATATAGATTTAGGAGAAAGAGACCAGTCAAATCCTTTAAAATGGGATAAGATTACACCTGCAGAATATGAAATATGGGACGGCTATATCGATTATGACCAGACCATAGCGAATAGTAAAAAGCGAATGGCTGCAAATGCCCAGATTAAACTTATAGAGGAAAATGCACAATGGCTTAAGGCGGAGCAGGAAGAAACGGAGATTTCTTTGAACTATGAAACCTACAAGGAAGAGAAATCTAAAGACAAGGAAAAATCAAATTACTTTAAGAGTCTTTCCGAGTACGATTCTAAACTTACCTTTAAATCACTGAAGTATGAAGAAGCTTTGTTTACAAAAGATTCTGTTCTCAGGGAAAAGAGAAACCGTTGGCATAAGAACCTAGCAAAGGATGTTTATGTAGAGGAAGCCGTAAATGTATTACAAGATTTAAAAATGAACAATATAAAGAACATACAAAACGGAAAATTAGCTAGTGTAAAGGGCTAGTGCAATGCCATAACATATAAAAAAAGCCGCTCATAGAGCGGCTTTTTTCTTTACGCCTTCAACTTGTCCGCATGTAGCTTTCGTAGCTTAGAAAGCTTAGGGTTAATGACTACTTGGCAATAGCCCTGGGATGTATTATTTCTGTAGTAATTCTGATGGGCTTCTTCCGCATCATAAAAAATACCTAAAGGACTTACCTCGGTTACTATAGAATTATCATAATAAGGGTTTAGTTCTTTAATTACCGCATTGGCCGTTTCCTTTTGCCTATCGTTTTTATAGTAAATTACGGAACGATACTGCGTTCCGGCATCCGCTCCTTGTCTATTGAGCGTAGTAGGATCGTGCGTGGTCATGAATATGATGAGGATATCCGAAAGTGATATTACGGAGGCATCAAAGCTTACTTGCACAACCTCTGCATGCCCCGTTAAACCGGAACAGATTTCTCTGTACGTTGGTTTACCGGGAGCGTTTCCACCCGTATATCCAGATACTACCTTTTCAACACCTTTTACTTCTTGAAAAACCGCCTCGGTGCACCAAAAACATCCACCACCTACGGTTATAACTTCTATATTGCTTTTCATTTAGCTTCTTTCGTAATTTTTAGGGATTCAGAATTTATACAATAGCGGAGTCCACTTGGTTCCGGTCCGTCTGGAAAAACGTGGCCAAGATGGGCATCACAAGTATTGCAAAGTACCTCTACCCGTATCATTCCAAAACTAACATCCTTTATATATTTTATGGAGTTGGCTTTTATCGGTTGCGTAAAACTGGGCCATCCCGTCCCGGATTCGAACTTTATGGTAGAATCAAAAAGTGGCGTATTACAGCAGATACATTCGTATTTGCCTGCATCATGTACGCTACAAAGTGCTCCGGTATGCGGTGCTTCCGTACCTTTTTTTCGGGTAATCCTAAATTGTTCAGGAGTTAAGATCTGTTTCCATTCACTCTCGGTTTTCTCAACTCTCTTATCAGGAACAGGGTTTCCGTTCACTGAGAAATGAATAACATCTTTCCATGTTAAAGTCATAATTTTCCTTCCTTTCTTTAAAGTTGTTCTATAGTTTCTTAGTCGTTTTAGTACATTGCTTCTTACAAAATTAAGCTATATTCGGACGATGAGATTTGATACTAAAAATAGAACTATTTACTCAATTTTAATCCTTGTTTGCGTAGTAGGTTTTTGGCTTTTTGAAAACTTTTATACACCCGGCACCTATTCTACAAGCAAAGAAGCTCTCAAAGAAGCGAATTTTCCTGAAAACCTGTTGCCTAGCTCTACAACAGATGAAATAGTGCACCATTCTTATTTTTCCTTGTCCTATAACGAGCCTTTTGAACAGGCAGAATGGGTGGCTTATGTCTTGAACAAAGAACATTTGACGTATGACGATAGAAAAAGACCTTATTTTATTGAAGATCCATGGGTAAAATCGAAATCAGCCGATTGGAAGAACTACAAAGGCTCCGGTTATGATCGTGGGCACTTGGTCCCTGCCGGTGACCGTAGGTTTTCAGAACAGGCCTATAACGAGACTTTCTATACCAGCAACATAAGTCCGCAGGACAGGGATTTCAACGCAGGTGTTTGGAATAGATTAGAAATGATGACGAGGTCTTGGGCAAAAAGATACGGGAAATTATATATAATAACTGGAGGTGTGTTGGAGGATGGCTTGGATGAGATTGGTGATGAAGACGTAGCGGTTCCGAGGTATTTTTATAAGATTGTAGCAAAGGGAAGCCCGGATCAATTAGAGGCTGTCGGGTTTATCTTACCGAATGAAGAACAAACAACACCACTATCTAATTTTGCGGTTACCATTGATGCTATAGAAATGAGAACCGGAATTGATTTCTTTAAAGAACTACCGGTTGAGCAGCAGGCCGTGATGGAATCTAGAGTACGCTTGAAAAACTGGAAGTTTTAAAAGCTTTCCTTTAATCTATTGGTGTCTAGCTTAAGAAATATGAACAATAGAATGGTAAAGAATAATAAACCAGACCCACCGTAACTGAAAAAGGGCAAAGGAATTCCAATGGTAGGCAGCACACCTATGACCATTCCAATATTTATAAAATAGTGGATAAGAAGTACTGAAATGACACCATATCCGTACATTCTAGAGAAATCGTTTTTTTGTCGCTCCGCCAAGGAAATCAATCTTAAAAATAAAATGGAGAAAAGTATGATTACAGTAGCCGTGCCAATGAAGCCCCATTCTTCCCCAACGGTACTAAAAATATAATCGGTATGTTGCTCGGGTACAAAGTCTCCTTTAGTTCTTGTTCCTTCTAGAAATCCCTTACCAAAGAAGCCTCCAGACTCGATGGCTTTTTCTGACTGGTAGGTGTTATAGCCAATTGTTTTACGAATCTGTTCTAGTTTGGCCGGGTCTTTTTCTAGTCGCAGCCAGAGGCTAAAACGATCGCGGTGACGTTGTTCGAATACATTGTTGAAAACAAAATTGACGGAGAGCGAAAACAGTATTGTGATTGTGGTCACGATGACCAAAGGAAAAATAGGAACTTTAAAGCTCTTTCGTTTTAATGCGAACAGAAGTACTAGGAGCAAGGCTAGCCCAATGGTAACCCAAATGGTTCCGAACATGAGCGTGGTTACAAAAATAAGAATGGCGAAAAAACCGATTCCGAGATAAAATAACGGTAGTCCTTCTCTAAATATAACAAAGACCAGGGCAAAGAATACGAGCGCGCTTCCCGGGTCCGGTTGCGGAATGATGAGCAACGCCGGGATAAGTATAATTAATAGGGCATAGAGTTGGTCCTTTCTTCGTTTAATATCCGTTTGGATATCGCTTAAATACTTAGCGAGAGCAAGGGCGGTCGTAATCTTCGCTAGCTCTGAGGGTTGAAAATTCATAAATCCCAAACTGTACCAAGAGGTAGCTCCGGCGATGGTCTTTCCAAAGACGAAGAGTCCTAAAAGTGAGACTATGGAAAATAGATAGAAAACACTGGAAAAACGTTCGTAGAAATTCACTTCCAAGGCCATGATTACCAAAATGGCCACTAAGCTTACGCCAATAAAAAAAAGCTGTTTTCCATGTAAGGTGCTAAAATCAAAAAGTGTGTCCTGTGTTTCGGTAAAGGTGCTAGAGTAAATGTTGGACCAGCCTATAAGCACCAATGAAAAGTAGATAAATACCGTAAGCCAATCTATTCGTTTAAGGATACTTCTACCAGACATACTCGTTTATCTTGAACTCTTCACCGCTGTAGGGCTTCGCATATTCATGTTCTAAAGTTTTGTCTAGCATTTTCTTTTCCAAGTCGGTTCTTGTAATGGTTCCCTTGATATATTTTTCAATCATTAAGGAGGCGATGTGTCCTGCATAACGCGAGCCGTAATACCCATTTTCTATATACACTGCAATCGCTATCTTAGGATTTTCGACTGGAGCAAAAGCCACGAACACCGAATGGTCCGTAAGTTGGGTTCGTACGCCGTCTATTTTTGTAAAATTCTCTGCCGTACCCGTTTTCCCCGCAATATTAATACCTGGTACTTGTACCCATCTGGCCGTTCCTTTTTTGTAAACATCGGCCATTCCCTGAATGATCGGGTCAAAATGTTTTCGATCTATAGTTGTCCTTTTAGGTTCTGTGTATTTGGGGTCGCTAATATCTTTTCCTTGTATTTTTTTAAGGATATGCGGCGTAAAATAATGGCCTTTATTTGCGATGGCCGCAGTCATATTGGCCAGTTGTACCGGAGTAGCCAAGATTTCTCCTTGCCCTATGGAATTTGATATGATGAAAGAAGAGCTCCATCGATTATCTCCGTACCATTTATCATAATACTCTTTACTAGGGATTCTTCCTTTCTGTCCAAAAGGAAGGTCATAGCCAAGGTAATTGCCCAAACCGAAACTCTTCATATGCTTTTCCCATACGTCCATTCCTTCATCGGTGGTATCGAACTTTTCAAAAATCTTCCTAAAGGTACCTGCGAAATAAGCATTGCAAGATTGATAGATTCCACTGTTCATATTGCGAAGACCTCCGCCGCAATGACAACCTCTTTTCTTTTTTCCGACATAAAACCCATTGTAACAGCGAATGGTAGAGGACTCGTCCATAACACCTTCTTGTAACGCAATAAGTGCGTTTAGCGTCTTGAATGGCGACCCGGGGGGTTGTTGGGCATGAATTGATCGGTCCCAAGTAGGGTTCGCTATAGTGTCGTTATAAAGTTTGGTATAGTTTTTAGAGCGTTCCCGTCCGACCAAAAGTGCAGGGTCATAGGTAGGGCCGGATATCATGGAAAGTATCTCGCCGGTGGCGGGTTCAATGGCTACAATGCCACCTCTTTTACCGTTCATTAGACGCTCTCCGTACTCTTGAAGCTTTTTGTCAAGTGTAATACTAATTTGTTTGCCCTGCTCTGGAAGTGTGTCCAATGCTCCATTTTTATAGGGGCCAATATCTCTATTGAATCTGTCTTTTTGAATATACTGAACTCCCTTTCGTCCGCGCAAGAGATCTTCATAGTAGCGTTCAACACCGGTTCTCCCCTTTAGTTCTCCTTGAACGTAGTATTTGTTTTTTGCCAAATCCCCTTCATTGACTTCGCTAATATAACCCAGTACATTGGCAGCGCTAGGCGTATCATAATAACGTAAGGACCTTTTTTGGATGTAGAATCCTTTGTACTTACGCATCTTTTCTTGAAGTCTTGCGTAATCTTCTTTTGATAATTGTGGAACCAAGACCGATGGCAGTCTCGGGGAATATACTCTAGCTTTTCTAAGCTTTTCCTTGAATTTTTCCTTATCAACCCCTATTAATCCGCAAAATTCTAGTGTATCAAGAGCTTTGACCTCTCTGGGTATGACCATGACATCATAAGCTGGGTCGTTACCGACCAAAAGCTCCCCATTTCTGTCGTAAATATAACCACGTTCAGGGTAATCGTATATTGCCTTGATGGCAGGGTCTTCTAAAACTTGATCTGGTGAAAAACTGAAAATTTGAAGGTAGGAAAGTCTGCTAAGGAAGGTAATTCCTATGATGACGATAATTGATGATAAAAGTATTTTCCTCATTCTTTCTTAGTGCTAAACAAGGTGCTGAACAATAGACCCAATATCAAAGAAGCAAGGCCTATAGCAAACGTTTTTTGTATGATTAAGAGACTATTGGCAAAACTAAAAATTTCTAAAGTAAAGAATACAACATGATGTATTACAATTAATAACGCCAAAAAAGTAAATTGTTGTGCCTTGGTACTGTTGTTTAATTTAAAACTTTGAAATTCATAGTTTACACCGAATACGAACCGCATAATTGTAGGTCTTAAATAGGCTATGGTAATTGTGGCAGCTGCATTAATGGCCAAGGTATCGGAAAAGATATCTATCAGAAAACCAAGGATAAAACTTATGATTAAAAAAGTGGTTCTGTTTTCCTTTATCGGATACCAATAGATGAACAGAATATAAATCATGGGGTTGATGAAGCCAAAGAAATTTAATCTGTTGAATACGAGCACCTGTACCAAAATCAGCAAGATGAACCTTAGGATATTTATAAAAAAGGAACTACTGATCATTGGTTGTTCGTGTTTCTGTTTCCAGTTCTAAAACTTCTTTCCTATTCAAATTTTGAATAACATATACATGTTTCAAATTGGTCATGTCGTTAAATAAGGCCACATCAATAAAATAAAAACTCTTTGACGTGTCCAAATCAAATTTCTTTATCGTGCCAATGGGAATGTTTTCAGGAAAGATACTACTCATTGCACCGGTTACTATAGTATCCCCAATCGTTAACTGAACCAGTCTGGGAATATCTATCAACTGAACGGTGTTATAGTCTTTGGTATTCCAGACCAACGAACCAAAATGGTTGGAATTTTTAATCTTAGCATTGATATTCGATTTTTCGTTCAATATACTCTGCACCGTGGCATAGTTCTTAGATGTATTCTCTATAATCCCCAGAATACCCTTGTCCGTAATTACGCCCATATCTTGTTTTACACTATCTAAGCGACCTTTGTTTATGGTGATATAGTTTCTTTGGTCGGAAAAGCTGTTCTTTACTATGGTACCCTGTACTACGGTATAGCTATTCAGTAAGGAATCCGTTATTGGGGTGATGCCCTCTTGCTTGTTATAAAGTTGAAATCTTAGTAATTCATTTTCCCTTACGAGATTACGGTTCTCTTCGCGAAGGTTAAAATAAGCGGTGATATTATTGGAAGCCTCATAAATACTGCCCGAAAAATAGTTAGCGGAATTTAGAAATTTAGACTGGTGATAGGAATGCGATTGAAAAGTGAAAACCAAGGAAATAAAGAGCAGAAAGGCATAAAGTAAGAACGTTTTATACCGAATCAGAAAATTTATAATCTGCTGCATTCACTTTTACGTTTTCAAATTGAAGTACTCAAAAATTACTTGATCAAGATACTCTTGTATCGTTCTAGGTTTTTCAATGCTATTCCTGTACCACGAACTACGGCTCTTAAAGGATCTTCTGCAATGTATACGGGCAGGTCCGTTTTTTGAGATAACCTTCTGTCCAGGCCACGCAGCATAGAACCACCCCCGGCCAAATAAATTCCTGTATTGTAGATATCCGCTGCCAATTCTGGTGGAGTTTGCGATAGGGTTTCCATTACCGCGTCTTCCACGCGCAAAATAGATTTGTCCAGTGCTTTTGCGATTTCCCGATAAGAAATCTGTACTTGTTTGGGTTTACCCGTTAGTAAATCTCGTCCTTGAACCGATTTTTCGTCCGGGGGAGATTGTAGGTCTTCCGTCGCCGAACCAATTTCAATTTTAATTGCCTCCGCAGTACTTTCACCCACATACAGGTTATGCTGCGTACGCATGTAGTAGATAATATCATTGGTGAAAACGTCACCTGCAATCTTGACCGACTTATCACAAACAATACCACCTAAGGCAATTACTGCAATTTCCGTGGTACCACCACCTATATCTACGATCATATTTCCTTTGGGCTGCATAATGTCAAGACCAATACCAATGGCCGCTGCCATGGGCTCGTGAATAAGATATACTTCTTTGCCGTTTACGCGCTCCGCTGATTCTTTTACCGCACGCATTTCTACTTCCGTTATACCAGATGGGATACAGATGACCATGCGCAAGGCAGGCGGGAACCATTTTTTCTTTAATGCCGGGATATTTTTAATGAACATGTTGATCATCTTTTCAGATGCATCAAAATCGGCAATTACCCCATCCTTTAAAGGACGAATGGTCTTTATATTTTCATGGGTTTTTCCTTGCATCATGTTGGCTTCCTTACCAACTGCGATAATTTTACCTGTAATTCTATCACGAGCAACGATAGAAGGGCTATCTACTACGACCTTGTCATTATGGATGATAAGCGTGTTCGCCGTTCCTAAATCTATGGCTATCTCTTCAGTCAAGAAATCAAAAAATCCCATATAAATTTGTTTGGTTATGGATTAAGGGGTGCATTTCATCGACAAAAGTAGTAAAATTAATGCTTAAAATGACGGGTGCCCGTCATCACCATTGAAATTCCGTTCGCATTACAATAATCCACACTCAACTGGTCCTTGATAGAGCCCCCCGGTTGTATAACACTTGTAATTCCTGCTTGGCCTGCAATCTCAACACAATCAGGGAATGGGAAGAATGCATCACTGGCCATTACGGCACCGTTTAGGTCAAATTTAAAGGATTGCGCTTTGTGTATGGCTTGGTTCAGGGCATCTACTCGCGAAGTTTGTCCCGTACCACTAGCACACAGTTGCTTGTTCTTTGTCAGCACAATGGTGTTAGACTTTGTATGCTTACATAATTTTGAAGCGAACAGTAAATCATCAAGTTCTTGCTCGCTTGGCTTGGTGTCCGTTGCATAGCTTAAATCTGCAATAGCATCTGTCTTATGGTCTTTCTCCTGAAGCAACATGCCGTTTAAACAAGTTCTTACCAGCATTTCCGGCATAGTGGTTTCGTTCTGAACTAGTATAATCCTGTTCTTCTTGCCTTTAAGTATTTCCAGGGCGTCCGCTGTATAGCTTGGTGCAATAACAACTTCGCAAAATAATTTATGGATTTCCTCCGCCGTGGCTTTATCAATTTCTTTATTGCTTATCAATACTCCACCAAAGGCAGAAACCGGGTCGCCGGCCAGAGCATCCACGTAAGCCTGGTGAAGTGTACTGCGTTGCGCTAATCCACATGCGTTATTATGTTTTAAAATGGCAAAGGTTGGGGCTTCATTTTTAAATTCTCCCATAAGGTTTACAGCGGCATCAACATCCAACAAGTTATTATAAGAGAGTTCTTTGCCGTGAAGTTTGGAGAACATGGCATCAAAATCTCCAAAGAAAAATCCTTTCTGATGCGGATTTTCTCCATAACGCAATACCTTTCCGTTGGTCTCACTGACCTTAAGTGCGGCGATATCATGGTGCTGGTTAAAATAATTGAATATAGCCGTATCATAGTGCGAGGAAACGTTGAAGGATTTTGCGGCAAAACGCTTTCTATCGTCCAACGTGGTATTTCCGTTATCCTTAGAAATGACTTCGAGGAATTCTGAATAATCTTCCATAGAAGACACGCACATGACGTCTTTAAAGTTTTTTGCGGCAGCACGTATTAGAGAGATACCTCCAATATCTATTTTTTCTATGATGTCCTGTTCAGAGGCACCACTTGCAACGGTTTTCTCAAAGGGATATAAATCTACGATTACGATATCCAATTGTGGAATATCGAATTCTGCTAATTGCGCAACATCACCATCATTGTCCTGTCGATTGAGGATACCGCCAAATACCTTTGGGTGTAAGGTTTTAACGCGACCGCCTAGAATGGAGGGATAACTGGTGACATCTTCTACAGGAACAACGTCTATGCCCAGGTCCTTAATGAATTTCTCCGTGCCACCGGTAGAATAGATGGTAATGCCAAGTTCCTTGAATTTTTTTACTATGGGTTCCAATCCGTCTTTATGAAAAACGGAAATTAAGGCAGAAGTCGCTTTTTTAACAGTGCTCATGGGTAGTGCTTGTGATTAGTAATTTAAGCACACAAAAGTAATTTTTTTAAGAGAAGTACAACAGCGAGGTTATCAACAAATAGGCTAAAGTTTTGAACGGTTAAGAGGTTGTGTCCTATTTCCGTAGCCGTATGCGTTTAAATTACCATACTAGTGCTCCATAATCTTCGTCAATTCTTCATTTACGAATTCTAAGAACCGTTCATCTTCCTTTGTAAACGGGTCGGGTGTATTGGAATCAATATCTATCTGACCAATATTTTCACCGTTTACGAAGAGCGGAACAACGATTTCTGATTTTACGGTAAGGCTGCAAGCAATATAGTTGTCTTGCGCTTGCACATTAGGCACAACAAAATTTTCGTTACTGACCGCCACTTGTCCGCATATTCCTTTCCCGAACGGTATAATCGTGTGGTCCGTTGGTTCTCCCGTATAGGGACCTAACTTTAATTCTTCTTTGTCACCATTCCTAAAATAAAACCCTACCCAGTCATAATGTGGAACACTTTCTTGAAGGAGATTACAGATCTCTTGGAGCTTGGTATCTGTTTCTTGGTTGGAGTGGATGATGCTCTTTATTTTAGGTCTCAGGGAATCTAACATGGTCTCTTATTTTCAATAATCTAAATCAAAAGTCGATTTTTAAAAGGAAACTAACAATAAGAACAGCCTTAAAAATTCGTTAAGTACTATTAACCAAAATTCTAAAATAGTATCTTTGTAGAGTGAAAAGTGTAGCTCATCACATATGGTCCGTGGTCATGGCGGTGTTAGTATTGTTTTCAACAGTCTCATGGACTATTGAAAAGCACACGTGTATGGGTCGTGTAATGGATGTTGCTTTATTCTCAAAGGCTCAGGATTGTGGTATGGAAGCAGCGATGCTGATGATGGAGGAAGACTCTGATGAAAACCACTGTTGTGGTGAGGAAATCCTGACGATTCAAGGTCAAGATGATCTCAACATTTCTTTTAACGATATTACTTTAGACCAGCAGGTCTTTATCGCAGTTTTTGCGAAGGCCTACGTTGCGTTGTTCTCTAGTAGTGAACAGCAAACGAATATAAACGAGTATTACCCACCACCACTTCTGGTCAGGGACATACAGTTACTTGACGAAACTTTTTTAATTTGATGTGATTCCTCGCTAGAGGATATTTTGGATTTACCCTGCTAGGTCAGCCTAGGATGGAAATAAACAAAAGCACCCAATGATCTGGGTTAACATCAAATTAAACATTCATGAAATATAAACTTAGGTTAGTAGCCTTATCCATACTGTCCGCAGTATTCTCAGCAGCTCAGGGTCCGCCAATAACCGCTGATAAACCAATTATGCTCGGGGCGGGCAGTTTTACCGCTAGAACATTAACGGAATTACGAAACACGGAGCGAGGTTCATTTGTTTATGTACCGCTAATGATGCGTTACCTGCCAACATCGAACTCCTCAATAGGTGTAGATATTCCTTATTTGAATTATGATATCGATAACCAGGCAAGTGGCAGTGCTCTGGCCGATATCAAAATAATAGGAAAATATCAATTTTTTCGAAAAGATGCCACGGGCAAGACTCTTAGAATATCAGCCAAGACGGTACAGACTTTGCCCACGGGAGAAGAGCTAGATTTAATGGAATTAAGTACGGGCAAGTATGCTGGGTATTACGGTATCGTTGCGGGATATGAAACCCTAAAATACGGTATATCCAATGAGTTCGGCTACAATGCAGTGCCCGATGGTACTTTGGACGAGTTCCGCTATAAATTAGGATTTGGACTACCACTTTTAAAACCACAGTATCCCAACAAGCAAGTGAACCTCTTTTTTGAATATACCAATTCTTGGCTAGTAGAAAGAGATTGGTATCAGTTGTTATATGCGCAAGGCATACAATATGCAAGAAAGGCGACTACGTTTGAGCTGGCGATTCAAGTGCCTTTGGTGAGTGATTTTGAAGTGGGTAGAAACCTGCGATACAGCATATTTTTTGGAGGTCGATTTACATTTTAATTGGCACCGCCAAAGGGCCTAATTACCATATAAAGTTGATGAATTTAAATTATTAAAAAACACAAAAATGAAAAAAACAATAATAGTAGCATTGGTCGTCGGGATGATGACCGTGTTTGGAGCAAATGCTCAAAAAGCGATGGATAAATTTATGGTGCAGGTAGACGGCCTTGGTTGTCCTTTTTGCGCTTACGGACTAGAGAAAAAGTTCAAGGAGTTCAAGGGTATTAAACAGGTAAAGATTGATATTGAGACTGGAGATTTCAGTTTTGCTTATCCAGCGGAAAAAGAACTGACCTTGGTTGCTGTTCAACAACAGGTAGAAAAAGCGGGGTATACCCCAATAACTACCAAAATAGAGCGAGCAGATGGTACGATTGAAGCGTCGGAAAAACAGTCGCTCTCCGCTAAAACGGAAGGGACTGTGACCAAAAAACTCATGGTCGTGGGTAATTGCGGTATGTGCGAGGCACGGATTAGCGAGGCGGCCAAAGGTGTAGCCGGAGTTTCTGATATTTCTTGGGACAAGGATACCAAAATGATGCAGGTGTCCTTTGACGCGGGTGCAACAACACTGTCAGAAATAGAAAAGGCGATTGCAAAAGCGGGCCACGATACTAAAAATTATAAGGCGGAAAAAGGAACATATGACCAGTTACCTGCTTGCTGTCATTATGATAGGATAGGCAAATAAGAAGATAAAGTTATCGGCGCGGTCAGTACTGTCCAATTTCCTTTTGGATCGCGCCGTAACTACTAAAAATTAAGTAATGAAATATATATACATAGTACTATTCGGAGCACTTTTGGTAATCTCTTGTAAACAAAAAGAGTCGCTCCCAAAAGAATGGGTCCTTGCGAAGTCTATCCAGCTAAATGAAGTAAACCCAATTGGCATTACCGAGCTAAACGGTAAGCTATGGCTTTCCGATGGAGACCATAATCGTTTGGTTCAAATAGATGGAGAAGGCAATATTGAACAAACTATAGATTCTTTGGAAAGACCTATGCATATTGATGCTGCTGAGGAAACCATTTACATTCCGCAATACGGAGCGGATAACATTGTTATGTTGAGGTCCGGAGAGCGTGGAGTGCTTAGTCTAACGGATAGTTTGGATGCACCAGCGGGTGTTTCTGTATTAGGAAGAGAGAAAGCGATAGCCGATTTCTACAGTAATAGAATTTTATATTCCGACGGGAACAACTGGATATCCTTTGGAAAAGAAGGTAAAGCTAAGGGTGAATTCTATTACCCAACCGATGTGCAAATCACCGATTCCTTAATTTGGGTGGCCGATGCTTATAACAATAGGGTTCAAGCTTTTGACAAAAAGGGGAACTTTGTAAAGATTATGGGCCAAGATCAAAAGATGAACGCCGCAACGGGTATTTTCGTGTCTGACACCGAGGTGTTCGTGACCGATTTTGAAAATGACCGCATACTCATTTTTGACCATGATGGGAACTTGCAACAGGAAATCTCAGAGCATATTGAAAAGGCCACCGATTTAATGATTTTTAATGCGCAACTTTATGTAATCAACTATAGAAATGGTGAAATCAATGTGTTTGATTTTGCAGAAGTGACCCAACCAAAGGGGGCTCAAGAAAACAAAGAATAGAAATATGAAACATACCTATACAGTAACAGGAATGACCTGCAATGGCTGCGTGGCATCGGTCAGTAAATACCTGTCGGAAATTAACGGTGTTGAAAATGTGGCGGTAAATCTGGAAACCTCGGAGGCCGTTGTTGAAATGAGAGTACATATTGACCTCGATACACTTAAATCGGCCTTGCCAGAAAAATATACCATTTCTAAAAAGGGAAAACTCACCACGGACCCATTGGCGCAAGAAGAAGAGAAATCGAAATTACAGCAGTTAAAACCCCTATTGCTCATTTTTGCCTATTTGTTTGCCGCTGCCTTTTTATTGAATTTTAAAGCATGGAGTACTTCTGAGGCCATGTTGGATTTTATGGGGCTGTTCTATATCGTGTTCAGTTTTTTTAAGTTACTCGATTTAAAAGGCTTTCCGGATAGCTTTCGCATGTATGATCCCCTCGCAAAAATACTTCCAGCCTACGGTTGGGTGTATCCGTTTATTGAGTTGGCTTTAGGATTGTTGTTCTTAATGCGTTTACAAATACCCATAGCTTTAGTGGTAACGATACTTATTTTAGGAATTACCACCGTTGGGGTCACCAAAAGTCTGCTGGATAAAAAAAGCATTCGTTGTGCCTGTTTGGGAACGGCCTTAAAATTGCCGATGACCGAAGCAACCTTTATTGAAAATGCCATTATGTTGGTAATGGCTTTTGCTATGCTGTTACAACTAGTTTAAAAGGGAATTATGAAGCAGTATATTTTTGTTTTTTTGATATGCATACCGCTTATCGCCGTGTCACAAGCTACCTTAGAAGGTGTGGTTATGGAACGGAGCGGAGACCAAAATAAGGTTTTGTCCGGAGCAAATGTATATTGGATGAACTCTCAGACCGGAACCATAACCAATGATGAGGGAATTTTTAGTATTCCCTATTCCAAGGCCTATAACAAATTAATAATCAGTTATGTGGGTTATAAAAGCGATACGCTTATCATTACAAATGCGCAAAGGATAAATCACTTTTTAAGTCCTTCCAATCAACTGGATGAGGTAATTGTGCAACAAGAACGAGATGCGGTAGAGAAGGCATATTTCAGTGCTCAGAATGTGATAACCGTAAATAGTGCCGAGCTTTTAAAAGCGGCATGCTGTAACCTATCCGAGAGTTTTGAGACCAATCCCGCTATTGACGTGAACTTCTCAGATGCCTTAACAGGTACCAAACAAATTCAAATGTTGGGACTTACAAGTCCATACTTGTTAATTACACAGGAGAATATTCCTATGGTACGTGGAGCATCCCAAGCGTATGGACTCACATTTACTCCGGGCACATGGGTAGAGAGTATACAGATTACCAAAGGAGCCGGGAGTGTGGTAAACGGTTATGAGAGTATTTCGGGGCAAATAAATACCGAACTAGTGAAGCCTTTAACGGATAGGGCCTTCTTTGTGAATGGATATGCCAATAGAAATGGACGTTTGGAATTAAATACCCATAGTAATCACAAGCTTTCGGATAAGTGGAGTACAGGATTGTACGTCCATGGAAACTTAAGAACTCAGAAAGAAGACAGGAATGACGATGGTTTTTTAGATGCTCCTTTAGTGGAACAGATAAATATTATGAACCGCTGGCAATATCAAAATCCGGAAACAGGCTGGGTGAGCTTTGTTAATTTTCGCTTTTTGAACGATGAAAAACAAGTGGGCGAGGTAGTTTTTGACCCTGATACCGATAGGTTTACCACCAATGCATGGGGGAGCGAAATAGATACCCGTAGGTTTGATTCCTCCGTTAAACTTGGGTATGTTTTCCCTGAGCTACCTTTTCAAAGTTTTGGTTTTCAAGCCTCGTATAGCAATCATCAACAGGAATCTTACTACGGATTTAATCGGTATGACATTAACCACAATAGTATCTACTCCAACCTTATTTTCAATTCGATTATAGGCGACACACGAAGTAAATTTAAAACCGGGCTTACATTCGCCCATGATACCTATGATGAATTGGTAAATACGCAAGATTTTGGAAGGGATGACACCTCCGGAGGGGTCTTTTTTGAATACAGTTATGAAAATCTGGAAAAGCTTAGTCTCACCGCAGGTCTTCGGGTAGATACCCATAATCGCTTAGGCACTTTCGTCACTCCACGGCTGCACATGCGCTATACACCGTGGGAACTAGGAAGCTTAAGGGCTTCTTTTGGTAGAGGTAGGAGAGCGGCCAATATTTTTGCGGAGAACCAACAGTTGTTCGGCTCTTCAAGACAAATTCAGCTATTGGATACAGAAGGAAGTGTTTATGGCCTTGACCCCGAGGACGCATGGAACTATGGTGTAAGCTTTTTACAGGGTTTTTTGTTTTTGAACCGAAAAGGAAATATTACGTTAGACTATTATAAGACCGATTTTATAAATCAGGTGGTAGTAGATTGGGAGAATCCTAGAGCAGTTTCTTTTTATAATTTAGAGGGGAAAAGTTATGCGGATAGCTTTCAGGTAGAGGTAAACCAAGAAGTCCTAAAGAATCTAGAGGTACGTTTGGCCTATAAATATTACGATGTGCAAACGGACTATAGAAGTGGAACCCTTCAAAAACCGTTACAGGCACAGCACCGATTTTTTGTCAATATGGGTTACCAAACCAACATAAAGGATAATGGTGCGCAGTGGAAGTTTGATTATACGGTACATACCTTAGGAGAGCAACGTTTGCCAAATACCGATGAAAACCCACCACAATTTCGACTAGGCGATACGGCGGAAGGATATAGTTTAATGAATGCTCAAGCCACTAAAGTCTTTTCCGACAGATTTGAAGTCTATCTAGGTGGCGAAAATTTGACTAATTTTAGACAAAGTAACCCTGTTTTGGGTGCGGATAACCCTTTTGGCGAGAATTTTGATACAAGTATAGTGTTCGCACCCATTATGGGAAGAATGTTTTATGTCGGATTTCGGTTTAAGGTCCCCTAAAAGCCCCAGAAGGTTGTCTTTTGGGTTGAGCTTGTTAATTTGTAAAAAGTGAAGAAGTAAAAATGTAAAATATTTTGGCTCCAACGCTCGGTTCAGGGTGAGGAAGACATAGGGGTTGATTTGTGACTTATTAAGTTGAGTTTTGCAGAAGGATTTTATCGGGCTAAAGATCAGACTTGGGTTAGTCAAAGTGCTTTCGAGAGGTAGTTAGGTTCAACTTAAAAAGTAAAGGCCTCCCTCCTAATGAGGAGGGATTGAGGGAGGTGTAAATATTAGAGATTAAATTAAAAGTAAAAATAGATATAGCATGAAAAAAATAGTTTTAGCCGTATTAATGGTATTAGTAACAGGGGTTACTTTTGCTCAAGAAAAGAACAAAAAACTCACTATGGAGGTAGATGGTAAATGTGATATGTGCAAAACGCGTATAGAAAAGGCGGCCTTAGGGGTTAAAGGGGTAAAATATGCCATGTGGGATATTCCTTCTCATGAGTTGTCATTAATCATAGATGAGCGCAAAACAGACCCAATGCAAGTGAAGGCGGCTTTAGTTGCTGTTGGCCATGACACCAAAGAATTAAAAGCCACGCAAGAGGCCTACGATGGTGTGCATCCCTGTTGTAAATATCGTGAGGATAGTTCGGATGATAGTGGTAAGCATAATTAGGTAGATATAAAATTATTTAAAAACCGCACTGAGTAATCAGTGCGGTTTTTATTTAAGAAATCAGACAGATTCAAATATGTATTAATCGATAATTATTTCATCCGCAAAAACCCAAGAAGGTAAACCGGCCGCGTGATGCCAATAGGGTGTCGCTGTATTTTTCGCTTTCACCTTGATGTATCTGAAGTTTTTTGGTTCTATTTCAAGGTCAAAATAATGAATATCGTTCACCTTGCTACTTTTGGTTAAGGGTTCTGGGTTTTTAATGGTGCCTAGAAGCTTGAATTTTTCATTGTCCAATGAGCCATAATATTGAACACTACCAGGAAAAAACACCACATGATTGGTTACCTGCAAGAAAGCCATAGATAGGGTATTTATAGTCTGGGCTTTCTCTAAGTCTACCACAATTTCTAGGTCATTTCCTTCATAGCCGAGCCAGTTGGCATAAAAGCTACTGCCTCCAAGAGCTGCATCCGTCAATACCTGCGGATTTTCATCTGCATACTTTTTGGGAGGCGTAATGGAGACCACTTTTTTTCCTTTGGCCTTGTTTTTTCGTTTAGCGATTTCTAGGGCGGATAGGTAATTTATGCCATATTCACTTACCGTAAATCCCATTTCATTCATTAAGGTAATATTGTTTTTCTTAGCGGTATTCGTGAAATTATCCAATAGAACCGCAACTTTGGGATTCGTGAATAGCGTTCCATCCTCTTTAAACTTGGTTAGACTAAGTTCTGGGGTTAAATTTTTTCTACTAGCTTCTAAAATCGCAAAATCAATGCTCATTCGCGCCTTTTTCACTCTATTCAATAGTTCTGGTTTATCGGTTACGGCGTTTTCGCCCGCATCAAATAGCGCCATATATTTTTGAAGTAGGTCCGGATTTAAGTATGAAGAAAAAGCTTCAGAAGGGTCTCCGTATAAAAACAAGAAAAAATTATCCTCTTCCTTGATTTTTGAGTGTATGAGTTGTACATATTCTTTGATAAAGGGACCTGCATCTCCGTAATATCCATGTGTAAACTCTGTTAAAAGGGCATCAAAATCTAGGTCAAGGTTCCAAAGAAGTTTTGCTGTAATATAGGAGCGTAACTCAAAAAGCTCGCTTGGATTGTTGCTGTGCTGTTCAAAAACCCATTTGGCGTTATTATCGCGAAACAATTGAATGTTGGGCTGCAAGGTGTGCATATTGGGGAACGGTGCCAGAAAGTTGGTGAACTGAGTCGTATAGTCCCAAATTCTTATATTATCCGTAAGGGTGCTCCATCCCTTTAAATCGGCAGCAAAATCCGTGCAGTTTTTGGCTATACTTTCGCTTCGGTCACATTCAATGCTACAAAGCGTTATCAATACATTTTCCAAAGGAGCCGTTTTGGGCGGTTTTCTTGTGTGCTGATAGGCGAGGGTAGAAATTGTTTTTTCAGGAAAAGCCTTGGCTATTTGGTTGGCAAAACGAATCATGGTGCCGGATGGACTACCTTCTACGCTATCAATGGCGCTACAATTTTTACACTGGCAGTATTGCTGGTTATCGTCTTGACTTACTGAAATCACGGATGCTTTTGGATTTCTGTTGAATAATGCCGAAACAGAATCGGTTATGATTTCCAAGACGGCGGGATTGGTCAAACACAATTGAGTAGGGAGTCTTTTATCCCCGCGCAGCGCATAATACTCTGGATGAGGTTTATAGAATACTTCCTCTGGTATAAATCGATGAAAGGTGTGGACTTTTGCTTCGGGAACATAATAGGGGAAGGCCTCCGTGGTCACTTTATGCTGTTTTGCAAATTCGTTGTTCTCATAAAAAAGTCTAGAGTGTACGGTACGGGTAACGATATCCGGTGTGTAGCTATAATTGATAGCATCTAGTAAAACAGTTTTGGAAACTGGTATGTAAGCTGCATCGGGAGCGTACCATTTGCAACCCATATAGTTTTCCAAGAATACGAATACCGCGTTAGTGATAGCTTCGTCAGAACCACCATTAATGTAAAGATTCTTTTCTTTGGTTACGATACGGATTTCCTGTGCTTTTAGGTTGTCATCATTAATATTTCCGACATAGATTTTTGGGGTGTTCAAGGTTTGCGAATCTTCGCTAACCAGAGGAATGGCAACGCCACTTATTTTTGAGATATATTCCTGTAAACTACTAGCCGCTTTGTAAGCAGTTTCAGAGGCGGAATTCAAATGAACTATTTCATAGACAGTTGTACCGTTTTCCGTCAACACCAGTTCCTCGGTAGAGCAAGAAGTCAGCAATAAGGTTGCTATTGCTATTACAATACGTGCTATGCGCTTCATAAAACTAAAAATTTAAGCTATCGTTCTTGTGATGAAGCCTGGTATATGGACTTTAATAAGCTGTCTTCATCCTTGGTATCATTACCAAGTTCCCAAAACATGATGCCGCCCAAATTCTTTTTTAGTGCGTATGCCGTTTTGAGTCGTACGGAAACCGTATCGTCGTATGTTATAAAAATTTCGTCTTGAGCACTATACAGGTATGGCGCTTTGGCTACGGGGTCCCAATATCTCTTATAGTTCACATCTGTTTCAAATTCACTTCTTATTTGAGCATAAGCGCTCCAACCGATATGGGTTCCTGTATTGGGTTGATAAAGGCCATTATTTGTAGACGGAACTCCTTTCCAAGCTCTTCCGTAAAAGGCAGCCCCAATCACCAGTTGTTCGGGTTTAACACCCTTTTCTATGCAAAAGTTAATAATTCTCTCAACTGATCTAGGGCCATAATTAGCGGCTCCTTTATTTGACTCGGCTCTCCGTTCTTTTACATAATTCCAGAACGGGGTTTCTTTGACATCATCGTCCCGAATAAGGCCAAGGGCGGTATGATGTCCTGTATATGGGGAATTGCCACCTATCTGGTCGTATGTCATTACGTTCATAAAGTCTGCATACCGCATCACTTCGGAGAGTTCTATATTGTCATAGTATCTTTTCCATCCTGCGGATGCGAACGTAAGGGTCTGCTCTCTTTCCAAAACGTCTAGCGCTTCCCGCAGCTCCTTCATGAGTAAAGTAAAGTTCTGCTTATCTTCTGGTCTTGCCCCAGTACCCGCGGCCGGTATAGCAGGATATTCCCAATCAATATCCAAGCCATCCAATTCATATTTTCTATTAAAGGCTACAGCACTATTTATGAATTTAGCGCGGTTCTCTTTAGTTGAAGCCATGTCCGAAAAGCCATCCGCTCCCCAGCCACCACAGGCAATCATAACCTTTAAATGTGGATATTTTTTACGTTCTTCAACAAGTTGTGCAAGTTTTTCTCCTGCTTCTGAATTTCCAAATTTCATTTCCCCGTCAATAACGTTGGTGAAGGAAAATATAATATGTGTCAACTGATTTAACGGGAGTTGTTCTGGGTTATAATTTTTTTCCGGAACATAATATGCCATAACTACAATAGGGTCTTTTTTTTCGGGTTTGGCAAAGGATAGTAGTGCTATGGCAATGAGCACTGGGACTAAAAAGGCAATGTGTAATCGTATGTGTTTCATGTATAGTGGTTTAAGCAGGTAAAAGCTAAATAATTTTTCTTGTTTAAGAGAAATTTATAGACCAAAAACAACTGGGAAAGTATTAATAACAACGTTTTAGCTATAATAATCATCATAACCATAAAAAACCCCCTTTTGGAATTTCCAAAAGGGGGTTTTGAATAAAATAGTTATATAGCTATTCGCAAACGGGCTACTATTTCGCCCGTGGCGAATCACCACTACATCATACCTGGCATTCCGCCACCACCGCCCATAGGCGGCATTGCAGGAGCATCTTCTTTAATGTCCGTTAAAGCACATTCGGTAGTTAAGATCATACCAGAGACCGAAGCAGCATTCTCTAATGCAACTCTAGTTACTTTCTTAGGATCTATAATACCAGCCTTCATCATTTCAACGTATTTTTCAGATTTGGCATCGTATCCGTAATCACCTTTTCCTTCAAGAATTTTAGCGATTACAACAGAGCCTTCACCACCCGCGTTAGAAACAATGGTTCTTAACGGTGCTTCAATAGCGCGCGCAACGATCTGTAAACCTGTGGCTTCATCTTCATTTTCTGTAGCGACTTTGGTCAAAACGGCTTTAGCTCTTACCAAGGCGACACCACCACCGGCAACGATACCTTCTTCTACAGCAGCTCTTGTTGCATGTAGCGCATCATCAACACGGTCTTTTTTCTCTTTCATTTCTACCTCGGAAGCAGCACCCACATAAAGAACAGCAACACCACCAGCCAACTTGGCTAAACGCTCTTGTAGTTTTTCCTTATCGTAATCAGATGTTGTTGTTTCAATCTGAGATTTAATTTGATTTACTCTCGTTTTGATATCCTTTGCAACACCACCGCCATTTACTACGGTTGTATTGTCTTTGTCTATTTGTACCTTCTCACAAGTACCCAACATATCAATAGTGGTATTGTCCAAAGAGAACCCTCTTTCCTCAGAAATAACGGTACCACCTGTTAGGATAGCGATATCCTCTAACATTGCTTTTCTGCGATCACCAAAGCCTGGAGCTTTTACAGCGGCAATTTTTAGAGAACCTCTTAGTTTGTTAACTACCAAAGTAGCTAAGGCTTCACCATCAACATCTTCTGCGATAATCAAAAGCGGTTTTCCAGATTGCGCTACCGGCTCTAAAACTGGAAGCAAATCTTTCATGGAAGATATTTTCTTGTCGAATAACAAGATATACGGGCTTTCCAATTCCGCTACCATTTTTTCAGAGTCCGTAACGAAGTAAGGAGAAAGGTAGCCTCTGTCAAATTGCATACCTTCAACAACGTCTACATAAGTATCCGTTCCTTTAGCTTCTTCAACAGTGATGACACCCTCTTTACCAACTTTTCCAAAAGCCTGAGCTATTAAATCGCCAATGGTATCGTCATTGTTCGCAGAGATAGAAGCAACTTGCTTTATCTTTTCTGAAGAATCACCTACTTTTTTAGATTGTTTTGATAAATCGGTAACGATAGCCTCAACAGCTTTGTCTATACCTCTCTTTAAATCCATTGGGTTAGCACCTGCTGCCACATTCTTAAGTCCTTCCTTAACGATAGCCTGTGCTAAAACAGTTGCGGTAGTAGTACCGTCACCTGCCAAATCGTTGGTTTTAGAAGCAACTTCTTTTACCATTTGTGCGCCCATATTCTCCAAAGCGTCCGCAAGCTCAATTTCTTTCGCTACCGTTACACCATCTTTGGTTACTTGTGGTGCACCAAAAGATTTGCTGATGATTACGTTTCTTCCTTTAGGTCCTAAAGTTACCTTCACTGCATTAGCCAATGCATCGACTCCTCTCTTGAGGCCATCTCTTGCGTCGATATCAAATTTTATGTCTTTTGCCATTTTGTGTTTTAGTTTTTAGCCTTTTGGCTGATTGCCTTGGGCTAGTATTTTAATTAGTGAATTAATTTGTAGTTGAGGCTATAGGCTAATAGCCAGAAGCCTAGATTTATTTTTAGATAATAGCCAAGATGTCGCTTTCGCGCATCATCAAGTAATCCGTGCCTTCTAATTTCAACTCCGTTCCAGCGTATTTTCCGTAAAGAACGGTATCTCCTACCTTGACCGTGACTTTTTCATCTTTTGTTCCAGGTCCAACAGCAACTACTTTACCTTTTTGTGGTTTTTCTTTTGCGGTGTCCGGAATGTAGATTCCTGAAGCCGTTTTGGTTTCAGCTGCCATAGGTTCTATAAGAACTCTGTCTGCCAGTGGTTTAATATTAACTTTAGCCATAATAGTATGAATTTATAATTGATTTTTTAGTTTGACGATTAATAGTCAGAAATTATGCCATTGCACAAAACCTGACATATTTAATGAAAAAATGCCAGCTTAGTGACAAGCTGGCATCTATACAATTCTATTGTACACTGTTTTATATACTATCCGTAGGAGTAGTATCGGGAGTTACTTCCGGTGTCACTTCTTCGGGTAAGGTTTCTGGAACAACCGTTTCAATATCGTCTCCTTGTAATAATTTAGAATCAGCGTCACCAAAATTACCTTTGAGTGCAATGTTAGATGCTAATATCAAAAGAACCAATAGCCCTGCAAGGGTCCATGTGCTTTTGTCTAAAAAGTCTCCTGTCTTTTTAACACCACCAACAACTTGGTTGCCGCCACCGCCAAAAGAGGAAGATAAGCCTCCACCTTTAGGGTTTTGCACCATAATTACCAAGACAAGCAAAAAGCAAACGATGATAATTAGAATCAGGAATATTGAAAATGTACTCATTATACTTAGCTATTTTCGCGTTTAATTTTTTCTACCGCTTTAATTCGGTCTGCAAAGAAACCACTTTTTTCCGGATATTTCAAACTTAAAATTTTGTAAGCTTGGATGGCATTTTTATACTTTTTCTGTTCTAAATAAACCCTGGCAAGCGTCTCTGTCATTAGTTCGTTCTTGTCTAATTTAGAAGAATTGGCAACAGCGGCTGACTGTGGAATATTGTCTTTGGGAACTATTTTAGGATTAGTGGCTATAAACGTATCTATTCTATCGAACTTACTTTGCTTTTCATCTTTTTTCAAGACTTCTTCCTCAGTTTTCTCTTCCGGGAGTTCTTTGGCTGGCAATTGGTTTCTGACTATTGGTTTCTTTGCCGTTAATTGTAGCCATTCCGTAAACGAATACTTTTCTTTTTTGTCAAACGGCAGCGGTTTTCCTATTTCTAAGGTATCCGCTTCGTTTTTAGGTTTCTCTTTCGCCTTAAAAAGTGCGGGGTCTAATATTTGCTCTGCATCGTTTTTGTCCTGAGGTAGCGGTTTATCGGCTGAGTCCTCGATAAGAGGTTTCTCTTCCTTCTTTAATACTTCTTCTGTAATAACCTGTTTGTTGAAAGTATCATCATGTAAGAAATCTTTGGAGGTTATAAAATCAAAAAGAACGTCTCTGTCCGTTGTGTAGGCAGCGGTAATCTTAAGTGCCTTGTTGTATTTGTAGCTATTAAGGTTTTTAAGTCCTTTTAAATGTAGTGCTCTGGCCGATTGAAAATAGGGGTACTCCTCTAAAATGTCTTCCAGCTGTTTTGTCTGCAACGGGTCTACCACCTTATTAGGGTGTTCCAAAAAATAGGTAAAATCGGAGACTTTCATTTTAAAAGTTCAAGTGTCAAATCCTAATTAAAGTTAATCTATGCTCTTAAGGATTTGTAACATTTATATTCCTTGATTTAGTGGTTTACGTTTTTATTTACCAATCTGCAAGTGAAGCGTTGAAAATATCTTGGGTGATTCGTTCAAAAATAACTTCGTGTGCTTCGCTTTTCACTGCGGCAAGTTGTGCGTCCGCTGGGTAGTCAAAAAAGAAGGAAAAGCTTTGGTCAAAATCGGCATCTTCCTTGGTATTATTGTAAAATCTACATTTAACCCTAACGGACAACCTGTTCTGGGCAGCGGTCTGTTGGGCGGTAGCGGTCATGGGAGAAATTCTATATTCCGTTATTTCGCCTTCGTACAGTAAATCTGCATCTCCGTTGTTTACCAAATCCAGGCTTGTTTGGTTCAGGATACGGTCTTGAAGTGCCAAGGTAAAATCCCTATCCATTCCGGGTTCAAAAGTAGAACCGGGACTTTGCGTAGCGTAATTTTGAAAGTAGTTTACCTGAAATGTAGTTGCTGTCCCCACATTACCACCTGTAAAATTATAGATGCCGCATCCGTTCAATAATAAGATGGATAGGAAAAGGGTGTAAATGGAAATTTGTTTTTTCATCGATACTATTTTGAAAACCCTTAAAGGTCGTACTGTTTTATCTTTCTGTACAAGGTACGTTCTGAAATTCCGAGTTCGGAGGCGGCCGCTTTTCTTTTTCCCTTATTTCTCTCAAGTGATTTCTTGATCAGTTCAATTTCTTTTTCCTGTAAAGATAGGGTTTCCTCTTCTTCGATTTCCTCCGCAAAATGATATTTGTCTTCTTGCGCTACGGGCGCATATGGCTTTTCAATTGCTGGTTCCGGTAATTGTAACACATTGAGTGAGGTTGTTTCTTGAGTCTCGATTTCTTCGTCCTCTTCCCCGTATATCTTGCGGATTAGATTTTCGTTTTCCTCTTGGACTTTTTGAGAATCGTTGTTCTTTAAAAGCTCCATGGTCAGTTTCTTCAGGTCGTTTAGGTCCCCCTTCATGTCAAAAAGAACCTTGTAAAGAATTTCTCGTTCGTTACTAAAGTCGCTCTCCGACTTTGAACTGTTCACTACCGCAGGCAAATTATTCCCTTGACTGTTGGGCAAATAACTATGCAGTGTAGCGCCAGAAATTGCCCTGCCCTCCTCAAGGACGGAAATCTGTTCAGCTATGTTTCTGAGTTGTCTTATGTTTCCCGGCCACCTGTATTTAAGTAATAGTGCTACAGCGTTCTCGTCTAACCTAATAGTAGGCATTTTATACTTTTGGCCAAAGTCCGAAGCAAACTTTCTGAACAGCAGGTGAATATCTTCCTGTCTTTCACGCAAAGGCGGAATATTTATTTCCACAGTGCTCAGACGATAGTAAAGGTCTTCCCTGAACTTTTCTTTTTTTATGGCTTCGAACATATTTACGTTGGTAGCGGCAACGATTCGTACATCGGTCTTTTGTACTTGCGAAGAACCTACCTTTAAAAATTCTCCATTTTCCAATACACGTAGGAGTCTAACCTGGGTTGTAAGTGGTAGTTCGCCTACCTCATCTAGAAAAATAGTACCTCCGTCAGCGACTTCAAAATAACCGCTTCTTGTCTGGGTAGCTCCTGTGAAGGCCCCTTTTTCGTGCCCAAAAAGTTCACTATCAATCGTTCCTTCCGGTATGGCGCCACAGTTTACCGCAATATATTTTGCATGCTTTCTATGTGAAAGGGAGTGTATGATCTTAGGAATGGATTCCTTTCCTACACCGCTTTCCCCGGTAACTAGAACTGAAATGTCCGTTGGCGCTACCTGAATGGCTTTTTCCAAAGCCCTATTCAGCTTTGGGTCTTGGCCAATAATCTCAAACCGTTGTTTTATGTTTTGTATACTCTCCATTTATTAGTCTATTAGAGTCATGGGTATTCCTTTTAATTATTATCGGAATAACCTACTGCTTCTCCAATCAGTGTTGCCGATGTACAATCATTAATCTTTATATTCACAAAATCTCCCACCTTATAATTTTCCTTTGGAAAAACTACTACGGTGCTTTGTGAATTTCTTCCCATCCATTCGTTTTCGGATTTTTTTGAAGTACCTTCAATGAGGACTTCCTGTATCTTTCCGAGATGTTTTTCCGTTCTAAACCGGCAATGTTCCCGTTGTAGGGCAATAATCTCGGATAGCCTTCTTTTCTTGACCGGGGCAGGGACATCGTCTTCCATCTTTCTTCCCGCCATGGTGCCGGGTCTTTCAGAATAGGCGTACATATAACCGAAATCGTACTTTACATAATCCAAAGCCTTTAAAGTGTCCTGATGGTCTTCTTCCGTCTCCGTAGGAAATCCAACTATGATATCTTGCGATATACTGCAGTCTGGTATGATTTTTCTGATATTGTCTACCAGTTCAAAGTATTCTTCGATAGTATGAAGCCGGTTCATTTCTTTTAGAATACGATTACTGCCACTTTGTACGGGCAAATGCACATGATTACAAATGTTATCAAATTTTGCCATGGTTTCAATAACGTCCAAAGTCATGTCCTGTGGGTTGGATGTTGAGAAACGAATACGCATTTTAGGATGCGCTTGCGCTACCATTTCCAATAATCTAGCAAATCTCACCGCTGTGGCTTTCTGCATTTTGGTTGCCTTTTCAAAACCTTTTTTGAGTCCTCCGCCGTACCACAAATAACTATCCACATTTTGACCAAGAAGGGTAATTTCCTTGAAGCCTTTATCCCATAATGTTGCAATTTCTGCAAGAATGGATTGTGGGTCGCGACTACGCTCCCTTCCTCTGGTAAACGGAACAACACAAAAGGTACACATGTTATCACATCCTCTTGTAATGGATACGAAAGCAGTAACACCGTTTGAATTTAAACGTACGGGAGCGATATCTCCATAAGTTTCGTCCTTGGAAAGGATAACATTTACAGCGTCCCGGCCAGAATCAACTTCCTTGATCAGATTGGGAAGGTCTTTGTAGGCGTCCGGCCCCACCACCATGTCCACTATTTTTTCCTCATCTAGCAATTTATCCTTTAAGCGTTCTGCCATACAGCCCAGAACGCCCACTTTTAAATGGGGGCGTAATTTTTTTGCGGCATTATATTCCGTTAATCGCTTTCTTATGGTCTGTTCTGCCTTATCCCTTATAGAGCAGGTGTTTACCAAAACCAAATCTGCATCGGCAAGGGTTTGGGTAGTATTGAAGCCTTCTTTTGCCAAGATGGATGCAACAATTTCACTGTCGGAAAAATTCATCGCACAGCCATAACTTTCAATAAAAAGTTTACGGCCGTTCTGCACCGAATTTTCAAGCTTTAATGTTGTACCCTGTTTAGTTTCATCTATTGTCTTCTCCATATATGCCAAACTTCTTCTACGTCCCTGTACTTTTAAATGTGTCGTTTAGACGTAGCGGATAACAAAGATAATACTATATTCAAAAATGTGACAAGTTGGCAGTTTATTTAGTGTAATTTTAAGCTTTGAACTAAGATGCTTAAATTTATTTAAATTAAACTACCAACATGAGTTTAGAGACCTTAGACCAAAAAATAACAGAAAAGCCACCCTTGGAATTTGGGTTAATATTTAGTGAATCCATAGCACTTTTTAAAAAAGTATGGCTTCAAGGTTTTATTACGCTCTTGTTAACGCTGGTCACCATTCTGCCATTTTATATCATGATCTATATTCCTATGATCGCCGCAGGGATTACTGACCCGGATATGTTACGCAACGAAGAAATGCCCCCGATGGTTGTTGTGGCCATGGTGCTACTAATGCCTGTTTTTTTGGTTGGGGTAATGACTTTTGGTATTGCGCTAAATGCTGCATTTCTTAGGATATGTAGGCAGAAGGATAATAATGAAGTAGTGAGTGAAGATTACTTTTACTTTTTCAAGGATGGGCGTTTGGGGAAAATCGTAATAGTAGCCCTTATAATGCTTGGGTTAAGTTTGTTGGGCAGTCTCTTATGTGGTTTGGGCATTTTATATGTAATAGTGCCTATGTCGCTGTTCCCCGCCTTTTTGGCCTTTAATGAAGAGCTTAACGCCATGGATACTGTAAAAGCTAGTTTTGCTTTAGGAAATAAAAACTGGCTCGTTATTTTTGGTCTTCTCATTGTTATGGGTATCGTTGCAGAATTAGGCATTATCCTCTTTTGCGTGGGAGTGCTATTTACTGCCATGCTTTCTAAAATACCAACGTATTATATATATAAGTATGGTGTTGGCTTCGATTCATTAAACGAATAATTTTACCATGGAAATCTACGCAACTAAAAGACGGTTGCCACGTCTTAAAGGTATAACCCAATAAATAGTGTAAAATGAGAAAGAAAGCTTTTTTACTGGTTTTGGTTGCTGTTGGTTTTCTGGTTTCCTGTGACAACGAGGATGCCTATGAGGATTATCAAGTAGCTAGACCACTTACCATGGATGTGGCACAATTCAAGGCACAAGCCGTTTCTGTGACGGAACCCGAACCGATTATTTCTTCTGGAAAAATATACACGTACAGAAGTTACATTTTTGTAAACGATGTAAATCGTGGTTTTCATGTCATTGATAATAGTAATCCTACGGCTCCGGAGCGTATTGCATTTATCAAGTTAGAAGGAAATTATGATATTTCAGTGAAGGACGACAAGTTATATGCCGATAGTTATGGAGATCTAGTGATTTTTGATATAGCTAATATTAATGACATTAAAGTTTCCAATCGTATTGTAAATGCGATTTACGAAAATGGGGGTATCTGGGCAACGGACCTTGAATATCCTACTGCAGACTTTTATGATTATGGCAATTACGACTATCAAAAAGATGCGATAGTGGGTTGGACTGTTACAACGGAAAGAAGATTGGTTTCTGAATATGAAAGCAGATATGGAGGGGGCTATTATGAGGATTCTTCTTTGGCCAACACCACGTCTTCCGATAGTGGACTTGGAAGATCTGTAGGGCAAGGAGGTTCCTTGGCCAGATTCAAGATAGTTGGTGATTATCTGTATGTGGTAGATTATAGTAATATCAATATTTTCGACATTACCGATGTAGCCAACCCGGAAACACTTGAGGATGTGCAGGTCGCTTGGGATATGAAACAATTTTTAATCAAGGCGATGTGCTTTTCATTGGAGGTAGACAGGGCATGTATATCTATGATATTACAGAGCCACAAAAACCTACTTTTATTTCAGAATTTAGACATGGCACGGCATGCGACCCGGTGGTCGTAGATGGAGATTACGCTTATGTAACTTTAAAAGGAGGGAACTTTTGCGGAAATACGGACAGTGGTTTGTACGTGGTAGATGTTTCTGATTTGGCAAATCCGGAATTAAAGGTAATATATCCCATGAGCGGTCCCAATGGTCTAGGAATTAAAGGAGATAGGCTTTTTGTATGTGATGGGGAAGCAGGGCTAAAAGTTTTTGACAAAAGTGATGCACCAAACGTAACCGAGATAGATCATTTTGAAGATATTTTCGCCTATGATGTTATTCCTTTAGATGGTTCCTTGTTGATGATCGGTGAGCAAATATTATATCAGTATGACTATGTGGAAAATAATATAGAACTAATTAGCACTTTTGAGCTGAATTAGAGATATAACATCAAAAAAAAGGCCGCTTCGTAGCGGCCTTTTTTTTGTCAATTCTGTTATTTATTTGAGCGAAATCATCTTGATTTTATTTTTCGTGACCTTCTCGTTTATTGTAGTGATATAAGTATCCAGCAATTCATTTAAGTCATTGATTTCCGTATTTAACTCCCTTGTTACTTCATCAAAGAAAGCTAAGGATTGATCGGTAGGTGGATAGTCTCCACGTTGAGAGTCCGCAAGTAAAAACGCCAATCTATTGTTTATGCGGATTCCATAGTTCAGAGGATCTTGTCTACTTTGGTTTTTGGTCATATGAATGTTGTTCTCAATTACGGTCATCTTCGTTTCAAACTCGCTAAGCAGATTTTTAAGGTCTTCGTTGCCAATTGCTTTCTTGTTCAAGTAGTTTAAGTCTTCCTTTACCGCACGGATTGTGGTTATGGCGTCATTAGCCCTTGAAACTTCATTTCTGACAGCTATTAAAAAGTCGAACTGTTTTTTGTAGTCCGATGCTGAATTCGGTAGCCTAGGGTCCTTTACAATGGTAAACGTTTCTTCTGAAGTTGATCCGTTATAGTTGAGCCTTACTTTATACGGGCCAGGTACGGCTTTTGGGCCTCTGTTCGGTGAAGAATAAAAGACCATACCTTTAAAGGTTCTGTAACCGGGATAGCGCATATTCCAGATAAGTCTATTCCCTCCGCTTTTCACTTCTAGGGATTTGGTTGATGCAGGATTTAACTTGTCCTGCTTTGCGTGATTTGAAAATGATTGAATTAACGATCCATCCATCTCCAAAATATCAATCGTAACGGTATCCGTCTTTTTACTGTCTTTAACATAGTAGTTGATAATGGCGCCATCTGGATGATTCTGGCCTTCCAGTTTGGTATTTGATGGTCCCCATCCCTGTGATTGTTGCATTCTGTAAGCAGTATCTGGTTTGTACAAGTGAAAATCATTTATAGCCATTTCTTTTGAAAGCTGATGTAATGGGGTTAAATCATCGATCATCCAAAAACTTCTACCATGGGTGGCCGCAATTAAATCATTGTCTCGAACATGAAGATCTCTGATAGCCGTTACAGGTAAATTTAATTGAAAGGAATTCCAGTTTAAGCCATCGTCAAAAGAGACATACATACCCCATTCCGTACCTGCGTATAAAAGACCTTTCTTAGTTTTGTCCGATCTAATTGCTCTTGTATAATGATTACTTTTAATACCATTGGTAATCACCTTCCAAGTTTTGCCATAATCAGATGTTTTATAGAGGTAAGGCGTATAGTCGCCAAACTTGTAGGAAGTTGCTGCGACATATGCCGTGCCTTTTGAAAAAGGGCTTGGGTCTATACAATTGATCATATTTAGTTTTGGGCTCATTCCAACAGGAGGTGTAATATTTTCCCAAGTTGTGCCATTGTCTTTGGTTATATGTATAAGTCCATCATCACTACCTACCCAAATGACTCCTTCTTCCAAAGGAGATTCATTAATAGCGAATAGGTTCGAATAGAATTCTGCTCCTGTATTATCTTGTGTAATGGGTCCACCCGAAGATTTTATCGTTTCGGGAAGGCCTCTTGTAAGGTCTGGCGAGATGGTTTTCCAAGATTGTCCTTCGTTTGTGGTTTCATGTAAAAAATTGGACCCTACGAAAAGTCTGTTGGGGTCATGTATGCTGAACTTAACGGGAAAGTTCCAATTAAAACGGTATTTCATAACTTCTGCTCCGGACCCCGCCGGGTTATCTGGCCATACGTTAATGGACCTGGTTTGGTCCACACTATGGTCTTGTCTCATCATATAGCCTTTGTAAGTTCCCCCATAAACAATTTCGTTGTTTTCTGGATCTGGCGCAAGGTGCGCACTCTCACCTCCGGCTGTGGGTTCCCAATCACGCTCTCCGATAGTGGAACCGGAAACCCGATGCGCTATGCGTACGGTACTATTGTCCTGTTGCGCACCATAAATACGATATGGGAAAGAGTTGTCCGTAGTTACCCTGTAAAACTGAGCTGTTGGTTGGTTGTGATAGGTGGTCCAGTTATCTCCCCCATCATTAGATATCTGAGCGCCCCCATCGTCAGCAATAACCATACGGTTATTGTTATTAGGGTCTATCCATAAATCGTGATGGTCTCCATGAGGAGCATTTTTTAAAGTAAATGTTTTTCCTCCGTCCGTAGATACCCCATAACTAACGTTCATGACATAGACCTTGTCCTTATTCTGCGTATCCGCGTAGATACGGCTATAGTACCAAGCGCGTTGGCGCAGTGCTCTATTTTCATTGATTTTCTCCCATGTTTTTCCTGCGTCATCAGATCTGTATAATCCACCTTCCTCTGCTTCAATAATAGCCCAAACTCTATCCGAGTCTAAAGGAGACACTGTTATCCCTACAATTCCCCATGGCCCTTTGGGTAGGCCTTCAAACTTTGATATATCTGTCCATGAATCTCCGCTGTCCGTACTTTTGTATATTTTGCTATCAGGTCCGCCACTATCCATCCGGTAGCCGTTACGTTTCATTTCCCAAGTGGCGGCGTAAAGTATTCTTGGATTGTTGGGGTCAAGGATTAAGTCTCCCGCACCTGCTTTTTCACTTTCGAATAGTATTTTTTCCCAGTTGTTTCCGCCATCAATACTGCGAAAAACGCCACGCTCGTTATTGGGTTTCCATAAATTACCAATTGCAGCCACATAAACAATGTCTGGGTTTGTGGGGTGAATCCTAATACGGGAGATGTGTTCGGTGCCTTTGAGACCAATGAAAGTCCAGCTTTCTCCGGCGTCAACACTTTTCCACACCCCATTTCCTAAAGAAACATTACCTCTTAAAGTCTGCTCTCCTTCTCCTACATATATTACATTGGGGTCGGACTCCGCGACGGCCACAGCCCCTATAGAGCCACCAAAATACCCATCGGAAATACAGCTCCAAGTGCTACCGGCATCCGTAGTTTTCCAAACACCGCCACCTGCAGTGCCCATATAATATAGGTTTGGGTCATTTGGCACACCTGTAGCGGTACCTGCTCTACCTCCCCTAAACGGTCCTACCAAACGCCATTCGATACCATTATATAAAGATTCATCGAAGACCAAGGTATTGGAGGTTTTCTTATTTCGTTGTGCATTTAATGGTATTGCCGCTAAGACAAGTATGCTCAGTGTTAGATACGTGATAGTTTTTTTCATTTTGTAAAATCTAGTGTGCTTTAAAAATAAGGATATTATATGCTTTTTGCTCGGTATAACAGTAAATTTCACTTTTCGGTTATAAGGTCAATTCAGGAGTTATTTAATTTTAAATATGACGCCATATCATAAGGTCATAGCAGGAAATTAAAAAATTCAACTACTTTTGTTGCTCAAAATATACTACTGCATGGCTAAGAATTTGGTAATTGTTGAGTCTCCCGCGAAAGCGAAGACTATTGAAAAGTTCCTTGGAAAAGATTTTAAGGTGGAATCTAGCTTTGGTCATATTGCAGATTTACCGTCGAAGGAATTGGGTGTAGATGTGGACAATGATTTTGAGCCGAAGTATATTGTGGACAAGGACAAAAAAGCCTTGGTCAAAAAATTAAAGGATTTAGCAAAGAAAGCCGAAGTTATATGGCTAGCGAGTGATGAGGACCGTGAAGGGGAAGCTATATCTTGGCATCTGGCAGAAGAGCTTGGTCTGGATAAAAAGAAGACCAAACGAATAGTCTTTAACTCTGTAACCAAAGCAGCAATCCAGAAAGCTATTGAGAATCCAAGGGAGATAAACTATAACTTGGTAAATGCGCAACAGGCCCGTAGGGTGTTGGACCGTTTGGTAGGATACCAGTTATCTCCTGTATTGTGGAAAAAAATAAAGCCCGGACTATCTGCGGGTAGAGTTCAATCTGTTGCAGTAAGACTTATTGTTGAGCGAGAAAGAAGTATCGAAGCTTTTACTCCAGAAGCTTCCTTTAGAATAGCGGCAGAATTTAAAACAAGCTCGGGAAGCAGTTTTTCGGCCAAATTGGGTAAGACATTCGCTTCCAAAGAAGAAGCACAAACGTTTTTGGAAAAGAATATTGGTGCTGATTTTTCGGTAAGTAAACTGGATAAGAAACCAGCTAAAAAATCACCCTCCGCACCTTTTACCACATCAACGTTGCAACAAGAGGCCTCGCGAAAACTATACTTTTCCGTAGGAAGAACAATGCAGGTAGCGCAGCGTTTATATGAGGCCGGACTCATTACCTATATGAGAACCGATAGTGTGAACCTCTCTAAGGAAGCGGTGAACGGTGCCAAAGATGCTATCGTAAAAAACTATGGGGAAAAATATAGTAAGGTCAGAAGCTTCACTGGAAAATCAAAAGGAGCTCAGGAGGCACATGAAGCGGTGAGACCTACCAATTTAGAGAATCAATCCCCTTCCTTGGAACGGGACCAATCTAAATTATACGACCTTATCTGGAAAAGAACTATTGCTTCTCAGATGAGTGATGCCGAATTGGAACGTACCAATGTGAAGATAAAGGCAAGCAAGCATCCGGAGGAATTTACGGCTAACGGAGAGGTTATAAAGTTTGATGGTTTCCTAAAAGTGTATATGGAAGGTGTTGATGAGGAGGACCTTGCTGAAGAGCAGGAGGGCATGTTGCCAGCAATGAAGGTTGGGGAGGCCTTGCAAAACATATTCATAACCGCGACAGAAAGGTTTTCTAGGGCACCCTATCGCTTTACCGAAGCATCATTGGTAAAGAAGCTAGAAGAATTAGGTATAGGAAGACCATCTACGTATGCCCCCACCATTTCTACTATTCTTAACAGAGGCTATGTTGAGAAAGGAACTATAGAAGGTAAGGAGCGGAAATACGTACAATTACTATTGGAGTCCGATAACATTAAAGTCAAAAATCTTTCAGAAAACGTAGGGTCGGATAAAGGTAAGATGGTGCCAACGGACATCGGCATGATTGTAACGGATTTCTTGGTGGCCAATTTCGCCAATATCTTGGATTACAATTTTACGGCACAGGTAGAGGAAGATTTTGATGAGATTGCTTCAGGCGAAGAGGACTGGAAAAAAATGATGAAAAGCTTCTATAAAGATTTTCACCCTAATGTGTTGGATGTAGAGGAAAATGCGGATCGTGCCAGCGGCGAGCGTATTCTTGGGAAAGACCCTAAGACAGGAAAACAGGTTTCCGTACGTTTGGGGAGATTTGGTCCTATGGTACAAGTGGGTACCGTAGACGATGAGGAGAAGCCCACTTTTGCAAGTCTGTTGCCAGACCAGTCCTTGAATACGATTACCTATGAAGAAGCAATGGACCTTTTTAAACTGCCACGAAAATTAGGGGTTTACGAGGGGGAAGAGGTGGAAGCCAACGTTGGGCGTTTTGGTCCTTATGTGAAATTTGGCAAGAAGTTTATTTCCATGGAGAAAAGTGATGATCCTATGGAAATCGATATGGACCGTGCAGTAGAGTTGATTGTAGCAAAACAAAAGGCAGATGCACCAATAGCGCAGTATGAGGGTAAAGATGTGCAAAAAGGTACAGGTCGTTTTGGTCCTTTTATTAAATGGGACGGAATGTTCATTAACGTTAATAAGAAGTACGATTTTGATAATCTGTCCTACGATGATATCGTAGAGTTGATTGAAGTGAAAAAGCAAAAAGAGATTGATAAAGTTGTACAGAACTGGGAAGAAGAAGGTATTCGTATAGAGAAGGCAAGATGGGGTAGGCACAATATTATTAAAGGAAAAATTAAAGTAGAGCTTGCTAAAACAGTTGATGCAACCAAAATGACATTGAAAGAAGCTTCCGCATTAATAGAAAAAAAGACCCCGAAAAAAAAGGCGAAAGCTAAACCAAAGGCAAAAGCGAAAAAGAAGTAGGTAGTAGTACTATGCAGAAAGTAGATAACAATCAGAAAATAGTAATAGGTAAAAAGAGGATAAGTTTATTTGTGAGTTTAGCACTATTCTCCCTAAACCCTAAACCCTAAACCCTAAACCCTAAACCTCATAATGGCCTTTGATTTTTTAGTTCCTGTAGCAGATAAAGTTTTGGCGCATTGCGAATTGTTACCCCCGCAGGCAATAGGGAGAAATACACACATACATACTGTTAAAGATGGTTTGCCGGTGCTGGCCAATGCTACCGTAGCAATTTTAGGCGTTAGGGAGTCTAGGAACGCATTTGAGAAAAAACTAGAAAAATTAGATGTGTCCGGCATTAGGATGCAGTTCTATAAACTACTACTTGGAAACTGGAACGCCACTTTGGTAGATCTTGGAGATATAGAGGAAGGAGAATCCGTTGAGGATACGTATTTTGTAGTTAAGGAAATAGTAGCGGAACTGTTAGAAGAAAATGTAATTCCTATTATCCTTGGTGCCACACAGGATATCTGTTACCCGGCCTATAGAGCTTTTGACGGAATCAAGGATATGATCAACCTTGTGGCCGTGGATAGCCGTTTTGATTTTGGAATAGAGGACGAGTTAATATCTTCGCATTCCTACATGAGTAAGATTATTACGGACAAGCCCAATAATCTCTTCAATTTTTCCAATATTGGCTACCAAAGCTATTTTAATGCTCAGGAGGAGGTAGATTTAATGGAACGTTTGTTTTTTGATGCCTACAGGTTGGGAGATATAGCAAACAATCTTTCTCTTGCGGAACCGGTACTTAGAAATGCCCATATGGTGGGCATTGATGTCAGGGCCATAAAAGCTAGTGAAATAAGCCTGTCGGCCAATTTTTCTCCCAATGGTTTCACTGGTCGGGAGATTTGTGCCATATCCAGATATGCCGGTATCAGTGACAAAGTTTCCCTGTTCGGCATATATGAAATGGAGAATAATGTACAGTCCCAACAACTTATTGCACAGATCATTTGGTATTTCATAGAAGGAACAACCTATAGAATAAAAGAATCTCCGTATTCTAAAACAGATGACTTTACCAAGTACACCGTGCCTACAGATGCGGAAGAGCTTGTTTTCTTCAAAAGTCACTTAACAGAAAGATGGTGGGTAGAAGTGCCATCTATTTTTACTTCACATACTAAAGCAAACACACCTGCGTTATTACCATGCACCGAAGAGGATTATTTAGATGCATGTGATCAGAACATTCCTGAGAGGTGGTTTAAAGCTTACAAAAAAGGCTTTAACTAAATAAAAATATTTTATTAAGGAATATAGCTTTAGTACAATAATTTATTCAAAATGTAGTTTTAGAAGTTAGAATAAACAATTGTATTTGCAGTTATAACCAAAATCGAAATTTAACCTAAAGTATGAAGAAGCTATTGTTGTCATCTATAGCGTTTGTTTTTTTGCTCACGAGTTGTGGGTCCAAAACAAAAGGAGAGCTAGTCGGAGTCCAAGGAAAAAAATGGTATCCGGAAAAACCATATGGAATGGAACTTATCCCAAGAGGTTCTTATATCATGGGTAAAAGTGAAGAAGACCAAGCCAAGGTTTTGAACGCTCCAACAAAAACAGTAACGGTACGTTCTTTTTACATGGACGATACCGAAATAACCAACAGCGAATACAGGCAGTTCGTAGAATGGGTAAAAGATTCCATTACAAGAACGAGATTGGCCATTTTGGCTGATGAACTTGGTATTGGCCCGGAAGAAGGTGGTATTGGTGATTTTGCATTTAAAGATGCGGATACGACCAAATCATCTGTTTACGATAAATACATGTTGGATAATTACTCTGGTATGGGCGAGACTGGATACGAGGGAAGAGCTTTAAATAAGGATGAAAATCTTATTTGGGATACTTCTGATTATCCAGACGAATATTATGCTGAGGTAATGGATTCGTTATATATTCCGGAAGAGGAGTCCTACAATGGGCAACGAAGCATCGATGTTACCAAACTTAAATATAAATACAGTTGGATGGATATCGAAGCAGCTGCTAGAGCATCCACTAAAGGAAACAAAAGTAGAAAAGACTTTATCCGTACAGAGGAATTGGAGATATATCCAGATACCACAGTGTGGATCAGGGATTTTGAATATTCTTACAACGAACCAATGCACAACGATTATTTCTGGCATGATGCTTACAGCGAATATCCCGTAGTGGGAATATCCTGGGAGCAAGCTAAAGCGTTCTGTAATTGGAGAACAAAGTTCAAGAATGATGATCAGAAGAGTAAAGGCAAGCAGTTCGTAAATCAATTTAGATTGCCAACTGAGGCAGAATGGGAATATGCCGCCAGAGGTGGTATCGAAGGGGGTACGTACCCGTGGGGTGGACCTTATGTAATTTCTGATACAGGTTGTTTCATGGCAAACTTTAAACCACAACGTGGGGATTATGCAGCGGATGCAGCGCTTTACACCGTAGAAGCCAAATCCTATGAACCAAACGACTTTAACCTTTACAATATGGCCGGAAACGTTTCTGAGTGGACAAACTCAAGTTATGATCCTAGTGCATACGACTATGTTTCAACCATGAACCCTAACGGTGGTGACCAGAGTAATACACGTAAAGTAATTAGAGGCGGTTCTTGGAAAGATGTAGCATACTTTCTACAAGTAAGTACAAGGGACTATGAGTATTCGGATTCAGCAAGAAGTTATATCGGTTTTAGAACAGTACAGGACTATATGGGTGAAGAAGATTCAACCCAATAAATAATCATATGATAGTAAACAAGTTAATTTTCAACACAAATTTCAAATCAATTTTTTAACCAAATCTTTAGTATTAAACCTTAAATTAAAATTAAATCATGGCACAGTCAAAATCAACAAAGAAATTATTTAACATGGCCTATGGCCTTGGAGCATCTGTAGTAATTATTGGTGCATTATTTAAAATCCTTCACTGGGAATTTGGACCCTTAACAGGTGGTCTTTTATTAGCAGTAGGTCTTATTACGGAGGCCCTTATTTTCGCTATTAGTGCATTTGAGCCTGTAGACGATGAGTACGATTGGTCTTTAGTATACCCAGAATTACAAGGTGGTGCTTCCACTGGTAAGAAGAGCAACGAAGCTGCTGAAATTAAAGAAGCAGAGGCATCTTTATCCGCTAAATTGGATAACATGTTAAAAGAAGCTGGTGTAGACGCTAACCTTATGGAAAGTCTTGGTTCTAGTATCAAGAATTTTGAAGGTGCGGCTAAAGGAATTGCTCCTACTGTAGATGCAATGGAATCTACTAAGAAGTATTCTGAAGAAATGGTACACGCTGCCGCTCAGATGGAATCTTTGAACAGCCTTTACAAAGTACAATTAGAAAGTGCTAGCAAACAAGCTTCCGTTAACGAAGAAGTTGTGCAAAATGCAAGTGCACTTAAAGATCAGATGGCTTCCTTATCTACCAACCTTTCTTCTTTGAATGGTGTTTACGGTGGAATGTTATCTGCAATGAGCAAAAACTAAAATTGGATTTTAACCAAACCCAAATTATTAATTAAAATCTAATTTAGAAACCATGGCAGGAGGAAAAGCAACACCACGTCAGAAGATGATCAACCTTATGTATTTGATCTTCATCGCGATGTTGGCATTAAATATGAGTAAAGAAGTGCTAGCGGCATTCGGTATTATGAACGAAAAGCTAGAGACTTCTAACGAACAGACAACAGCAAGTAACAATGCGTTCTTGGAAAGTCTTGGAACTAAGGCATCTGAAGATGCGGCAAAGTATGACAAGCTGTATCAAAATGCACAGAAGATAAAAGCAATGTCCCAAGAGTATTATGACTATTTGGAAGGCCTTAAGACAGGCATGAAAGAAGGGTTGGAAGATGCTACGGACTACGCTCGTATGGATAATTCAGATTACTTGGACCAAACACTTTTTCAAGGAGATAACTTGTCCGAGGAAGGTAAAAAGTTCATGAGTAACCTAACAGGTTACCGTGATCAAGTAGCTGCAATAGTACCACCGGCACTTAAGCAATCCGTTATTGATCGTTTCCAGACAGGAGATGAGAACGGTAAGGTAGAAAAGAGAGACGGTACAAAGCAAGATTGGATCAACTATCACTACGAGGGTTATCCTCTAGTTGCATCTTTGGCTAAATTAACAGCGCTTCAAGCCGATGTTAAGATTACTGAAGAAGCCGCTTTAAAATCAATGTTGGCAGGTGAATTGACCAGTCAGGTTTCCCTATCAAACTTTGCTACATCACTTAAAGCTAGCAAATCAGCTTTCTATAGCGGTGAGAAGTATGACGGAAAAATTATCATCAGTAAGACGGATAAATCATCTACTCCAGTAAGAGCTGAGTTAACTTTAGACGGTAGAAAACTAGTAGATGGGAAGGATTACAAACTTGAAGCGGGTGGCGTTAAAATGCTGATTGGTGCAGGAAGACCAGGTGACCATCAAATTGTTGGTAATATCTATTTCAAACAAGATGGTGAAGAAGTTGAAGTTCCTGTAGAGAATTCCTTTGCAACGATTTCTAAGCCCAACGCTGCGTTGATAGCAGCAGACAAGATGAACGTTGTTTATCGTGGTGTGGCTAACCCAATGTCTATATCCATACCAGGAATAGCTGATAGCAAAGTAAATGCTAGTGCAACTGGTTTGAAGAGGCGTCAGGGAAGTAGTTATACTATGATACCAGGAAAAGGTCGAGAAGTGACTATTACTGCATCTGGAACTACAAGTGAAGGTACTAAAGTTGGTCCTTTTAATACAAAATTTAGAATTAAGGATATTCCTAGACCAGAAGGTACGGTAAGTAAGCAAGCCGGTAGCATTAAACTTCCAAGAAGAAATGTTGAGATTGCTACGATTAGTGCTCAGTTAGATGATTTTGACTTTGATTTAAACTTAGCGGTAAGCGGATTTAAATTTAAAGTTCCTGGTCAACCAACGATTAGCGTTAAAGGTAATAAGTTGGATTCTAGAGCAAAATCGGCACTTAAGCGTGCTAAAAGAGGTGATGTGGTTCAGATTTTTGATGTGAACGCTTATATCACTAATAACAAAAGTTACAAGTTGAAGAAAGTATCTCCAGTAGTTATAGAGATAACTAATTAATACGAATTGAAGGATACCGAGCAGCTATGTCTGCTCGGTTAATTTTAAAGTGAAACAAACATGAATTGGAAAAATGTTTTAATAGTGGGAGCAGTAGTTTTATTACCTGCTTCTATAATGGCCCAAGCGAATATCTTGAACGCTAAAAAGCCACAGGATGTCGGTGTAAGAACCGATGCTCAAAAGGAGGTAGATAATGATGCTCCTTTAGCCTATGGTTATGTGGATGACAGGGATATTCTCTGGTCTAAAACGCTATGGGAAACTATAGATTTAGACGAGCGTGTGAATTTTCCGCTATACTATCCAACGGATACCATTGATATAGGTTCTGACAGAAGATCTTTATATCATGTGTTGATGAAGAATATCAAAAATGGAAAGTTAGATGCTTATGCGGATTCTTATTTTACCGAAAAGAGAAATTTTGGTGATTTGACCGCAGCACTGTCCAAAACAGATACTTTGGATTTTGGATACGAACAAATGAACGCCGGTGAGGCCGTTTCTGAAGAGTTTATTGCTCGTAGGGACATCACTGCTGCTGAAATTGAAGAGTACCGTATCAAAGGTATTTGGTATTTTGACAAGCGCCAAGGCGAACTTAAGTATCGTTTGTTGGGTATTGCACCAGTTGCGCCAGATGTCAACTTTATCGATGATGAAAATCCTGATAAAGTAGAATTGTTCTGGGTATGGTACCCGGATGCGCGTGAAGTACTGCATGAGGCCAAAGTATTTAACCAGCGTAATTCCGCACAACCCATATCTTTTGATATGTTGTTGAATGCAAGAAGGTTCAATGCTGTTATCTATAAAGAAGATAATGTGCATGGTGACCGTGAGGTTAAAGATTATATCGCCGACAATGCCTTGTTTCAATTGTTAGAAGCAAAACGCATCAAAGAGGTTATCCGAGACAGGGAGCAAGATATGTGGGCATATTAGGTAAAGAAATTCCAATTCAAGAATAATTAAAAGCTTCGGTACATGTATCGAAGCTTTTTTGTTATTAGCTACCTTTGTAGCATGTTAGATTACATTGTCGTAGGACTGGGCTTGGCCGGAATATCATTCTGCGAAACGCTAAGAAAGAATTCTAAAACTTTTATTTGTTATAATGACAACTCTCAACAGGCTTCACTTGTTGCGGGCGGTCTATATAATCCCGTTATTCTAAAAAGATTCACCCTTTCTTGGAAGGTAACGGAACAACTAGAAATTGCAAATAGGTTTTATAGGGAGATAGAAGAAAATTTGGATATTAGCTTTGACCAAACGCTTCCAGTCCTAAGAAGGTTTCACGGTACGGAAGAACAAAATCTCTGGTTCGAAGCTGCGGATAAGGAAAACTTAAAATCCTACCTGTCATTGACCTTGGTTCCTAACGAGAATACTTCAATAAACGCTCCGTTAGGCTACGGTCGTGTCTTGCGAACGGGTAGAATAGATACCAAAACCTTCATTGAAGGTTACACCCAATATCTTTTAAATAAAGACCTTATAAAAAAGGAATCGTTTCTTCACGAAGAGTTAGAGTTCAAAGATGGTTATGTAGCCTACAAGGGCTTCAAAGCAAAGCATATTGTTTTTGCAGAAGGATATGGTTTGGCAAAAAATCCATTTTTTAATACGCTGCCGCTACAAGGGTCAAAAGGAGAATATTTGATCATTAAATCAAAGGAGCTCAAGGAAACGAACGCCATTAAGTCATCAATATTTATTATACCCTTGGGTAGTGACCTTTATAAGGTAGGAGCAAATTACAACAGAACGGATAAGTCCAATGATGCCACGGATACTGCTAAAAAAGAACTTGTAGAAAAGTTGGAAAAAGTGCTGACCTGTGATTATGAAATAGTGGGTCATGTAGCAGGAGTTAGGCCTACGGTAAAAGATAGGAGACCATTGGTGGGGAGACACCCATTGCATCCGAGATTACATATCTTGAACGGTTTTGGTTCTCACGGAATTTTAATAGGACCTTGGGCGGCAATGGGGCTCTATGATTATATAGAAAACGGAACGCCGTTAAACAAGGAGATGGATATTCAACGATTTCACTAAGACATTTTACGCTTTAGTAGCGTCTACGGCCGTTGGGTCATATTTCATAAATATATTGATCCAAATATTTCTCGATAGCCTAATGATTACGGGCATGAAAACAACTAATGTGGCTACAATGGCAATAAAGGTGTTCATCAACGATGCACCTATAAATAATTTGGCAATTACAAATGCTGCTACGGCAAAAGCAATTCCTACGCCATAACTTACGTACATAGCACCATAAAAGAAAGAGGGCTCTATCTTGTATTTAGTATCGCAATGACCGCATCGTTCTCTCATTTTAAAGAGATGTCCTGGTTTGTATGGGTTTTTATGAACATACATACTTTCTTGCTGGCATTTGGGACAACTTCCTGTTAAAATACTGTAGAGTTTGTTTCCTTTTTTTAACATTTGCAAAACTTTACACAAAGATAAAGATTACGGGTAGTTTTACCTGCGCAATAACGGTCTTATTCCTATTTTGAAATGACAACCATTTTAATTTGAAGTGAGCCTCAGAACTATAATAATATTATGCTGAACATTCATAACCTTTCTGTTTCTTTTGGAGGTGAATATTTATTCGAGGAAATTTCATTTCGCTTAAATGCAGGAAATAGAGTAGGCTTAGTGGGTAAAAATGGGGCCGGTAAATCAACACTCCTAAAACTACTATCGGGAGACATGGCTTTGGATACAGGGACCATTGCAATAGAAAAAGATATTAAAATAGGGTTCTTAAGGCAGGATATAGATTTTGTTCAAGGGAGGAACGTATTAGAAGAGGCTTATCAAGCTTTTGAAGAAATCAAGGCCCTAGAGCAAAAGCTGGACGATATTAATATTCAGCTTGCGGAACGAACCGATTATGAAAGTGAATCCTACAATCAGCTTATTGTAGATTTAAGTGACATTACCCAGCATTATGAGATTTTAGGTGGATATAATTATCAAGGTGAGACGGAGAAAATATTACTGGGTCTAGGTTTCAAGGCCGAAGATTTCGATAAAAAAACGGAAACGTTTTCAGGAGGATGGCGCATGCGTATAGAGCTGGCCAAATTATTATTGCAAAGTAACGATGTGCTATTGCTAGATGAGCCTACGAACCATTTGGATATTGAGTCCATTATATGGTTTGAGCAATTTCTTAATAATTACTCCGGTGCGGTCATGATCGTATCCCATGATAAAATGTTTCTGGATAATGTTACCAATAGGACCATTGAAATATCCTTAGGACGTATTTACGATTATAACAAACCTTACTCGAAATACCTGGTTTTAAGAAACGAGATGAAACAACAACAGTTGAACGCTCAAAAGAACCAAGAAAAAGAAATTCAGCAGGCAGAACGGTTAATAGAGAAGTTCAGGGCAAAGAGTACAAAGGCATCCATGGCCCAGTCCCTAATCAAAAAACTGGATAAAATAGAACGCATAGAAGTAGATGAGGACGACAACAGTGTTATGAACCTCAGGTTTCCTATTTCTGTAACCCCAGGTAAGGTGGTCGTAGAAATGGAAGAATTATCTAAGAGCTATGGAGATAAACATGTGTTAGAGGATATAAGCTTACTCATTGAGCGCGACAGTAAAACAGCATTTGTAGGTCAGAACGGACAGGGCAAATCTACCTTGGCAAAAATCATTGTCAAGGAGCTGGACTACGAAGGGCATTTAAAGCTGGGACATAATGTACAGATAGGATATTTTGCACAAAATCAGGCAGAATATCTAGATGGTAATAAGACCATCTTGGATACCATGATAGATGCCGCGAACGAGTCCAACAGGAGCAAGGTGAGGGATATTCTGGGTTCTTTTCTCTTTAGAGGGGATGAGGTAGAAAAATATGTTAAGGTGTTATCCGGAGGGGAACGTAATAGATTAGCGCTTGCTAAAATGCTTTTACAGCCTTTCAACGTCTTGGTGATGGATGAACCTACCAATCATTTGGATATTAAGTCCAAAAATGTACTGAAGCAGGCCTGCCAAAATTTTGAAGGAACCCTAATATTGGTGTCGCATGATAGGGATTTTCTGCAAGGCCTAACCAACAAGGTGTATGAGTTTAAGGACCGAAAGATTAAAGAATATCTTGGAGATGTAGATTTTTATCTGGAGCAGCGAAAAGTAGAGAATTTCAGAAGTATCGAAAAGAAAGATACTGGAGCGGTCATTCCAAAAGCTGTTAAGAAGAATAACTCTTTTGAAAATCAAAAGAAAGTAAAGAGTCTAAAGAACAGAATTAGTACTACGGAATCCAAAATTGCCGATTTGGAAAAAGATATAAAGACCATTGACCATAATTTGTTGATGAACTATGATGAAACCATAGCGGAAAATAACTTTTTTGATACGTATCAAGCTAAAAAAGATACTCTTGAAAAACTTATGACAGAATGGGAAAAGCTTACAAATGAATTAGAGACGATAGCGCTCTAAAAAGTTTCACCAACAACAAACGACCGTACACCACAATTTCAGGCACTTTCACAACAAAGCAATGTCGTTCAACGATAAATTTTGATTTTTCATCGTTATTAGTATTAATTTGTAGGATAATTCTTAGTAAAGTCAGAATTAACGCTAAAAACGATTTTCAATGAAAAACCTGTACGCACTCTTATTTATGTCAATGCTAGTTTGCAATGTTTGTATTGCAGAAGTATCAAAAAAGGAGAAGAAGGCCTTAATTGGTCTTTATAATAGTACCAATGGAATGCATTGGGTGAAAAAATGGGACTTAAAGGCTCCCGTTTCGGAATGGTACGGCGTTAAGGTGAGGGATAATAAAGTGGTAGAGGTTAATCTTTTTAGAAATAATCTAATGGGCGCCATCCCCGGTGATATTAGTGGTTTGGAAAATTTAACCATTCTAAATCTTGCTTTTAATTCATTGACCGGAGAATTACCGGAACAAATCGCAAAGCTTTCTAGGTTAAGGGTTCTTAGGTTAGAGATGAACAGGATAAAAGGGGCTATTCCGTCAGGAATCGGTAATCTGGTAAGTTTGGAAGAACTATCCGTTTTCAATAATTTTTTGTCCGGCACAATTCCTGAAAGTATTGGTAATATCAAAGGATTAAAAGTATTGAATTTATCCAGTAATGCCTTGAAAGGTTCAATTCCTAATTCCTTAGGAGAACTGACCCAGTTAGAAACTTTAGGCCTTTTTGAAAATACTTTAGAAGGTGCAATACCCAGAGAGATGGGCAAACTTAGTAACCTGAAGGAATTAGTATTGGCCAACAATAGTTTAAACGGGGATATTCCCGAGGAATTCGGTCAATTGGCTAGTTTAGAAGTTTTTCAAATTCAGAATAATAAATTCGATTCTTTCAAAAATCTAGAAATGTTAGAGACCAGATCGTTCTTGGTTTTTGATTATGACAGGGACGATAGAAAAATAGAGTTTAAAGAGATAAACTTTGAGAAAACCAGAATGGCAGACACAAAGTTCGAAGATATAGATGAGTAAGAGTAGTTTACACTTTTAGTTAGTTTGGTGAAAAAAAGAGGTATTTAATCGTACCTCTTTTTTAGATTCATATCATAAATTGAAAGTTTTTACGTTAGTGTAGGGTAATACCCTTAAGAAAGAAGATGAATTTATTTGATTATTGTAGTTAGTTCTAAGGGTTAATTAATTATATTATGAAAGGATTTATTGAACGGTACCTGCTTATCATTTTAATGATTTGCGCATTTTCCCTAGAGGGACAAACTTCAAAAGCTGAAAAAGAGGCTTTAAAAGATATATATGATCAAACTTCTGGTGAGCAATGGGATATCCCATGGGATTTGACCAAAAGTGAAACAACGTGGCAAGGAGTAGTTATTGAAAACGGCCAAGTAGTGGCCTTACATCTTCATAAGAACGGTTTGGAGGGAAAAATCCCAAGCTCAATAAAAAATCTAAAGAATCTTAGGGTTTTGAACATGGCTTTCAATAAGCTAAATGGAGAAATTCCAGCAGAATTGTTTGCATTGACCAAGCTAAAATCCATAAGATTAGAGATGAATTCCCTTACGGGGGGTTTACCTGAAAGTTTTGTAAGTGCCAAGAGTTTGGAGGAACTTTCTCTATTCAATAATCAATTAGAAGGTACCATACCTAACGGAATAGGTGATGCTGAAACTTTGAGGATTTTAAACCTCTCTAGCAATTACCTTGAAGGGAAACTACCCAAATCCATTGCCCAACTAAAAAACCTAGAAAGTCTTGAACTGTTTGGGAATAAGTTGAGTGGGGCTATAGATGTAGAATTGGGTGAGTTGCAAAATTTAAAGGAATTGGTGCTTTCATACAACCAATTTGAAGGCAATTTGCCTCAAAGTACGGCAAGCCTAGCAAATCTTGAGTTTGTGCAATTACAGGGAAATAACTTTAGATCAATCAGGTCGTTGCAGAATCTAAGAACAGAAGGCTTGGCCACATTTGACAGTGATGACGAATTTCTCAACATCCAATTTGGAAAAGAGAACCGCTCTAAAACGAGGATGGCAACCAATACCTTCGAAGATTCAAAGGACTAATATTTTAAATAGATAGAAAAAAGCTCCTATTTCCATAGGAGCTTTTTTTGTTTTGCAAATAACATCAACCTTTAAACATATTTAAGATTACTTTAACATTGGTTGCATGTGCAACTAATGTCTTTTTATTAGTTTCGCACCATGTCTGCCGAAACTTTCAAAATAGATTTTGAAACCTCAATAGGTCCCTGGCTGGGGAGAACGGTCAAAATGGTAGATTACCATTTGCAGGAGGCTTTTGATAGGCATGGTCTGGATATGACCAAGGAACAAATGGTAATCCTAAAGAAGCTGCACGAACAAGATGGCATCAATCAAAATGAGCTGGCATCACTTACCTACAGAGATAAGTCCTCTCTTGCAAGACTCATTTCCAAGATGGAGTCCAAGAAGTATATACGCAGGGTTCAGAGTAAAGAGGACAAAAGGAATAACGAGATTTTTATAACCGAAGAAGGATTAAAAATCCTTGCGGAAACCAGGCCTGTAATTCAAGAAGTCATTGATGTTATGGAGCAAGGTATCAATAAAGAAGATAAAGCCCTTATTATAAATACGCTCAAGAAAGTTCAAAATAATTTCAATCTAAAATCGATATAACCGCTTACTATGAGAAAGATTATACTATCTATTCTGGGAATCCTGCTAATCGTGGGTTCCTTTTTTGTGGCAAAAGGAATAGTGGACAGCAAAAAAAGCTTTAGACCTAAAGCCGGAAAAGTGGTCAAGACTGTTTTCACTGAAGTGGTTAAGAACGGAACGGTACCTATAGTAGTGTCCGCCAACGGAAATCTAAGTGCCAAACAACGTGTAGAGCTCTATGCAGAGGTACAAGGAGTTTTTAGAAGAGGCAGTAAGTTGTTCAAGGAAGGCCAAGCCTACCGAGCAGGAGAAACCATTATCAGTATAGATGCTTCGGAATATGCTGCCAGTGTGCAATCCGCAAAAAGTAACCTCTATAATGAACTTACTTCAATCATGCCCGATTTAAGATTGGATTACCCGGAGTATTTTCCAAAATGGCAAACCTATCTCAACAATTTTGATATGGCCAAAAGCACGCCTGCATTCCCTGAAATGACTTCGGAGAAAGAGCGCTTTTTTATATCTGGGCGGGGTATTCTTACGAACTATTACAATGTAAAGAATCTGGAGCAGCGTTTATCTAAATATAGAATTGCAGCTCCATTTACCGGTATTTTAACGGAGGCCTCCGTTACGGAGGGTTCTTTGGTAAGAGCGGGACAGAAGTTAGGTGAGTTTATCAATCCTGGTGTCTATGAACTAGAGGTGTCCGTGAGTAAAACCTATACGGATTTATTAAAGGTAGGTGAATCTGTGGAACTGAGTACCTTGGATCAGACTAAGACCTATACGGGAAAAGTTTCTAGAATAAACGGAAGGGTAGACCAAGCTACACAGACCATAAAAGCTTATATAGAGGTCAATGAACCTAATTTAAGGGAGGGAATGTATCTAGAAGCTTATCTAGATGCCCGAAAAGAGGACAACGCCATAGAAATTGATAGAAGTTTACTTATGGAAGGTGATCGGATTTTTGTAGTACGAGATTCCGTCCTTGACGTCATCAATGTAAAACCTGTCTATTTTTCCGATAAGCGTGTGGTCCTGAAAGATGTGCCCAACGGAGCTACTATTATGTCCAAACCACTTATTGGGGCATATACGGGTATGGCGGTAAAAGTTTTTAAGGATCAACCGGCAAATACGAAAGGGTAATGCGAAAGTTAATTGAGTATTTCATAAGATATCATGTTGCGGTAAACGTAGTGATCATTGCTTTTGCAATTTTTGGAATCGTAGGGGCAAAGTCTTTAAAATCTTCATTTTTTCCGTTAACCGATTCTAAGAACATTTCCATTGCCATAACCTATCCAGGAGCTTCCCCGCAGGAAATTGAAGAGGGTATCGTCTTAAAAATAGAAGATAACCTCAAAGGTTTGGAAGGTGTAGATAGGGTAACGTCTACCTCACGGGAAAATAGCGGTACCATAAATGTAGAAATAGAAAAGGGCAGGGATATCGATTTTATGCTTCTAGAGGTCAAGAACGCCGTGGATAGAGTACCAACTTTCCCCACGGGTATGGAACCTTTGATTGTCTCCAAACTGGAAGCGATACGACAAACCATAAGCTTTGCCATAAGCGGTGAGAATATTCCCTTAGCCACCCTAAAGAATGTTGGTAGGCAAATAGAGAACGATCTAAGGGCAATTGATGGTATTTCTCAGATAGAGGTTACGGGTTATCCGCAGGAAGAGATAGAAATTGCGGTTAACGAGAATAATCTGTTGGCCTACGGTATTTCATTTACAGAGGTGGCGCAAGCCGTTGGTAACGCCAATATTTTGGTCACGGGAGGTAATATAAAGACCGATACGGAAGAATATCTTATACGAGCCAATAACAGGTCTTACTATGGGGATGAGCTGTCTAATCTTATTGTACGAGCGGACCCCAACGGATCTACGGTAAGGTTAAAGGATGTAGCCATAATTCGAGACCGTTTCTCGGAGACGCCCAATGCCTCCTACTTTAACGGAAACCTTTCCGTTAATACGACCATCACCAGCACAAACACGGAAGATTTAGTAAGTTCTGCCGAAAAGGTAAAAGACTATGTAGAGGATTTCAATCAGAAATATAATAACGTAAAGCTAGATGTTGTATCCGATCTTTCTACCACTCTGGTGCAGCGTACGCAATTGTTGACCGAGAACGCCGTCATGGGAATGATTTTGGTGTTGATATTCTTGTCACTTTTCTTAAATACGCGTTTGGCATTTTGGGTTGCTTTTGGGCTGCCTGTCGCCTTTTTGGGGATGTTCATATTCGCTGGCTTTTTTGATGTAACCATAAATGTGCTTTCCTTGTTCGGGATGATTATCGTAATCGGGATTTTAGTTGATGACGGTATTGTAATTGCTGAGAATATTTATCAACACTATGAAAAGGGTAAATCGCCCGTTCAAGCAGCGGTAGATGGCACTATGGAAGTGCTGCCACCCATAATTTCGGCTATTATCACCACTATCCTTGCATTTTCTATTTTCTTGTTCTTGGACAGTAGAATAGGGGAATTTTTTGGTGAGGTCTCGGTTATCGTAATATTGACGCTAGCGGTTTCCTTAATTGAGGCCTTGATTATACTTCCCGCACACTTGGCACATTCCAAGGCGCTGCAGCCCGTAAACGAGAAACCCAAAAAAGGTCTAGGTAAGGCCTTTGCCAAGTTGAGGGTAATAAACGAATCTGGCGATAAGTTTATGGGGTGGATGCGTGATAAACTTTACACGCCTGTGCTACGTTTTGCCATGCAATACAAAATTCTAATGTTCAGTTTTTTCGCCGTGGCATTGATTCTGACCTTCGGTTCTGTAGGTGGGGGAATTATCAGGACCGCCTTTTTTCCTAGAATTGCCAGTGATAGGGTACAGGTAGAGCTTCAAATGCCCAATGGTACCAATGAAATGATTACCGATTCTATCATTACCATGATAGAGGACAAGGCCGAAATCGTTAACAAAGAATTGACCGAAAAGTATTTAAAGGGTACTGACAAAGTGCTCTTTGAGAATATGATCAGAAGAGCAGGTCCCGGTTCCTCGACGGCGACATTGACTATAAATTTATTACCCGGAGAAGAGCGGCCAGATGCCGTGGCTGCCGATTTGGTGACCAGTAGACTACAAGAGCTAGTTGGTCCGGTGATTGGCGTAGAGAGTCTTATTTATGGCTCAGGCGGTAATTTTGGTGGTTCCCCTGTCTCCGTTTCGTTGTTGGGTAACAACATTACCGAACTTAAAGCGGCAAAGAAGGAGCTTAAAGCAGCCTTGGAGAGCAATACCTTACTAAAGGATATTGCCGACAATGACCCGGCCGGAATTAAGGAAATAAGATTAGAGCTACGGGAGAACGCTTATTTGCTTGGACTGGATTTAAGAAATGTCATGAGTCAGGTAAGGGCCGGTTTCTTCGGGACACAGGCACAACGTTTTCAAAGATCACAGGATGAGATCAGGGTTTGGGTCCGTTATGATCGCGCAAACCGTTCTTCCATAGCTGATTTGGATGAGATGCGAATCGTTACCCCCAGTGGAAATAGAGTTCCATTAAAAGAGATTGCGGAGTATACGATTGAGCGTGGAGATGTGGCCATTAATAGGCTGGAAGGAAGAAGGGAAATACAGGTTTCGGCAGATTTGAAAAATCCTAAAGATAGTCCTACCGATATCATGGTGGAACTTCAAACGGTAATTATGCCAGAAATTCTATCAAAATATCCAACGGTCTCCCCTTCCTACGAGGGGCAAAATAGAGAACTGGGTAAACTAACCGCCTCTTTAAAGGTAGTAGGTTTTTCGGTATTACTTTTAATATACATTACCATCGCATTTACTTTTAGAAGTTTTAGTCAACCGCTAATGTTACTTCTATTAGTCCCTTTTAGCCTTACGGCCGTTGCTTGGGGTCACTGGATTCACGATTTTCCCATTAATGTATTGTCCCTTTTAGGTATCATCGCCCTTATCGGGATTATGGTCAACGATGGGCTGGTGCTCATAGGCAGGTTCAATACCAACCTTAGGGAAGGTATGACCTTTGACGATGCCATATTTGAAGCAGGCCGCTCAAGATTTAGGGCAATTTTCTTAACGTCCATCACCACGATAGCAGGTTTGGCACCGCTAATGTTGGAGACCAGTAGACAAGCACAATTTTTAAAACCTATGGCCATTTCCATTGCATACGGTATAGGTATAGCGACACTCTTGACCCTTTTAATGCTACCGTTGTTTTTGTCGTTCAGCAATAATCTAAAATCTAAAAATAGACTTTTGGCTTCTGGACATTTAATTACCAAGGAAGAAGTAGAGCGTGCTATAAAAGAAAAGAAAGAAGGACTTCATCTAGAAGGTCAAAAAAGTCATGGTACTAACGGTTTATTGCAAGCTAAAAGTAACGGAGTAGCTACGAATAAAGAACTTAAGGAAGAATAGAATGAAACGATTACGACTATGTTCCCTACTTTTTTTAGTGTCGGTAATAGGTGTTGTTGCACAGGATACGATGCTTTCCAAGGAAGAGGCCGTTGTAAAGGCTTTGGAGAATAATTTTGGTATCCAGGTAGCCAAGAACGAGGTTGAAATAGCAGAGAATAATAAAAGCGTTTTAAACTCGGGTTATCTACCTTCCTTGGTGGGTAATGCAGGGGCCAATTATCAAAGAGATGATTCTACGTTTGAATTTCCAGGGCAGTTTCTTAGAGATCCTAGCAGTGGCGAAACTTTATTGGACGATGACGGAAACCCTGTTCCCAGACCTGCAACGAATCTTTACAAGGCCGAAGCACAACGCTATAATGCAGGTTTAACGGCCAATTATACCTTGTTTGACGGATTGGGAAGGTTCTACAATTTTAAGCGACTTAAGGAGCAATATCAGCTAACAAGTCTGCAGGCAAGGGAGACCATTGAAAATACCATGATTCAGATGTTCAGTGTGTATTTTGAGATTGCACGGTTAACCGAAAACAAAAACGTACAACAAGAGGCTCTGGAGATTTCCAAGCAACGAATTACGAGGTCGGAGTACGCCTTTGAGTACGGGCAAAATACGAAACTGGATATTTTAAACGCTCAGGTAGATGTCACTAACGATAGTATAAATTTATTGAATACGAGACAGCAGCTGGCAAACGCAAAGCGCGATTTAAATGTTGTCTTAAGTCAGGATTTAAACGAAACCTTCGAGGTAGATACCTTGGTTACGTTCATACCTAAAATAAAGTTGGACGACTACGTGGCCCAAGCCACTTTGAATAATGTGGCCATTTTACAGACCGAAAGAAATTTAGCGATCAACGCCTATGATATCAAGGTCAACACGGCAGGTTACCTTCCTAATTTAGATTTGACCGGTTCGTATGGTTGGAATCTTAACCAGAACGCTCCATCCGCTTTCTTTCCCGGGGTAAATGTAAATAACGATAGAAGTTTTGGGCTGGGCGCACGGTTGACTTGGAATTTGTTCGATGGTGGTGGTACCACGGTAAGGGTCAAGAATGCAAAGATTGCCTATGCGAATCAAGAAATTTTGCAAGAACAGGTAGCATTGCAGGTCAATAGGGATATTCAGAATGCCTTGGCCATATATGAGAACAGACTTAATATTTATGCAATACAAGAACAAAACGTACTGACCAATCAAAATAACTTTGAGCGCTCTAAAGAACAATTTCAGTTGGGAAGAATAACGTCTATAGAATTTAGGCAGGCGCAGATAAATCTATTGAACGCGCAGACCAATAAGAATTTGGCCAAGTATGACGCAAAGTTGGCGGAGCTTCAGTTGTTGCAGCTTACAGGACAGTTGTTAAATGTAGAATTTTAAGTAGCACCAAACACGTGAATTAATGTATAGCGATAAAACTACAAAAGAACTTACAGAAGTGTTGGATCAGTATCAGATGTTAACCTTTGAATCTCAGTTAGTGTTGAGTAAAGAATTGACGACTAGAAACTCAGCGGTTGATAGTAGTGAACTGGAATCGGCTATTGGCGAAAAGCTACATCGAATCAAGAATTTGGACTATTTAATGGATTTGGGATTCAATGCCCAATTTACAGAGCAAGGTGTTGTGGTGACGAGGAATACCAGAGCTGTTATTATGGATGTTTTGGCCATAATCATTGGTATTGCAGTCTTTTTTATTGGTGTCTATGGTATTGGGTCTCTGGTGGCAATGTTCGTCAATGGAGACGATTTCAATGTCTTTTCATTGGCCATTAATTTTGCTATGGCGAGTCTGGTGTTCAACGGTTTTAAATTTTTCAACGGAATCAAGAGATTGATAGATTACAGCGGGTTTCGGTTGTCTAACGAAAACGGTGTCATCAGTTTAAGAAAACGTTTTGATTTAAAGCTCGAAGAGGTAAAGGGAGCATTATCGGATTTACAATTAGAGGAGGAGGAAGAAGAGATGCTATTACGTTTGGGAGAACATGTTATTCTTAATGCTAACGCCGAGAACATTATACAGCGTATGACGCTGGAAGAGTTGATTAAGGTACTTAAAAAGGCCTGATTTGTTCTAACTACAATCTAGACCAAAAATGTACGAACATTTCTTTCAATGTCCCTACTGTTGGGAAAACGTTTCCATGTTATTAGACCCATCGGTATACGAACAAACCTATATAGAGGACTGTGAAGTTTGTTGCAATCCCATACAGGTTACCCCAGCTTTCCGAGCAAATGAACTTGTGAGATTTGAAGCTATGGAAATAGGACAATAGGCCGTTAGTCCATAACCTTTATTTTACCCCCAAAGACCTTATTCTTTTCGATGTTTTTAGGATTTCCGTATATGTAAATAGAGCCGCCCGCTTTTACTTTGGCTACAACCTTTGAAGATGCTTTTATGTCGGCCCTTCCGCCAGCTAGGACCGTTACGGTAGTATTAGAAGTATTGAGTTCCTTATTGTAGACTTTGCCACCCGTATTTACGGCTATTTCTTGCTCGTTACTCTTACCGGTAAGGGTAATCTCGCTTCCAGAGATGGCGCGCACATAAACATAATCAACCGCTAATTTGAGGTCTATGACACCACCTTCCTGACCTCTAATATCGGTCTTGTTTCCTTGGTAGGTTTCCTTGGATACGATTTTGGCATTTTCATTGGCATCTATCAAGCTAAGCTCTTGATTGTAAAACAATGTTGCTTTGGCTTCATTGCCATCAAGGAAATTATCAAATTCCATCTTTATCTTCAATAAATCACCCTTTTCGGAAATTTCTACTTCATCTTTATCATCACCGGTAATGACCAATTTATTCTCGTCACTTTTAACCAGCGTAACTATGATTCTATCATAAACCTTTAATTCCGTAAAATCCTCTAGTTCAATAGTAGTGGAGCGTTGTCCGAAGACTACCGCGGATATTAATAATAATCCAATTGAAAGATACCTGCTTTTCATTTCATTAGTATTTAAAGAATTAACAAGATAAGATTAACTCAAGTATAAATAAAATTTTCGCATTCAAAACCGTTTCGTACGTACGCCCGATTATTAAAGATATATGAGAAATTTTGGACATGCTCCTTTTGTAGGAGCAACACGAGCAATAGTAATGTGATACTTAATTTTTAAGGTGGGGTGTAATTTAAAAGTTCACTATAATTTCACGTGTTTTTAAGGTCTGTTGTCTAAGTAAAACCTGAAATATATGTACTATTCGCTCCTGATACGCAGGGGGTATTCTGCCACCAATAAGCCATGTATTTTTAATACGCGTAGAAGAGTCTAGATTAAACTCTTTTCTAAGGCATTTAATAGCCTCGATTCTTGTCTCGTCGTTCATCTTACTGAACATTGACTTTATATTTTCGGTCATGGTTGGTATTGGTACGAACAAATATATAAGAAATTTTTAATCGTAATGAGATAATTAATAAACCAATACCTTTTTTTAATCAGGTTTAATCAATTAATTGCAGTGGCTTAAAGTCCAGTCTTTTTAGTCTTTGGTTTCATTACAGTTAAGCTTTACTTCTTTAGAGTAAAGTACTATAACTACCAAATGGTAATTTTGAGCAATCATAAAAACACTGATATGCCTGTTATTGGAAGTCTTATTAAAGGAATTATTGATGTAGCGGATAGGGTCACTGGAGATTCTAATCCGGTACAAGAGCAGGAAGATGTTCTAACCTCTTTGTTAAAAAAAGCGATTGATACCGATTTTGGAAGACATTACAATTTTAATGGCATCCTAAAAGAGGAGAATACTTATGAAGCTTTTAAAAAGAAGGTGCCTTATTTTGACTATAATTCTATAAACCAAAGCTGGTGGAGTAGACTTCACGACGATGAGGAAGATGTTACTTGGCCAGGAAATCCAAATTATTTTGCGCTAAGTTCTGGTACCACGGGAAAGACCAGTAAACGTATCCCTGTAACCGAGGATATGATTACGGCTATCAAAAATGCCGGAATTAAGCAGGTACTTGCCCTAAGTAACTTTGATATTCCTGCAGATTTTTTTGAAAAAGGTATCCTAATGCTAGGGAGCTCTACGGACTTAATAGAAAAAGACGATCATTTGGAAGGCGAGATTAGCGGAATCAGTGCTAGTAATATTCCTTCTTGGTTCCGTGGGTATTACAAACCGGGTAAGGAAATTGCAGAAATAGACGATTGGGATAAGCGAGTAAAAAAGATTGTAGAAGAGGCACCCGATTGGGATATCGGCGCACTTAGCGGAATACCCTCTTGGATAGAATTAATGTTGAAAGAAGTCATTAAAGGACATGGTTTAAACCATATCCATGAAATATGGCCCAATCTTGAAGTCTATACCTCTGGAGGCGTAGCTTTTGGACCCTATGAAAAAAGCTTTAATGCCCTTATGGGTAAGCCTATAACCGTTATTGATACGTATTTGGCCTCGGAGGGATTTATCGCTTTTCAAAATAGGCCAGAAACGGATGCTATGAAACTTGTGACGGATAATGGTATTTTCTTTGAGTTCGTTCCTTTTAAAGCAGAATATATTAATGAAGATGGTTCGCTAATCCAAGACGCGCCAGCAGTAATGCTGTCAGATGTTGAAGAAAATCAGGATTATGTCCTAATCATGAGTACGGTTTCGGGCGCATGGCGCTACATGATAGGGGACACAATTGAATTTACTGATGTGTCCAGAGCAGAAATTAGGATAACGGGTAGAACAAAGTTTTTCCTGAACACGGTTGGCTCACAGTTATCCGTTAACAAAATGGATGATGCCGTGCAGCATCTGGAAAAGGAGTTTAATTGTACTATACCTGAGTACACCTTATGCGCTAAAAAGTACGACGATGGTTTCTATCATACGTGGTATCTTGGGACTACCGCTAAGATGAACGATGCTACAGTCGTTCAGGCCCTCGATAGCGCATTAAAAGAGGCGAACAAGAACTATAAGGTAGCACGGTCTAAGGCCTTAGAGGGAGTTAAGGTACACTTGGTACATCCTGAAGTTTTTTATGCTTGGAACGATGCAAGTAAGAAAAAGGGAGGCCAGGTTAAAATGGAGCGGGTGATGGGCGAAGAAAAGTTTGGCGAATGGGAGGAATTTGTAACTAATCAATAAACTACGATGAGCCTTCTAGAGGTAAATCGCGTTCTTCCACAAGCGTCATTATCTCCTCGGGAGATAGGTATAAATCCTTAATGCGCTCCACATATTTTTTAGAGAGTCCGGCTTTTTTGAGTATGAATTCTTTAGTGGCGAGAATATATTTTTCCATACCGTGAGCTACCGCAAAAGTATCGGCTCTGCGCTCCGCTTCTCTTATGTAATTTTTTGAAAAAAGATATCCTATACCAAAACCGATTAGATTCAGTCCGCTTCTTTCTTTAAAATCCAACACATGCCCTAGCTCATGACCCAGCCAACCAATCATGATATCAGTAGGCATTTCCGCAGTTTTTATGACTTTTTCATTAATGACTATTTCCTCGCTGATCAATATTTTATATCCACGCTTTTTCTTGGATTTGAATAGCTGTCCAAATACAGGTTGCGCTTGCATTGTGGACTTCCTTATTTTACTCTTAAACTTAAACTCTATGGGTGTATTTGCCAATTCTGGATAATGAGAAAGAGCAACCTTTGCTTCTTCGTATATTTCTTGGGGTATGATGTGTTGCGCTTGCGTTTTCATAGAAAAAAGAAAAGTAAAAAAAAGTTTAAATAGTACTAGGACAGTTGAACGATACGTCATAACAGTGGACTAAAAAATTTAGCCAAGCCTTCTACGAACTTTGTAAGGATAGGCCTATTTTTAAAAGCAACATATTCTAACTGTATCTCTTTTTTACAATGTGATTTAAATAATTCTGCAATGGTTTTGGCTATTGTATTGTCATAAACTAGGGCATTGGTTTCAAAATTATGCTCAAAACTTCTATAGTCAAAATTTCCCGAACCTACTGAAGCCATTCTATTATCTATTACAATGACCTTGCTATGGGAAAAATCTGGGCGCAGGTAAATATTTACCCCTACTTGAAGCAGTTCTTCAAATCTTGAAAACATGCTATATTTTGCCAAGAGGGAGTCAGATTTTTTTGGTGTCAATAAATTTACTTCGATTCCACTTAGCGCGGCAATGCGCAAAGCCTCTAAGACTGGTGCCCCGGGTATAAAATAGGGATTGGCAATACAGATGCTTTTTTCAGCAGCATTGATCATAGCCAAATATTGCTGCATTATAGAAGGATATTTGGAGTCCGGGCCGCTGCTGATAATTTGGGCGACATGTTCACCTTTGACAGCAATTTTAGGAAAACAAGCATCCTCTACCATTAGTTTCTCCTTGGTGGCAAAATGAAAGTCTTTAACAAACACGCGTTGAAGGCTATTTACAGCAGGCCCATCAATTTTAAGATGTAAATCTTGCCAAACGCCTAAATCTGAAATAGGTTTTATATACTTGTCGGATACATTGTAACCACCCGTAAAACCAATGCTACCATCGATGACAATAATTTTTCTATGATTTCTATAGTTCAGGGTGAACAATAAATTCCCAAAACGAATAGGCATCGTAGAACTGGCCTTCACCCCAAGGTCCCTGAATCTCTTGACCACCTTTCCTCGCATTTTTGAGCTTCCAAAGGAGTCGTAGATCATTCTTATTTCAACTCCTTCTTTTCGTTTCTTTTTAAACAGCTCATAGAAGGTGTCCAGAAGTTCACCCTGTTCTAGTATGTAATATTGAATATGTATGGATTCTTTGGCATGCTCGATAGCTTCGAAGATAGATTTAAAAGTTTCCTCGCCAGTATTGAGCAAGGTAATTTTATTGCCTTCATAGGGGGCAAAGTAGCTGTTCTTACGGATGAGATTCGCAATTCTATTATCGGCGGAACTGTTAAACTCGTGAACGCTATGTTTGCCATTTTTAAGTTCTTTGTAGGTTTCGGAATAATGCTTTCTTTTTTCCGTCTGACGCAGTTTAAAAAGTTTGAACTTTCTTCTATTTACACCGAAGAGGTAGTACAACAAGGCCCCGGCAAAAGGTAGGGTGAAAACGGCCAAGATCCAACTCACCATTTTAGTTGGGCGAGAACCGTAGAATATAATATTTATGGCACTCCATACAGAAATTAATAGGTATGCAATAAGAATATAAGTATTCATGTTAACGGATATCTAAAGCCAATATAGGTCTTTTTGGACATACATTTTTCTTAAATAGCATTCTGGTCAGTATTGATTTGAAAAGAGTTAATAAATTCCCTTCTTAACCCTTAGTTTGCTATAAAAACAAATTATGGGAAGCATAGCAAGAGATAGTAGACAAATTACATTTTTTTATAATTCGGAGAGTTCCTTGGGTAAACAGATCAATGCCTACGTAAACTCAGCGGAAAAAGAAGTGCTTGGCGTTGATGTTAGTAAAACTAAGGTCACCGCAAAACAATGGGCAGAAATCGCTGACGGACTAGAGAAAAAAATTTCGGAGCTAATTGATCAGGACCATCCTGATTTTAAATCAGAATATGGAGAGGATAGTGTTGATCTTGACGAAAAAACATGGTTGCAGTTGCTGGAAAAGAATCCCAAAGTTCTCAAAAATCCAATTGCAATAAATGGCAACCATCACATGAACTTGGATTCCGCAGCTGCATTTAAGAAGTACATTGAACCCGATAGTGCAGGCCTAGAGAAAAACTAGGTATTATGAAATTAAGCAGGTATACAAAGCGAGCCGTAACGGGTGGAGTAATTTCAATGATGGTCATGCTCTTGGGGACTTTTCTGTTGGGTGAATTAAGTGGCTACGAGGCAAAAGCCTTGATTAAAAACTCTGTTTCTGGTATCAATACTTTATGCAATACCATTGGTTTGGCTTCAGCGACCATTCTTGCCCTGTTGTTAACGGTATTGGGAATAAGTTCCGGTGCCAAGTCCAAATTAAAGAAGGACCATTACCTCCATATTCTACAAATAGCCAAACTAGATACCGTGGTCTTTGTAAGCTCGCTAATCAGCTTTTTATTGTTCAATTTGCCAGTAACCCAGTCAGAAGCTCTCCCAAATGATTGGTTCAGTATAGTTTATTATCTTTCATTATTCATATCCAGTGTACTAAGTGCCGCACTTATTGTGGTAGTCTTAATGCTATACAATACCATTGTAAACATTATAAAAATAGTAGGTCTTGGACTAGATGACCACCCTTTGGCGAAAACTGAAGATGAATAGATAGGTAAAAATCAGAAGTACTGTATAATGTCGAAAAAGCGTATAAGAACTATTTTATTCCCCATCGTGTCGTCAACACTAGTGCTCGCTTTTGTGCTGCAATTAATAGCAAAACCTTATCTGGAAGATATATTGGAAAAGAAATTGCCCAGGCACGTTAACCTTGATTACTCTGGCTTGGAAGTAAATATTTTCACGGGTAGTATATTTTTTTCTACACCATCGATATCCATTTCGAAAGAAAATCAGCATTCAGGAGCACTAACCATAGATTTGGAAGACGTTGAAATTAATGATATTGATTATTGGAATCTGATTGTAAATCAAAAGTTGGATATTGCTGAGGTTATCTTTAGTAGACCGCAAATTGTATTTGAAAAGTCTGAGGCGGTAGCGGAGAATGATATTAAGGATGTGCAATTACTGAAAACAATTGGCATCGAGACTATCCTTATAAAAAACGGCAGTGTAAAGGCGAAATGGCGCAATGGAAAAAGAAATCTTCAGTTAGATTCCTTACATCTAAAGTTAACTGGTGGAGAGACTTATCCAGAAATAATCAATGCCAAAATTCCATTTCGTTTTGCTTCCCTGAACTATGGTTTCAAAAATCTTAGGAGTACAATTAATGAATTCGAAGAATTGAAAATCAAGGAAACTGCCTTTGCTGATCAAGAGTTCACCTTGACTGACCTTAGTTTAAATACAAAATTATCCAAAGACCAATTAAGTAAACAAATCAGTTTTGAACGGGACCATATTGAGTTAAAACTTCCCATGTTGCACATGACAAAGCCAATATTGTATTACGAAAAAGATAGCCTTTTTATAAATGTTCCAAATACTGATATAAACGGTCTGTCCTTGGATATTTTTCGGGATAAGAACTTACCGGATGACATGACCTACAAACCTTTATATGCCAAAGTATTACGAAATCTACCGCTCAGAATAATGCTCGATACTATCACTATCTCCAATAGTACGGTCGTGTATGAGGAGGAGGCGAGGCATAAGACCAAAGCCGGGGAGCTTCGATTTGAGAATGTTGGTGGTCAAATTACCAACGTTTCCAATTTTTCTTCTCAAGAAAAAGATTTAGAAATTTCATTGGTTAGTAGTCTAATGGGAAAGGGAAGACTAGCGCTTAATTGGGCTTTTAACGTCAATAATCCTAATCAGCGATTTTTGGCATCAGGGAGTCTATTAGACTTTGATACCTCTAGTTTAAACGATTTTTTGGAGCCAAATTTAAGGGTTCGCACGGAGGGAGACATCCAAAATCTTTATTTCACCATTGATGGAGATGAACATAACGCCATTGGAGACGTTAAAATGCGGTATCATGATTTTAAGTTTAGTGTTATGGAACGGGATAAGTTAAGGGTGAATAAACTGATTACCTTCATAGGAAATTTATTTGTGGACGATGGTTCCAGAGCAGATGAAAACGGTTATAGATACGGCACTTTAAAAGTAGAGAGACACCAGAACAAATCTTTTTTCAACTATTTATGGATTTCTCTGCAGGATGGAATGTTAGATGTGCTTTCCGGAAACGGAAAAAAAGAGAACCGCTAACTTTTGGACAATCTATTACCAATGCAAATTGGTCTCTTAGGTTCTGGGATCGGGTAGCAGTACAAAAAAAGGATAAACTATATAGTTTATCCTTTAATTCAGGCTAGTGTAATTGTTTAATTATCGTCTGCGGCGTCTTCTACAGCATCTTCTACTTCTTCTGCTCCGTCTTCAATACCATCACCTACTTCTTCTATTCCATCTTCAATCTTTTCCCCAGCTGTCTTTTCTTCCCTGCAACTCATGGCAAGTCCTATGGTAAAAAGCGTGAGTACAAATAAATATAATGACCTTTTCATTTTTATGGTTTTAAGTTAATAGTTCTTCTATGATTGTCTTGCCTCAGATTTATAAGACCTTTTTTCCTCTTAATAAGGATACTATAAAAAGAATAATGAACAGGAAAAATAAAATTTTTGCGATTCCTGCAGCTCCTGCCGCTATTCCTCCAAAGCCTAATACTCCGGCGATTAATGCTAATACTACAAAAGTTATTGTCCAACGTAACATATATAATTGTTTTTAAGGTTTGTGTGTTTTGGGGTCTATCCCCTTATTTACAATACAAAGATGCTAGGATTTGGGCTGGTTTCTTTGTTGTATTACAGTAATGATTGACTCATATACCTGTATTTCACTAGGATAGTGGAAGAAGACTCTATTTTTAACTCCATCAATTTTTTCAATCTAACTCATTCGAAAATATAGTATATTACCTATCGTATTTAATAAAACATGGGAAACAAAAAAGAGCTCAGAGAACTTAGTGTTGTGGATGTCGTAAAGGACATTGCCAAGCGATTAGGTGTGGATTATGAAGAAGAGAATAATGAAGTGTGTGTTGATATTCCAGAACACATTGGCACGGGCAATATAAAGGCTATTGCCTTTTCTCACGGCATGGGGATGATTAATTTGGATATGAGATTAAAGGAAGAGGTACGGTTTGAGCTTAACCAGTCCCTTGTGCAGCCACTTGAAATTATTTTCAATAGCGAATCCGCTTTTACGCACGAATTCGATGGTAAGGGAAAAATACAGGAAATACGCCATTTGGAGAGTGCCATACTAAGTTGTAACAGTAGACATGGTAATGTTATTACGCTTCCCGCAAACGAACCTATCTGCTTTTTTAACCTGGAGATCAATCGTAAACGCTTTGAAGAAAAAATAGAATCTTTCTTACCGGATATGAATGCGGAACTAGAGGCTCTTTTTAGGGATGTAAATGGGGTGAATCTATTTTTTTACAAAGGGCACTATAGTTTGGATATTGCAAAATGTATCGAGGAAAGTAACGAGTGTGAACACACGGGGTTTACCAAAAGTGTGTTTATAGAAGGCAAGTGTTATGAGATACTTGCACATCACTTGAGGCAGTACCTCGATGATCTTACCGATCCCGATAAACGAAAAATTCTAAGACAGGCCACTGTAGAAAAAATAGAAGCGGCGGCGGAGATCATAAATTCCGAGCTAGAGCATATGGATAATATTTTGGCCCTGGCAAGAAGAGTAGGTCTAAACCAGAATACCTTACAAAGTGGGTTTCAGCATTTATTTGGTTTGTCCGTAAATCAATACATCAAGAATGCTAGATTAGAAATGGCAAAAAATCTAATGGAGACCACAGGGTTGAATATCACTGAAATCACTTACAAGATAGGAATAAACTCCAGGAGCTACTTTTCAAAACTTTTCAAGGAACGGTACGCCATGACCCCAAAACAATACCTAAAGAAGCTTAGCCAACCAAAAAATGAACCTCCACAATCTGCTTAAACCCTTGGAAAAGAATGTTTTGTTTAGCTTTTTAACATATTCTTTAGTCGTAAAACTGCCCATTAGTGTTAATTAACGTTTCAATATTGTTAATCGCTTTTTAGGTATTGGGATTTCTTTGTAGCACAAAAATTAATTGTGTTATAGTCAAAGAAATGCGAGAAATTATAATAACGAGTATAAAGGATGAGCATATTCTAAATCAATTGAATTCTTGCCTAGAAGGAAAGCTGACAGAGGAGTGGGGAGAGCGTATTTTAGAGTTTGATAATGAGATTGGAAAAGGAACTATACGAAATATTGGATTCGATTGGGGCGTATCCCTCTTAGATTGCAACGTTACCTTTCATCAAAATATTAAATTGATATTCAGGACTACCAGTGTATCGCCTATAGAGTTCATTTTTATTTCAAAAGGGTCCTTCAAATATAGTGAAGATGACAATGAGGAGTACCTAGACCTTGAACAGTACCAGAATATCATTATTTCACCCAAGCGCTATGCTAAGAAGACCTTTGTTTTTCCAAAAGGGAGAGATTTAAAGGTGAATTTCATTAGGATTTTACGCAAGGATTATTTGAAAAAGAAGAACAATAACGTTACGTATCTGAACGAGCTTTTGCTGTCGGTCTTCAATGATGAAGAGAATAGTTTCCCTTACACGCATGGAGGTAGTTTTAGTCTTAAAATCGAAGATCAGGTAAAGGCCCTGGATAATGTTCATGACAACGGGATCATTAGGTCCCTGTCCATAGAAGGAAGAATTTACCTGATTCTTTCACTTCAATTATTGGAGCATCATGATTTTGAAACGAACAAATCACTGCCGGATGCTCTTTCCAGAGCGGATATTAAAAAAATCAATACCCTGTCCGAATATATTTTGGATAATATTTCCGGTCATCTTTCGGTAGAAGCGCTTGCAAAGGAATCTGGTTTAAGCCCAAAGAAATTACAACTTGGTTTCAAAGTCCTGTATTCTAAGACCGTGAACGAATATGTAAGACAGTTAAAATTGGAAATATCTAGGGATTATTTGAAAAACACAGATCTTTCGGTTTCCGAGATAGTATACGCTATAGGTATTAAGAGTAGAAGTTACTTCTCTAAAATCTTTAATGATGCTTATGGTATTTTACCTACGGATTATAGGAAACAATTAAAATCTGTGGGGAAGATAGGTATTGATCGTTAGGATTTGTCATATTGGTAGGGTAGCAACATACTATCGTAGGTAATATCATTATTGAACAGTTCTTTAGCAATCGGATTTGCTTGATATTTATTAGCTACCGGGCTTTTTAAAAATTGTTTAATATCCTTTAGAGGGATGCTTTTGTCTAACCAAGCGTCTTTTTCGTTGGGTGTAACTATCAACGGCATACAGTCCACTAGGTTTTGATATTTTTTAATGAATTTGTTCGCCTTACCAACCAATAAAGAACAGGTAATAAATCCATCCTCTAGCGTATTATAAATACCGGCCAGGTAAAACGGTTCATTATTTTTAAGACTAATATAGTAAGGATATGCTTTTCCTTCACTTAAGTAAGACGTAAAGAACCCGGTTACCGGAATAAGACATCTTCTATATTTAAGGGCATCAACATACCACAAATCAGAATTCATGGAGGCTTCGTGCAGGTTTAGCGTATTGGTGGTATTCTGAAAAATAGTCCAATCCTCTTCGTACCGCTCTGGTAACATACCCCAGATGGCTAAATTCATTTCATCTGGTTTATCTATAGTGATAATAGGTATGGATACCTCGTTTAAGCCGTTTATAACCACTTGTGGTTCATAAAGATGTGGGTATTTGAAAGAGGTATCCGTCCACTTTTCCATTTGCTCCCGCTTCGCCGTATTTGAAATTTTAAAATACATCTACTCTCTTTTTACATGTGGCAAGGTCGGAAATTTGTATATGAGCTATTGTTTCATATCGTAAAAATTATAACCCGTTAAGAATAAGTTGTTTAATGCATATGGGCAAATAGGTGCTACAGGAGCGATATTGTTAAACATTTATTCTATTTCGGCAAGCCTCCGCTCAAAAGCAGTCTAATTTTGGTAAAAATAACAATGTGTTCAACCTTAAAACAACTGTTATGGAAGCAAGAAAGAAAATTTCGCAACAAGAGCTATCGCTTTTGAAGGAATATTTATCAGGTACCATTACCGATAAAAATGCAATTCCTTACCTAGAATTAAGTGCGGAAATAGGCAGTGGACAGATACATTGTGTTACCATGGACAGGGGTCTAATGGCTATGGAGTTTGATTTGACCTTGGGACAGGACCAAGAAGTAGTTCTAGGTCCCGATAATAGTAATTGTGCATATCTGTTTTATTGTTTAAAGGGCAATTGCTTTCATAAGTTCAAAGGAAGGGCACAGGTAACAAAATTAGAGGAGTTGCAAACCGTGGTGCTGTTTAATGACCGTGATCACCGTAGTAAATTTCTTTTTAAAAAGGAGGAGCGCGTGGTGCTTAATTGTATTAAAATAGACTTTGATTTATACAAGGACGACACTATTGAGTCCGGCAGGGGTCTAATCGCCTTATTAAATTCCTATAATAAGCGTTTAGGATACTTTCACTACGGAAAATTCAATCTTGAAATTGGGGAATTGATCAAACAGTTGGAAAATGCCAAGTTTGTAGATTCCGTTTCCTCCCTGATTCATTTTCACGGGCTGTGTCATATGATATTGGCGAAACAACTGGAGCAGTTTAAGAAGGACATTCAACAGGGAATTTCGCCTTCTACCTCCTTGCTAAAAAGAGAATTAGAGACCATAAGTGATATTAGTGACTTTATCCGCAACTATCCTGAAATGCCACATAGCATAAGCAGCATATCTTCTAAGTCGGGACTTTCGCCTTCTAAATTACAATTGGGTTTTAAATTTATGCACGCAAAAACATTAGGCGAATATATAAGAATGGTAAGGCTAGAAAAAGCCGAAGAGCTCATAAGAACTACGGATTTGAACATATCTCAGGTGGTATACTCCATAGGGTTTACCAGTAGAAGCTATTTTTGTAAGATCTTTAAAAAGAAATATGGTTGTAGTCCAAAAGTGTACAAGAGGAAAACAAATGAATCGTTACAAATTGTAAATTAAAAAGGAGGTCTTGACAAAGACCTTCTTTTTAGTTAATGATATAACTGTTGCTTAGCTAATATCTTCTAAAGATTTAATGGTAGAAAGCCCTTTTTCAATAGCCTCTTTTTGATTTCTTAAAATAGCGGATGTAGTAGAGGGTAGGGACGTATCCCCTAGAACATCGTCATATTCCTCTATTGAAGCTTTTTCCCCACGTATGGCCTCTTCTAGCATAGCTTCCTCATTATCAGAAGAAAACAACGCTTTAACGTCCATCCATGCTCTGTGTGCTTTTCCGGTTAGGCTATCGCCCTTGTCTACTTCTTGTCCAAAGGATTTGATTTCTGATTTTAGCTCATGGCCAAAATCATAACGCTGTTGTGCTTTTCCCTGAAAATAGGATTTTAGGGCACTGTGCTCCGTATTTTCTGCAGCCTTCTTGAAACCTTTTTCTGCATCATAGGTTTTCTCTAAAAGGTCGTTTAATTTTTCTCCCACTTCTTCTGTGTATGTACTCATAATAGGTAAAGTTTTAAGTGAATGACCGTTTGCTTTAAAGATGCCGGTCAATTTGCATCTCCTTATTGTATATCGTAAAACCGATTTCTATTCTTGAACTGTCTTAATTTTTCTTTCAGTTGAGGTATGCCATGAGGATTTTTAGGTTCTTTGGCAAGAGGCACTTCCGTGTCTACACTTATAAAGGACTCCTCCATGGGCTCTTCCTCAAATACCTGCATCATTGAATTCGATTTTTCAAATATTGCGTTTTTTAAGTTGAGCGCTATAAATCCGATAGCTAATAGTATGGCTAAACCTGATAAAATTTGAATTGTTGTAATCATAGCTTGGTGTTTTTAGCTAAAATTACCGCGGTATGGTGAAAAGGATTGCCCAAAAAAACGTAACTGTTAACCCATATCCTTTTGGATTAATTTTTAAAAGCGATAGGGTTAAAAATGAGGGTTTTAGTTTTTGAAAAAAATATTTATTTTAAAGATATTTACACCGTTGGTTATTCACATAGTTTCTAAATTTGTGCATTTTGCACTGCAAAATGATTTTCCCATCACACAGTTCTCCAAAAATTAGATGTGATGGGAAACACAAATTTTAACGAGTACATTATTATGATAAGAAAAGGAACAAAGGTTTCGTGGAAATGGGGCAACGGAAGTGCAGAAGGCACTGTTGAGGAAACGTTTAGCTCAAAGGTGACAAAGACTATAAAGGGCACTGAGGTGACCAGAAATGGCAGTTCTGGCGACAAAGCCCTATATATCTCTCAAGAGGACGGAGATTATGTTCTAAAAAGCGAAAGTGAAGTAGAACGCGTAGACTAACACTTTAAAAACTGATATAACGAGACCAATTCCTAGTTGGAATTGGTTTTTTCTATTTTAAGACTTTCCGGAAGGTTTAACGTCCGTATTGGGAACGGGATATTAATTTCGTTTGTATCGAACACTTTTTTGATAGCGATCATAGCATCGGTTTTAGCCTTGGCAACCTCTAACGCTGAGGTGGAATTAATCCAGAATCGAGTTTCAAAATTAATGGAGCTGTCTCCAAATTCTTGGTAAAGGAAAATAATGTCCTCCTTATTTTCTACCGCATCAAAGTTTTCTAAAATGGTTTTCTTTACTAATTTTCGCACAAACTCTAAATCGGAAGAATAACCCACCCCACATTGTAATATAACTCGGGACTGTGCTGTTGTAGAGTAATTTTTAATAGGGTTTTCCACTACCATTTTATTAGGGAGGTACACCAAATTATTATCAGGTTGTTTTAAGGTTACCGAGCGCAGATCTAAATCTACTACTTCGCCTTCAAAACCATTGCTCTCTATCCAATCTCCAAATTTAATGTGCTTTATGAAGGAGAGGACTATACCAGAGTAGGTATTGGCCAAGGCCCCTTGCAATGCTAGGCCTACGGCCAAGCCAACTACACCTGCACCCGCCAAAATGGTGTTCAGGGCCTTACTTAGGTTAAGGATACCCAATACCAGAAAGAGGCCCAAAAGGACCACTACTATGGATGCTATTTTGGAAAGTAAACTTCGCACAGAAGCCTGTAGCTTTGTGTTCGACAGAATTTTAGTGACCACCTTGCTTATATATCGCGATACAATTAGACTTATGGTAAAAACTACCACCGCAATAATGATATTGGGCAAGTTTACCACAAGAGCGTTGAACCAAGCGTCTAACTTCTCGATCATTCTAGACCAAGCTTCTGAAAATTGATTTGTCATGCTATATTTTTCTTAATATCCTGTAATGGACTATACTCTTGTATTAACTTCAGCAAAACGGCTTCTGATGCCGATTGATTGGGACTATGGGTCGTTGTATCGACGTTCTCGAAAACTTCAGTCAAGTTTCCCTTTTCATATTCCAGTGGAAGTAGCGGGTGTACGTAATATTTGCGGCAAACATTTCTTGTATTTCCGAGCTCCTTGGCTACCACGTCGTAAGCCCTTAGCGTATTGGAATGCAATATTTTAGGATCACAAGTCTTTGGGAACGACCTAAGTGAGTCAAAGAAGATTACGGTTCCTGCCCAAGTTCTGAAATCTTTTGCAGTAAAGGCGTCTCCAACGGCTTGTTGTATATAATCATTGACCATACCACTGTCTATGGCCGTTTTACTTCCGTCCTTATCAAAAAATTGGAATAGCTCCCAACCAGGGATTTCCTCGCATTTACTTACAAGTTTAATTAGCTTTTTATTCCTCAGTGTGATGTCGTGCTTCTTGCCCTTCTTTCCAGTAAACTTAAATCGGACTTTCTCTTTATGGACGGAGACATGTTTGGTTCTAAGTGTAGAGAGGCCGTAAGTTTTATTTCTTTTGGCGTACTGTCTGCTACCTATCCTAATATGTGTCTCCTCCATAAGTCTTACCACTAATGCCAAGACTTTATTCCTGGGCCAACCTGGGAGAGCTAGGTCCGTATCTACTTTTGATCTTAGTTCGGGTAAGACCTTGCCAAAGGCGGACATTCTATAGAATTTGGTCCTATTTCTTATTCTTAACCAAAGCGGATGATACCGGTATTGTATTCGTTTTTTTAAATCGTATCCAAAAGCCTGTAAGTGCGCATTGCTCAAATCAGAAATCTGAACATTTTCCCAAGCTGGTGGAATTACCAGTTCCTTAATACGTTGAAGCTCATCTTGTTTTGCCAAAGGACGGTTGTTAAAAAGATACTCAAAGGTCTTACCATTTTTTAGGCGTAGAATGGGTAACTCATCCTTATGCACATATTTTAGGTTCAGGTGTGCAACGGCATCCTCAGGTTCATTGATGAATTGATATATGATTTTAGTATTGTCGAAAGCCTTATGTTTTTATGTACAAGTAAATTATCTAATCAAAAATATGATCCTGACAAATAGTTATCAGGACCATAAACTAACCAACCAACTCTAGTGAAATCTATTGTTGATAGATGACACTGTAATCGTTCATGTCCGCTTCCAATTCGCCCATATCAGAGACATAGGTATATTTTGAATTAAAGATGCGGTCTGGTTTTTCACCGACAACGTAATATTTTACATCCATATCAGGTGCATTGAGTACAACTTGGTCAGAAACGCGCATTTTTTTATCCCCTATACTTCTTTCCGTTTTGGACAATTCAGCTACCACAAATAGCTTTTCTCCAGAAGCATAAATTTTTCGGATATCAATGGTATGCTCGGTATCCGTAACCTCTGCTTCCACCATAATGGTGCGTTCCTCTACATCGGCATCATCACCATCAGGCATATCTACGTCTATGAATGGTACCTCAACATCTTCCTCTTCCATAACGATGACTACTTTCGGTATTTTTACCGTTTTTGTGGTCGTGCCGACATTCACGTCCGCCCAGTTTACTTCATATTCTGGTAATTCTCCGGCATCGGCCGTGACATCAATATCCAAATCGGGTAATTCTCCTTTTTCTTCCTTTTTCACATTACAGCTAGCTATGAAAGCTGCTATGGTAACAACGGTCATTAATTTTCTCATTTCTTAATATTTTAGGTTAAAATTTTGTCTGCTGCAAAGCTAATAGCATAGCTAATCTTGTCTTTGCTGTATCCATTTCATTATTTGCTGAAATGCAATCAAGGCCCTTATGGTTTAATCGTAGTATTAATTTTCTTTTTAAGGGTATTTGCAAACCTATAATCAATGTACATTGCAGCTTAATACGAAAAGAGCAATGGCGATTATTGTCTAGAAATACTTATAGTGCCACTAGAAACTTTTATTCTGTGATTGCTAATCGTTTATAAATTGCCTAAAAGATAAAATTATGAAAGGATTACCTACATTAATCTGTATTCCGGATATCAGTGGTTTTACTGAATTTATGAGTGAGACGGATTTTGATTTGAGCTCCAAAGTGATACCCACATTATTGAACAATATAATTTACTCTAATGAAATAGGGCTAAAAGTATCGGAAATTGAGGGCGATGCCGTTTTGTTCTATAAATCTGGTGAGATGCCATCACTTGTAAATTTAATTAAGCAATGTGTCTATTTTTATACAGAGTTCTATAAACAGATGGATGTACTTAGAGAAAAATATAGGGACAGCAAAGATGCAACTGTAATTCCAGAAATTTTAGGATTAAAAATTATATTGCACTATGGGGCAGAGGTGGCACTGACTAAGGTAGGTACTCGTATTAAATTATTTGGAGAGGATTTAATAGTCGCTCATAGACTACTTAAAAATGATATAGAAATTGACGAATATTTATTGCTCTCGCAAGGCTTAACCGATTATTATAAGCGCAACAATCTGAATGAAGACTTTGAATGGGCCAGATTAAAGGAGAGTTCTACAATATACGATCACGTTGGTGAGATAAAATATTCCTATATAGATTTAAAACCACTAGTGGAAAGCGATAAGTACTAGTCGCTTTTTTAAATGGGTCAAAGTCTCTTTGGTCTAAGACAAGCATTAAGACTTTGTTCTCATAACTTCGTGGTGTAACAAAAAGAGAAAGATTATGAGTTATTTGGATATTAAATCGGACAAAATAGAACCAATAATTGAAGAGTTGAACATCTTATTGGCAGATTATCATGTATACTATCAAAACCTAAGGGGGTTTCATTGGAACGTGCTAGGAAAGAATTTCTTCGACCTTCATGAAAAATTCGAAGAATTGTATGGTGATGCACGCATTAAAATAGATGAAATTGCGGAGCGTATTCTTACCCTTAGACATCATCCCAAAAGTAAATTTTCTTCCTATTTGAAAAATGCCTCCGTACAAGAAGTATCGTCAATGATTACAGATCACGAAATGGTAAAAAGTATTTTAAAAGACCATGAAACCATTCTTAGGCAATTAAGCAAAGTAATTAAAAAAGCCGAGGATGCTGGCGATGAGGGAACCATAGATATGATAGGAGCATATATTGGTAGTTTAGAAAAAGTGAGTTGGATGCTAAATGCTTGGAGCAAGGATACAGACGACCAATTGGCAGGAAAATAATTCAGCCTAAATAACAAACTAAAAAGTCCCGCATACGGGACTTTTTTTGTGCTCATAAAATGAAAATAATTGTCCATACAGTTTTTTTTGAAACAGTTTTAATTTTCAATCTTAAAATAATGTACCTTTCTACGTTGGAAATAATTTCTTCTTAATATCTGGGGTAAATAGGTATGATTACGATTCAAATTACAGCAAAAAGTACAGCAGGTACTGTAAAGCAAATCCAAGAGGTCATTGGAGGTAAGATAACCGAAAGATGGGGAGAATATACTTTGACCGTAAATAGCAAATATGCTACTGGTAATATTCGTTTTATAACTTTTGATTGGGGGGTAAGTCTGTTAGAATATGAAATTAACTTTCATGACGAAGTAACACTTATAATGGATACCTCAGAATACAATCCCATCCATTTTACCTATTGTTTAGAGGGTTACTGTAAACATCGTTTTGGATACCAAACTGAAAAGGAAATAAAGACACTGGAGCAGTTTCAGTCCGTCATTATAACGAGTAGGGATGGAGGTCATAATTACGGTTATTTCCCAAAAGATGTGAAACTTGCCATTAATGTCATACAAATAATAAGAAAGAAATTCTTGAATAAGCGCCTTAATGGGGTCGATGCTCTTAATAAAAAACTTTACGAGGTTTTTGTAGATACCGATCATGATAATGCTTTTGCTTATTATGGCTCCTACAACTTAAAACTGGCTGATAAAATTGGTGCTTTTCGTAAGGTGCGAAATAAAAACGGAATGATTCGGATTATGCAGATAGAGGGTCTGGTCTATGAGACCTTGGCCCTTCATATTGCTCAGCACGAAAAAGATAATAAGGGAGATTTGCCACCGACGTCATTGTTACGAAGTGAGTTGAAAATTGTAAGGTCTCTAGCTACTAAAATAGTGAAGAATGTAGCCCAAGACTACACTTTGGATAAACTTTCTTTAGAATCCGGTCTGTCACAGGCTAAACTACAGGAAGGATTCAAGCTGTTGTATGCGAGAACGGTTACGGAATACATAAGGCATGCGAGATTAGAGGCAGCCAGGGACTACCTAAGTAATTCAGATATGAATGTTTCCCAAGTGGTCTATACCATAGGATTTAGTAGCCGTAGTTATTTTTCTAAAATTTTTAAGAATAAATACGGGATTAGTCCCAGTGAGTTTCATGCCAATGTAAAACAGAATTTGGAAATGGCAGCCTTGTAATAACCAAAGGTTATCTAGTTATTTTTCTGATAAGGTATAAAATACCGTATTTCTTGACCGCTGACATGACGGTAGACATCCAGCTATAAGGACTCAAATCTTCTTTAACATCTTGCTTTAGCCCTTTTATCTCTTCTAAGGCAATTTCTCGCTCAAGACTAAGGCGTTTTAAATCGTATTCTACTTCCTCCAAATTTGTGTACATAACTTAATCGAAAAATTTTACGGATAGTTTTTTCACTATGGCATTGTCGATTCTTTTGCGAACCTTGAAGGTAATGGCAGCTACTATGAGTAGAAACATTCCCATCACAATGCAGGCTAAGGCTACGCTCCCTAGGACTTGGCCTAAGTAAACAACACCTGCAACCATAAAGAATATCATAGCTAAGAGTAGCAGACTTCCTATGAGGAACATTTTACCGAACATTCCCGTAGTCATTGCCAACTGCTGAAATATTTTCAGCTTGTAATATTCACGGGTCTTCTCGTAAAGCTGTTGACCGGTGTCAACAGCTTTGTTGGAAGTGTCGTTAAGTGATTCAATTACACTCATCTATGACGTTTTCTGTAATTTTTTGTTCTTTGCTTTAAGCTCGGACAATTTCTTTTCCAATGTGGTGATGACGTCTTCAGTTTTATAGCTTACGTCAGATACCAGATTGTTCATTCTTGTGTCTAAAGTATCTTTTTCTGAAATTAATTTACTTACCACGGTTTCTTTTAGGTCTATGGCGTTTTCTGCAAGAGTATCTTTTGTAGCGGCCGCTTGGTCTGCAATTTTTCTTCTTGTATTCGTTCCCTTATCGGGTGCATATAAAATTCCTAACGCGGCTCCTATGGCGGACCCTGCAATTACTGCTAATAATGTATTACTGTTATTACTCATATCATGTATTTAATGTTAACTATGATGTCCTTCATCATTTATCACCACAAAGTTGCGCTTTATTGCTCGGCTTCGTTAGCTCAAATACTTTAAATGTTGACGGAAACCCCAATTGGTAAAAGGGTTAAGATTTTAAGGGAATGCAATAAGGAAGCACAAACGCTGTAATTAATTTTGTAATTACGCCATGTTAACGGTAGGACAGTTTAGGTGAAATGCGGTCAAAAAAAAATTCGGTACCCTATTGTGCCATAAAAATTCATCACAAAAAATAAAATAATATGAAGCAAGGAGAAGAAAACACAAAATTTGTAAAGGAATCTGAAAACGAAACGTCAAAGTTCATATTTCAGAAAAATAACAAAACCAAGGTCGGTGCTGCGGTTATCATTATTTTTCTAGTACTTATCACTTTAGGCATTGTCCTATCTGGAGTATCCTTCAATTAAGCCAGTTCTTATTTTGCTCTTACTTTATTGTTCAACGAAATTCTTTATATGACAAAGTGCTCCATATTCGTAAATTTTATAGCGTCAAAAATCCAGACAATTATTTTAATAGTACTCACTACACTACCTATTTCTTGTGCCATTTACAAAGAACAATCCAATATAGACCAGACAAATATTCCGCGCACAAAAGAAATAATGCATACTTTTTATGTTGCAGGCGGATATGGTAATATTTCCGAAACTTCCAATAAAAATTTATTAGATGCCTTTAAAAAGGAATTATCCTCGGCAAACGAAAACAGTACGCTCTTGTTTACGGGTGATAACGTTTCTCCGCTTACAGATAAATGGGAAGAGGATAAACAGCTAATAGATGACCAGCTGGCATTGGCTTCAGAGTTCAAGGGTAAAACAATTTTTCTTCCTGGCAATAACGAATGGAAAAGTTATGACCTTAATAAGATGGAAAGTGTAGAGGATTACCTGAAAGAGGAGGATGTAAAGAACGTTGCCGTTTTCCCTGAGAATGGATGCCCCATTGAGCACCAAGTGATAAACGATGATTTAGATTTAATACTAATAGACTCCAAGTGGTTTGTTTCCAACTGGTCCCGTCTGGTGGATATCAATAGGAAGTGTTCGGACATTGTTACCAGAAGGCGCTTCATGGAAGAATTGGAAGGTTATATTAACGACGGGCAAGGTAAGAACATTGTTATTGCTATGCATCATCCTGTATTTAGCAACGGCATTTATGCTGGTAATGAGACATTTAAGCAGCACATGACTCCAATACCTGTCCTAGGAACTGTTAGGAATACCGTAATGGATTTGGGTGCGTTTAACCCTGAGCATTTGAACTCTCGTAGATACAATTATCTTAGAATAGCCGTAAGTGCATTGGCCCAAGCAAATGACAGAATTACCCTATTATCAGGTCATGAAGAAAATCTTCAATTACTTTCTGGCGGTGGAATACATCAAATAGTAAGTGGTTCGTTAAGTTCAAAAAGTGCAACAAAGCTCGGAAAGAATAGGATAACAGCTATCGGCGGCTCGCTGGAGTATCAAGGTAACTTCGCTCAAGGCGAAAGAGGTTTTGCGAAACTAATGTATTATAGCGATGGGTCTTCCGATGTAACGTTTATAAGGGAGAATGGTGCGGACAAATCTTTTGAAGTACTTCCTTCATTAAATCCATCAGGAAAGAAGTTTAACTTTGACAAAATAAGTAAAAAGACCGTTACCGCCCAAGTACTGGAGTTTACGGAGGACATGGACAAAAGCGGATTTTATGAGTTTCTATGGGGAGAACGCTACCGTAGCTATTTCACAAAACCTGTTGAGGCGCCAGTGGTTCGTTTGGATACCTTGTACGGTGGACTAAATGTAGTAAAAGAAGGTGGTGGGCACCAATCCTTTTCCTTACGTTTGGAGGATGAGAACGGTAAGCAGTATGCAATGCGTTCGTTAAAGAAAAGTGCATTAAAATTCTTGAAATTTAAACTTCCAGGGGTAGCCTATACGGAAGACGATTTCATGGATACCTGGGCGGAAGAAGTTATTTCAGATTTCTTTACTACAGCACACCCCTATATTCAGTTGGTGATAGACCCCTTAGCAAAATCCGTTGGTATCAATCATTCCGATACAGAACTCTTTTATGTGCCAAAGCAAGAAACTTTAGGAAAGTACAATGAAGATTTTGGTGATGAATTGTACTTTATAGAAAGACGGCCGTCTGAAGAACAATTGAATTATAAGGGCTACAGGCGTACCATGGATACGAATAGCGGAGTGGTTACGGATTATGAAAGTACCACGGATATGTTGGAGAAGATTAAAAGCGATGAGTCTTATACCATTGATGAGAAAAACTTTATCAGGGCCCGTATTTTCGATATGCTCATTGGGGATTGGGATAGACATCAAGACCAATGGCGATGGATCGAGTACGAAGGAGAAGACGGAGATAAGGAGTTTATGCCCATACCGAGGGATAGAGATAATGCCTTTGCCAAATTTGACGGCGCAGCACTTAAACTAATTAAGCTTTTTGTGCCCAATGCAAGAAGATGGCAAACCTTTGACGATAACATTAATAATGTGAAGTGGCAGAACATGGGAGGCCACAAAATGGATAGGGCCTTATTAACTAGATACGATGCCAAAGTATGGGAAAGCGAAGCTAGGATAATTCAAGAGAATATTACCAAGGAAATCATAGATTTGGCTTTCAAGAGACTACCTGAGTCCGTCCAGGACGAGACAGCAGAGCAAATAAAGTCAAACCTTACGGCCAGACTGCAACAGTTACCGGAGAAGGCAAGGGATTATGGTAACTATCTCAGTAAGGTTGTGGCGATAACAGGAACGGAAAAAGACGACCTTTTTGAAGTCGAAAGAATGCCAAATGGAAAGACAAAGGTTATTGTAAAACGGCTGTTGTCCGACGAGAAGAACGAAAAAATATACGAGCGGGTTTTCACGGATAAGATTACCAAAGAAATTTGGTTATATGGTTTAGGGGATGATGATGATTACAAACTATCTGGTCAGGAATCTTCAAAGACCAAAATAAAGATAGTGGGTGGCTACGGAGCGGATAGCTACAGCATTGACAATACTTCCAAGCTTAAGGTTTTTGAATGGGAGCATGAAAAGTCAGATTTTATAAAGGAGGAGCCCAAAACACAAATGAGTGATATCTATAAGACCAATACCTATCATTGGCGTTACTTTAAACCCAATACAAATACAATTGCACCGACCATAGGTTTTAGGACCGATGACGGGTTTTTTCTTGGTGCTACAAATACTTTCGTCAAAAATGGTTTAAATGGAAATCCTTTCGTACAGAAACATCAATTGAAAGCCAATTACTATTTTGGTTTTGAGGCTGTAGCGCTGCAATACACTGGAGTCTGGGCAAACGTAATCCCAAAGTGGAATTTTGAATTGAACGGATATTATACCAGTGACAGTTATGCGAAGAACTTTTTCGGTTTGGGTAATGAGTCCGTTAATAACGAGGATAACGTAGGCCGTGATTTTTATAGGGCTCGCCTAAAACAGTTTAAGGCCAGCGCGGGAATTGCCTATTATACCCTACGTTTAAGAGGATTGTTTGAATCCTTTAGGGTAAATGAGAATGATCAACGGCTGTTCAATAGAAATAATTTAAATCCTGTACTCTTTGAGAATCAGAATTATGGCGGGGCAGAACTAAGCGGATACTATGATAATGCGGATGCCAAGGACTTTCCTTCAAAGTCCATTTATATAGGACTTAAGGCGGGATACAAATCAAATTTGGAGATAGCGGACAATGCATTTGGTTACGCCAGTTTAAAAGTAGGATTCACTCATAAAATTACTTCTTCAGGAGCATTGGTCTTTGGTACTACAGCAGAATATAAGTCGCTTATTAACGAGAAAGACGTCTTTTTCTATCATCGGCCATCATTGGGAGGGGCCAACGGGCTCAGAGGTTTTAGGGACGAACGTTTTATGGGAAAATCCTATTTTTATCAAAGTTCGGATTTAAAGCTAAGATTAAAGCGTTACATCACTGCCGTATCTCCAGTAACTATTGGTCTTTATGGTGGGTTCGATTACGGTCGCACTTGGCAACCGGGCGAAAATTCTAAGGTGTGGCATACCTCTCAAGGTGCGGGTTTATGGATAAGTAGTTTAAAGGCACTCACCTTTAACATAGGATATTTTAATTCAAGGGAAAGTAACTTGGTTCAGGTAGGTTTCAATCTCGCTATCTAATATCGATTTTTAACTAAAAACAAACCAATGTCGGATATCATATCAAAAGTAGAAGCATACGCTGTAGAAATGTTAAGTTCAGAGACCAACGGGTCGTTCCTTTACCATAATCTAAGACATACACAGCGGGTTGTTAACAGTGCGAAAAAATTAATAGAAGGGGAGAAGGTTACGGAGGATGATGGTCAAAAGTTGCTTATTGCAGCCTGGTTTCACGATTTGGGCTATACACAGTCTATCAATGACCACGAGGAGCACAGCTGCGCCTTGGCCAAACAGTTTCTAGAGCAAGAAGCTGTTGATGCCGATTTCATGGATGAGGTGTGCGATTTAATTAGGGCCACCAAAAAAGATTATGAACCTAGAAACAAATTGGAAGAAATTATCAGGGATGCCGATTCTTCTCATTTCGCGAAAAAAAGTTTTATGGCCACTACGGAACTTTTGAGAGAGGAGCTTTCGCTCTTGGGAGTAGCACAATACTCCAATGACGAATGGCGAGAAGAAAATATAAGACTGCTAAGGGTAAAACATAGATTTTATACGGATTACGCCAAGGATAACTGGCAAAAAGAGAAAGATAAGAACGTAAAAAAGCTGGTAAAAGCGAAGAAAAAGAGTAAGAAGCTGGTTAAGAAAGAAACTTTAAAGGCAAAGTTTAAAGGAAATTTACCGGACAGAGGTATACAGACGTTGTACAGGGTTACCCTTAGAAATCATTTAAAGCTTAGTGATATCGCGGACACTAAGGCCAATATATTACTTTCCGTAAACGCCATTATTATTTCTTTGGCCCTTGCGAATTTGATTCCCAAATTGGATAATCCCTCCAACGATTACCTAATCTATCCAACATTTATATTTATTGTTTTTAGCGTCGTTTCTATGGTGATGTCCATTTTAGCCACTAAACCGAATGTAACTAGTGGTGAATTTACAGATGAGGATGTCGCCAATAAAAATGTGAACCTCTTATTTTTTGGAAATTTTCATAAGATGGAATTATCAAAATACAGTTGGGCAATGAAAGAGTTAGTGAAGGACAGGGATTATATATATGATTCTTTAACAAAAGACCTCTACTACTTGGGTGTGGTGTTGGAGCGAAAGTACAGACTCTTGCGGTGGACCTACACCGTTTTTATGATAGGGATGATACTTTCTGTTCTAGTTTTTGGGATTGCACTAAAATTTTACGGTCCTGAACGCATGTTGGAATTACCCACCATGGAATAAAAATGAAAACTATGAAACTAATCAAACGATTTGTACTTTCTATTATGACCATGAGTCTTCTTTTGGCATGCCAATCGGAAACTAAAGGGCAGACTCCCGAGGCCGTAAAAAAGTCATTTAAAAGTAAATATCCCAACGAGTCCGACCCGGATTGGAGAAAAGACAAGAATGGAAATTTTGAATCTCATTTTAAGAAAGATGGGGAACATTACCGAGCAGATTTTGCACCGAACGGTGAGTGGATAGAAACAGAATCGAACATTAAGAAAAAAGAATTGCCAAAGGCCATTCTAAAGGTCTTAGAAGCGGATTTTGAAGATATAAAAATCGTTGAAATTGAAAAGGTAGACCACGCGACCAAAGGAACCTTCTATGACGTCGAGATTAAGATTGACGGTAAGAAGAAGGATTTAGAATTTTCAAGCGATGGCAAAAGAATCAATTAATTTAATAAACGAAAACATTATGAGAACTAGTAAATTATTCCTATTCATGGCGTTAAGCACTTTCATGTTCATGGGTGCATGTAGGGAACAAAAAGAAGTAAAAGAAGATAAAGGTACTCTTGAAAGGGCAGCGGAGGAGGCAGAGGACGGTGTGGAACGCGCTGCAGAAGAGGTAGAAGGCGCTTACGATGACGTAAAGGAAGAACTTGATGGAGAAACCGACGATAATTAATTAAGCTTTTCCAAGATTAAATAACACATATCAAATGAAAAAACTTATTCAAATTATAGGAGCAGGGTACGGAGCCAAGAAAATTGGTGGAGGTAAATGCGGTTGTATCGGAACTGTTTTTGTATTCCTGATACTATATTGGATTTTTGGTTACGTGCTCAACTACTTTTAAATTTGAGCGGTTGCTGCCAACTTTATTTTCCATTTTCGAGCAGTTTTTATGGTACTAGTATATTGGTGATTTGAAGAACGTTTTAGAAAAGACTTTCCAGATTGCACGTTATCAGGATATTGATGACCAGTATTTTACTATCAATGTTGGGCATACCACAAGCTGAATAATAGAAGAAGGGTCTAAACTTATACAAAATAACTTAAGCCCTTATGCTACTGATAATTTTTAGGGTAGCAGTTACTTTTCTTTTAAGCTCCTTAAAGTCTTCATTGGCTAGAATTTCTTTACTTATGAGTTTGGAACCTATGCCAACACAGGTAACCCCAGCACCAAACCAAGCTTTTAGGTTTTCCTCATCCGTACTTACACCTCCCGTAGGCATGACGCTTGTCCAAGGTTGCGGACCTTTAATGCCTTTTACAAAACCAGGGCCATAGATAGCTCCGGGAAAGAGTTTTACAATTTCGCAACCTAGTTCCTCGGCCCGGTTTATTTCGGTCAGGGAACCACAGCCTGGGGACCATAGGACCTTCCTACGGTTACATACGATTGCGATGTCTTCCCTTAGGGACGGCGTTACGATAAAGTTGGCCCCCATCTGCATAAAGAGCGATGCGGCCGCCGCATCGGTTATCGAGCCAACTCCCATAACCATTCCCGGAAGTTTTTCAATAGCGTACTTATTCAGTTCGGAAAAAACCTCAAAGGCAAAGTCACCTCTTGCGGTAAATTCCATAAGTCGTGCGCCACCATCATAACAGGCTTTCAAAACTTTTTTCCCCAATGCGATGTCTGGGTGATAAAATAAAGGAACCATACCCGATTCCTTCATTATGGTTGCTACTTCTATTCTCGAATATTGAGCCATATTTATCTTGCTACTCTACCGGAGGCATCCCCTCCTTTTAGTTTATTTACTTCTTCGACGGTTACCAAATTGGCATCACCTTTAATCGTATGTTTTAAACAGGATGCCGCTACGGCGAAATCCAAAGCGTTTTGGTCATCCTCGGGATAATGAAGCAGTCCGTATATCAATCCCCCCATAAAAGAATCGCCTCCCCCAACTCTATCAACGATATCCGTAATTTGATATTGACGCGTTTCATACATTTTCTCCCCATCATAAAGCACACCTGCCCAGGTATTATGAGATGCCGATATGGAGCCTCTTAAGGTCGTGATTACCTTCTTGGCCTTTGGAAACTTTTTCATCATCTGTTTACATACGGATAAAAAGGCTTCAGCTTTTACTTCGCTGCCGTGCTTATGCACATCAAGGCCTTTTGGGTGTATTCCAAAGTGTTTTTCAGCATCTTCCTCGTTCCCTAAAATAATATCGCAATAGGAGGTAAGCTCTGTCATTATGGCCTCTCGGTCTCCACCGTAATTCCATAGTTTAGCCCTGTAGTTTAAATCTGTAGAGATAGTTATGCCCATATCACTGGCCGCTTTTACCGCTTCCAAACACGCATCTGCCGCACCTTGGGAAATAGCCGGAGTGATACCCGTCCAATGAAACCATCCTGCATCTTTGAAAACATTCTTCCAATCGATCATTCCAGGTTCTATTTCGCATATGGCAGAATGTGCGCGGTCATAAACTACTTTACTGCCCCTACTAACGGCTCCTGTTTCTAAAAAATAGATACCAAGACGGTCTCCTCCAAAAATGATGTTCTGTGTATTAACGCCTCTCTTCCGCATTTCCATTAATGCACATTCTCCGATGTCATTCTTTGGTAGTCTTGTGACAAAATCAACAGGGACCCCATAATTTGCCAGAGATACCGCAACATTAGATTCACCGCCTCCATAAACTACATCAAAACTATTAGTTTGAGAAAATCTTAAAAATCCCGGAGGAGCTAAACGTAGCATTATTTCTCCGAAGGTTACTACTTTTTTCATTTGAATCATATTAGTTTAAAACTGCCTTTCACCACATAAGTCCGGTTAGTTCTATAGACACCTACATGGCAAAAAAGCAGTACTAAAATCATTAGTTATTAAATACCAAGTGCTTGTCCACCACCGATTTGAATAGTTTCCGCAGTTATGAAGGAAGCATCTTTACTGGCTAGGAAAGAGATGACTCCGGCCACATCTTCCGGTTGCCCTAATCTTCCTAAAAGAATATTATTTGCCCAAGAAGCAAAGACTTCTGGTTTTGTAGCTTTAATCTGAGCATGGAAAGGAGTGTCTATCGTGCCGGGAGACACTGCGTTAACGCGAATACCGTATTCAGCCAAATCTTTGGCCAATGCCCTGGTTATGGCATGAACTCCCGCCTTTGATGTACCATAGATACCTGCACCGGGACCACCGGCCGTCCAACCTGCGTTAGAAGTGTAGTTGATTATCGATGGGTGTTCCCCTTTCTTAAGGAAAGGTATAGCGGCTCTTGAAGCGAAGAATACAGAATCCAAGTTCAGTGCCATTACTTTTCTGTAAAACTCCGTTGTCATTTCCTCGAATCTTGACCTGCCGCCGAGACCGCCTGCGTTATTCACAAGTACATCTATTCTGCCATATTTTTCCCCTATGGCTTTAATGTTTGTACTTACTGCGTCATCATCCGTTACATCGAAACCCAAGTACTCGGCAGTAATTCCGTCTGTGGTCAGTTCCTTTAATCTTTCAGCTCCTGCTGCATCGTCAATACCGTTTAAAACGACGGTATACCCATCTTTTCCCAATCTCTTGGCAACTTCAAAACCTATTCCTCCTGTAGCCCCTGTAACGACAGCAACTTTTCCTTTATTACTCATATGCTATTAATTTTAATCTATTTTAATTTCTTATTCTATCTATTGTGGTGTCTACTAATTTTATTTTTCTAATTAAGATGAAAATAGCTAGAACTGCTAAAACCACTGATACGGTAATAGCTACAAAGGCCGGCGTATAAGAACCTCCTTTGGTAATAGTTCCAATAAACCAGTTCATAATAATTGGAGATACGGCGGCAACCGTCCCTGCTAAGCCAGCCAAGGTGCCTACAGAGGGTCCTTTGAATAAATCGCTGGATAAGGTCTGAATATTACCGATGGCAAATTGGAACCCGAAGAGTGCCAAACCTGCAAGATATATGAAGGTCATGTAGTTAGAATCGGAGACGAACGTTATAATGGAAACAAAGCCTATAATGATTAAAAGACACCCTATTACTATACTTGCTTTTCTACCAACATCAACGGATGTACGTTTTATAATGGCCTCAGTGAACATTCCTCCTAAGATTCCTCCTGCGGCCGCCATTAGGTAGGAAATCCACATAGTCTTTCCAATTTCTTCTATGCTTAATCCAAATTTTGAATTGAGATAAATAGGCATCCAACCGGCAAAAAACCACCATATTGGTTCAATGAAAAACCTACACAATAATATTCCCCATGGTTGTTTATAACTTAGTATTTTGGTCACGCTTAGACTTTTGGCACCTTCGACGACAACATCATTATTTTCTATCCTGTCGTTTAGTATCAAATTTCTTTCTTCCTCGGTAATCCATGGATGGTCTTCTGGTTTTGATTTGTTTAGGATAAACCAAGGAATTACCCAAAGCAGACCTATGACCCCCAATATTACATAGGTGGACTTCCATCCAAATTGCGCATACAAATAAACTATGATAACCGGAGCTATGACATTTCCAATGGAAGCTCCAGAGTTAAAAATACCTTGTGCGAGTGCTCGTTGTTTTACAGGAAACCATTCTCCGTTACTTTTTACGGCTCCAGGCCATAAACCTGCCTCTCCAAGCCCTAGCATTCCGCGTACTGCAGATAAGGAAACTATTCCCTGAGCCACCGCATGAAATGTCGCAGCTAATGACCAGACCACTATAGAAAGGATAAAACCGATTCTAGTGCCTATTTTGTCATACAATCTTCCGGATAAAAATTTACTAAGGGCATATGTTACCATGAAGATATTGAGCATTAAGGCGTAATCGGAATTATCCATGCCCAAATCTTCACCCATTTGCGGCCACAAAAGTGCAAAAGCCGTTCTATCAATGTAATTAATAACGGTCGCCACAAAAATCAATGTGATAATCCACCATCTTAAACCTTTAACTTTCATGGGCTTTTCATTTGTTTAATAATGCACATTGATAAATTTCTACGACACGAGTACCCGAGCAACTTGCCTTAATAAGTACTTATGATTTAGCTAAGAATTTCTGAAAGTAATTTAACGGAGTGCTAATTACCGATGCATTCTTATTTAGTTAATTTCTACGTATTAGTACTCTTCATCTTTTCAACAGAAAGGATTAAATTGCGTGATTTTTATTTCAATTTTAGTTCACTATATATTGTAACAATACTGATATAAGGTTTTAAAATGAATCTTCATTTTTTCTTTCGCCAACTGTGGATTTTGTTCCTTAATGGCATCGAAGATTTCTTGGTGCTCTTCAATTCCTCGAAACGCCAATCCTTTGTCACACACATGATACTTTTCAAAATTGGTAATGATTTCTGGCGTGATAATTAACATGAACGTATTCATGGTGCTGTTTCCGCTTGCCTTTGCAATCGCTAAATGGAAGAGAAGATCTTCTTGCACCGCATCCTCTCCGTTAGTTACCTTTTCCGCATATGCTTCCAAGGCCATTTGCATTTGATTTAAATCTGCTCTGGTTCGCCTTTGCGCCGCTAGCCTTACCGTTTTGAGTTCCAATAATATTCTCGTTTCTACCAAGGATTTAAAGTCAGGTTCTTCCAATCTCAAAATATCCTCGATCATTCCGTTCATGGCAACTTGACCAATATCTGCCACGAAGGTTCCACTTTGAGGTTTAGAATACACCAAGCCATAAAACTCTAATTTCTGTATTGCTTCTCGAATATTTGTTCTACTTACTCCAAATTTTTCAGAAAGCATTCTTTCCGAGGGAAGCTTATCCCCAGGTTCTAAATTTTTAAAATTCATTAAATCTCTAATCTGAGAAATAATTTTATGTTGAATTTCTTGATGTTCCCCTCTTGTTAGTATTTCTATCTTCATAAGTTCTTATAGGACATTTTAAAATTGGTTAACCAGATTGGTTTGTTAAAATTAGCCAATTTAATCGGTCTTAAGAAAAATACCCATACTCTAATCGTCTTTAATAGAGGGTAAAATTGTTTTTGAATATGAGCATTTCTACCGACCCTGATAACGAGCCGGTAAAATGCTTAAAAACTAACTCAAGTAGTTTTGAAGAACTAATTTTTTAATATCCTGGGTTCTGTGGTTCAAGGTTCGGATTTCTTGCCAGTTCGTCCGCTAGAATGGGGAACAGGTAGTCCCTTCCCGGGTCAAAGTTTTCCTTTAATCCTTCCAGTCCCGAGGCCCCGAATACTTCTGCACCCAATTGCCTTCTGGCAATATCGTACCATCTCTTGTATTCAAAAGCAAGTTCCCATTTGCGTTCTTCTAGGACCATGTCCCTAAAGTCTCCCTGCGACATACCTCCCGTTACATCTTCTGGAAAAGCGGAACCGTTACCCGCTCTTGCCCTTGCGCGCACCCTGTTCACATAACCTGCTGCCTCACCGGAACCTGGACTGGTCTCGTTCAATGCCTCTGCGGCTATCAAGAGTACCTCGGCATAACGCATCATCATGTAGTTCTGCTGGGACCCCCTACCGTTACCGGTGGAAGTAACCCCCGTACCACGCGTATACTTGGCAATATGTGGTCTGTTCACAGCTCTGCCCGCCCCACTTTCCTTAAAAACGGTAAAGGGTTGTACCACACCATCAAAAAGCCCGATGGTATCCAGACTTACGGCCTTCCTATAGTCGCGTCCATCCCATGTTTCATATACTCCTAGTGCTGGAACTCCTACGGACCAACCTCCTCCCAGGCCATACTGTTCGTCGTCACGTATGCCCGTAAGGGCGGCCTGATAGTCCCTACCGTCGTCCCCGTTACTGGCCCCTATGAAATCCAATACGAAGATCGGTTCACTGGAACCGTCGATCTTAGTGGCGTCGAAGAGATCTTGAAAATCGGCTTCCAGACCTAGCCCATAGGCACCTTCGTTGTCTATGACCCCTTTGGCCTCCGTATACGCGTTAGCATATTCTCCCATGGTCAAGTATACAAGTGCCAAATAGGAATGTGCCGCGGATTTTGCGGGTATGGACCTTGCCGCCTGCGTATCGGGCAGCCACTGCTTGGCGAATTGAAGGTCTGCGATTATATTGGCATACACCTCGGCAGCGGGAGTTTTACTGATACTACTTGCAGCTGCAAGATCAGTTACTGTTTCTGATATGTACGGGATGTCCCCGAATTGCCTTACCAAATGAAAGTAGGCGAAGGCTCTTGCAAAATAGGCCTGTGCCGTAACCGGGTTCTTTATGGACTCGTCCACGTCCACGTCCTCTGCACCGGCGATAGCTTGGTTGGCGGCGGCTATGATCTGGTAGACCCTAAGCCAGTACCCGTCGATCATACCGTTATCCGCTTGTACGGTGAATATGTCGTGGTCGATTCTTCGTTGTGATGTGGTCGGGTCGCCAAAAGCTACCATATCACTTCGTAACATAAGGGTCAAGGACATTTTCCTTCCCCAGAAATCTTCGTGGGTCATGTGGCCAAAAGCAGCGTTTGCCGCAGTTTGGATATCATTGGTAGATCGGAAGAAACCGTCCGGGGCCAATAGCCCTATCGGTTCTTCCTCTAGATCGGAGCATCCCATTATCGACAATGCAATGAACGCGAATAAAAATTTACAAGTTTTCATATTGATTTTTTTTGTTTTTAAAATTTTAAATTGACACTGAAGTTAACGGATCTTACCGTTGGATAGTTACCAAAATCGAAACCGTTGGTAGTATTACTGGCCGAGCTGTCCTGGCCTACCACACCATAACTTACCTCGGGATCTAATCCGGAGTAATCGGTAAAGGTCAACAGGTTCTGACCACTGATGGAGAACCTAACGTTGTCCATACCTATTCTATCGGTTACCTCCTGAGGCAGATTATACCCTAAAGCTATGTTTTTTAGTCGAAGATAACTACCGTCCTCCACGAAACGGGAAGTTATCTGCTTACCTCTCAACCTAGCTCGTGGTATATCGGTATCCGTATTGGTCGGTGTCCAAGAATCAAGGATAGCCGTCGTAGCGTTTGAATCTCCGTTGAACAACTGCACATTGGTGAGGTTCATCACGTCCCCTCCGAAAGACCCCTGGAAAAAGATGTTCAGGTCAAAGTTTTTGTAAGAGAAGTTGTTCGTGATACCCATGGTCCAATCCGGGTTGGGATCACCGATTATGGTCTGGTCGTCCGTAGTAATATCACCACTACCGTCAAGATCGGCGAACAATTGATCCCCTACATCACTACCGGCAAGTAGGGCCGTACCTTCTGGCAATGCACCTCCTTGATATACGCCTTTGTAATCAAAGCCCCAGAAAACACCTACCGCTTCACCTTCCCTTAGGACATGCGTACGGGGTACGTTGAAATATCCGGGGGAGGCATCTTGGAAAATATCCTCTCCGTTCAATAGTGTAACGAATTCGTTCCTGTTCCTGGACCAGTTGAAATCGGTCGTCCAACTGAAATTATCGTTCACTATGTTCCTTGTGTTCAAGGTAATCTCGAACCCCTTGTTGTTCACCTCACCTACATTTCTTAGACTGGCCGCGGTAAGAAAACCTAAAAATTGTGGTTGGCTCGTATCCTCGATGATAAGATCCTTCGTATCTATATTATAGTAGTCCAGGGAAAGGGAGACCCTGTTGTTGAAAAGTCCCAGGTCAAGACCCAGATTCGTCTGGAAGGACGATTCCCATTTCAGATCGGGATTGGCAACTTGATTCGGCGTTACGTTGATCACCGTGGTACCGTTGATCGGTGTGAATACGGAACCGAAACTCGCCAAGGACTGGTATGCCGCTATCGCCTGGTTACCGGTAACACCGTAACTGGCCCTTAATTTCAGGTTGGATATGGTTTTGTGATCCTTCAGGAAATTCTCGTTGGAGACTTTCCAGCCCAATGCACCGGACGGAAAAATGGCATATTTTTCATTTTCGGCGAAGTTGGAGGCTCCATCCCTTCTTACGGTCGCGGTAATCAGGTACTTATCGTCATAATCATAGTTCAATCTAGCGAACTGGGACTGAATCTCCGTTTCCGAGAAAGACGAAGTAGGGATCAGCTGAACTGCGCCCGACTGTAGGTTGAAATAGGAAAAAGAATCGGATGTAAAACCGGAAGCACCTGCGGAAAACCGTTCCGTTGTCGTCTTTTGGTAGGAGTAACCCGCTAAAAGGTTCAAATTGCCCTTACCTATTTCCTTGTTATAGGTCAAATAGTTCTCGCTCAACAGACTTGTTCTCTTAAAGTTCTGTACCGTGGCCCTGCCCCCGGTACCAGCTCCGGCGGTCACCACCAAAGTGGATGGTCTAAAGACCCCTTCCGTACCGTTGGCGGTACTGAGACCGAACGTTGTTTTAAAGGCCAGGTTCTTGACAATATCGTAATTGGCATAAAGGTTGGCCCTGTAATTATCCGTCTTCGTCTCGTTGACCCCTTCCGTTGCAACTGCAAAGGGGTTGTCCACGTTGTCGCCTACCGAATTAATGGTATTTACGCCGTTAGCGTCTTGAACGGGCTGATCGGGAGCAAACCTGAAGAGTAGTGAAATAACATCGTCCCCACCTCCGTTGGCGGTCTCACCGGTGGATTGTGTAGGAACACCGTCCTTGGAACCCCTACTTCCAAAAAGGTTGAATCCCAGTTTAAGCTTATCCGTTACCTGCGCATCGATATTGGACAGAAAGGATACACGCTCGAATTCCGAGTTCACGATGACCCCCTCTTGTTTAAAGTAAGTGGCGGAGGCATAGAAGTTCACTTTATCCGTCCCTCCCGAAAAGGAGAATTGATGGTTCTGTGTACTTCCCGACCTGTACAGTAGATCTTGCCAGTCCGTATTGGCGCTACCCTGCACATAACCGGGATTGATGGCCTGTTGATAGGTAGCGAACTGGTCCGCGTTCAACAGATCCAGTTCGTTCGCCGTATTCTGAACGGAATAGTTGGTATTGAACTCAACGGACAGTTTGCCCTTCCTACCTTTTTTGGTGGTCACCAGGACCACTCCGTTGGAACCCCTTGAACCATAGATCGCGGTTGCGGAAGCATCTTTCAGGATCTCTATGGATTCGATATCGTTGGGTTGGGGAAAGACCGCCCCCACAAAACCGTCGACCACTATCAGTGGCGCACTACTGGCATTGATAGAGGTGTTGCCCCTGATCTGAATATTGATAGGGGCACCGGGCTCCCCACCGTTGTTGGACTGTACCACCACACCGGCGGCACGTCCCTGTATCGCCTGCGCCGCATCGAGCACCGGGAAGGCGTTCAGTTCCTCCGATTTTACCGAGGATACCGAACCGGTAATGTCGCTCTTCTTTCTGGAGCCGTAACCGACCACCACCACTTCGTCCAGTTGAGCGGAGTCTTCCGCGAGGACAACGTCTATTCTCGTCTGTCCCGTAACGGTTCTGGAAACAGTGGTAAAACCAAGTGAGGAAAATTCCAGTACGTCCCCTTCGCTTACCGTGATCGAATAGTTACCGTCGAAATCGGTAGAGGTTCCTGTCGCACTGGACGTAACGACGACATTGGCCCCCGGAACGGGAACGTTGGCCTCGTCCGTAACCGTGCCGGTTACGTTGTACGTATCCTGTGCAAACAACTGTATGTTTATCAGCAACGTAACAATCATTAAAAAGTTTAATTTAAGTTTCATTTGTGTTTGATTAAGTTAGTACTAAGCAATTGAGCTTTATCTTTTTTAATTCTAGCTCTAACCACCTTTTTAGGTTAGGTATTGAAAATTCCGATTTGTTAATAGCGATGTCTAGAATTATTTTATTAGCATATTTCAACTATTAATTACTTGAGTATCGGAGTAATGACGCTTCATAAAGGGTGTCCAGTACTCCTTACTTTTTATTTGTATTTACCTTAAGTTTTCATGATGGGCCTTAATTTAAAGTTCATACAGCTAGGTTCTATATAATTGGTAAACCATACTGGTTTACCAATTTGGTTTACCAAAAATATGTTATTGATTTGTTAAAAAAAATTTAAAATAGATTTTATGATAAAATCTTTTTTTTTAATCGTAGAATTTCGATGAACGAAATAGCAAATCGGTAATAATACCAGTGTTTTTTACAATTTAGATTTGTAAGATGCGAATGAAAAAGAACCACAATACATAAAGTTATAAAAGTGGTTTTTTAAATGTTGTTGAATAAACGCTCACGCTCCATAAGGATTCTATGCTATTGTTATTGACTAATAAAGTTAACCATCCAAGGTTTTAACGTTTCATGACGACCCAACTCGAATCCACTTGTCTCATTATACATCAAGATAAAGGAGTTTCCTTTAGCCTTAATTCGTAACATGCCTAGATAATTGTTTTCAGTATAGATGCTTTTAAAATCACTCTACTGCCTAAGTCGTTCAGTACTGTTTTAGTCAGTACTGTGGCTCTCTACTTTTCGGTGTATATTTTTTCCGTACATTCAACTTTTTGCTTTAATAGTATTTTGCCATAAACTTTTATTGTTATGCATTATGTTAGGATTTATCTCCAAAATAGGACGGTCCTTCACCGGTTAAAAAATCTTCTCGAACGGGACTAAACGTGTCAATTAGTTCTCCTTCTTCTAAACAAACGGCACTATGTAATAGATTGGGTTCAATATATACGCCATCACCTGCCTCTACGATTTTCTTTTTTCCATCAATTTCAAATTCAAATTTACCAGACACACAATAGGTGGCTTGCGTATGAAAATGTTGATGCGGGGCGCCTAAGGCTCCTTTTTCAAATTTTACGCGTACCATCATAATTTGGTTATCATAACCTAGAAACTTTCTTGATACGCCTCCGCCAAGAGCTTCCCATTCCAAATCTTTTGCAATAATATATTTCTCACTTGCTCTATTCATTCTTTTATATTTTTATGGTTTTTGATAATAATAAGGGCCTGTCCAAGTATAGCTCTTAGTTTTAATTTTTATTTTATGCGTTGCTGCTTTTAGAGTGTTTTTATTCGCTGTCACAAACAGCTTGGTGTTCCCTTCTCTGGTAGTAATTGAGATACCAGTGTAGTCTGTTGTGTCTAAGACTATTTCTATTTTCTTTATGTTGCTGTTGGAGTTTATTGCAGACTCCGTAACCGGACTATAACTTCCGTGAGCTTCAATAGCAGAGACAAAAGTGGTATGTTTTGTGTTTTTTCTTCGGAGCATAAATCCTGGGTCCCTGCGCAGATTAAATTCAGGATCATTTGCGCCTAGGCGAGTAAAAAACAATTCGTCGGTAGTGGGAGTTACGGTCGTTAATGTGTAAAAATGTCCGTTTCCCAACCATGATAACTTCGTGTTTTGCACAGCGGGTTTTCCTTTTCCTTCCACGTACAGATGCTGATAGCCATTATCTTTCCCAAGAACGGTAAGCGCAGGAGAATCGTAGTCAAAATTGGTATGTATTACCTGGCCCATGAAATAAAAAGGAAAATCGTATTGGTTTATGGTATCTGCGGTTACCTTCATAATGTCAAGTAAAAAAGGCTTTTCAAAATCTTCATCTTTAATAACTGCCATGGTGCGGTGCATTTTCGTCCCCGGATAGGCATTTTCTTCTTTGGCGCTAACGATTTGTATGGCCGGGTCGGTGTCGTCATAGAAATAAAGAACGGAATGGTGTTTACTCCCTATTTCGTATCGCCCCTTAAAATGGGAAGTCTGGTTCTGAACAAGCGTATTGTGCGCAATGGTTTGTTTGGCCCAAGTTTTATTTTCTTTAAGATAGTTTCCTCCTCCTTTCTGTTCAATATTAACAAAACGAGCCAGGCCATAGTCTTGTAGTATTTCATTGCCTTGCTCGTATAAGGAGAAGGATAATTTGTCATAGTGCCCATGGCTAGAGCCTTGTGCAGCGTATTTAAAAACAAGTTCTAGGCCTTTGTTCCTTAATATGCCAACCCCACCTTCTGTGCCCTTTGGCCCGTCCGTTAGGTTAAGGGATTTTTTTTTGAACGGAACTTCTTTTCCGTCACGTACGCCTAGTGCTACCGCTAAGCCCGAATCATCAAGAAGTACCCTTCCTTGCTTTTTGGCAATGCTTAATAATTGTGGGTCTTGCCCACCGTGTTGGTAAGAGATGTTTACGGCGGTAACCAAAGCCCCGTTGAAATAGGACATCCCTTTTTGACCATCGTTAAGCGGAAAAAAATCACCATCTGCGTCCGTCAGGTTTAACAGGGCATGGATAGACTTCAGGAGAACCCCGTTCTTATATTCAAAAATCTGTAGCTCTGGTTTCACGTTATGCAATGCTTCGGCAAAAATTAAAAATGGATACATGGCATAACGCTGGTAATACGGTCCTTCATTATAATACCCGTCCGGAGAAAAAGGTTCTTCTATGTTTGCCAGAAAACCTGCTTTGCCATCTTTGTTCAAATAGCCACCATCATCATCTTTGGCTGTTTTGTCTAGGTGTAGCCCCTTTATGCCGTACAAGGCACGGTCAATTAATTCTTGGTCGTTCATGACCAAACCTATCATGCCCACGGCAGCATTTCCCCAAGTGCTATGGTTGTGTACCCTTTGATAAAATTGCGGACTATCTACCGAAATATGGTCGGCGAAAGGGCGGAATAAATTGTTCTCTAATTTTTTGCGTTCCGCTTTGGTTAAGTAATCGTAGATGCAGTCATAGGCTTGGCTTACGTAAACCAGCCAATTAGAATCGTTTAAGCATTGCCAAAACAACTTACCTCTAGCATATGATCTTGTTTTAGGATGAAGGGGTAGGGTTTTGTACATCTCCTCATACTGCATCAACATATCTTTTACATACTTTGCATACTTTTCGTCTTCCAATATTTGGTATAGCACCCCAGCTTTTTGAAGTGCAAACCAATTTTTTTTATGACGGGTATGTGTGTATCCTCCGGAATAGTCTTTTGGAATTGGCGTAAAAATTCCGAGAGCAATTTCCGCATCGATCTCTTCTTTTATAGCAGCTAACGAGGCATCGAACAAAGGTACGTTTCCCAATTCTGCCTTGATCTTTTCAACTCCGGCTTTTGTAAGGATTAATTTGGGATGTCCTTGAGTGTTTCCCTGATAATGTACGAGGGTTATGAAAATAAAAACAAGTAGCGGGTAGATAACTTTATGATGTAGGCCATTGCTATGTTGCCGATTTTGTAATAGGGATACATAAGGTATTGCTAAACAAGGATTAAAAATTGATTTCGTTGTAGTAATCATCAGCTTTAGGTTAATCCGTTTTATCGGTAGGTGTTGGTTTATGTGTTTTTAACCATTCTTGACCTTCTTTGGTCAGGAAAAAATCCATCCACATATAATTCATTTTTTTGTTCTCCTCCACAGTTACCCAATGGCTAGAACCAATAGGAATGTGTAATAAGGAATAGGCTTTAAGCTGGGTAGAAGCATCGTTGGCATGTACCGTAATATCATTATCGGTAAGACCCAGGAAAAGTTGGTCTAGCATAGGGTGTTCATGTGCCCCAACGGCATCAGACCCCATGGCCTCTACTGTTCCAAGGGCAATGCGCGGCACAATATCCGCCGGTAATACCGTTCTACTGACCGTGTTGGGACTCTTTATTTTTTCAGTATAAGGTTCGCAATCTATAAATCGGGTAAAGAAAAGGTCATATTTGTTTTCCGTTGGAAAATTCTTAAGGTCATCAAGGTCTTGGGTCGACAATTTTTTGCTGAATTGTAAAAAATGTAATGTTTCGCCCTCGGGAACTTGAAATTGTACCTGTTGCATATTGTTTAAGGGAATGGCAATAGATTCTGGCGTAAGGTTACGGGTTATCGTGTCTGCCTGTATTTTTCCGTGGCCTTTCACCACGAGGAACATCGTGACGTAGCCTTCCTTTAAATTCATGGTTTTAGCTGTAGGCCCCAGGTAGGCAACATGGTCTATCTTGGTGTCAGCTATCTCACCCGCAAGCAATTCCTCTATAAAGCTAGTTTCACCTAAGGGTATTTGCATTTGGAGATTTTGTGTAACAATAGTTGTTTTAGTTGCACATGAAACTTGTAGTAGGGCTACTACAGCATATACGGTAATAAACATAGAGACGTTTTTTGCAGCACAATTTATTCGCATCATAAAAGAATACCAACATTGTTTAAAGTGTACTCTTTTAGCTTCTGAGAAATAGTTTTCATGACCCATTGGGATAAGGTTTCTAGTACATTAATTTTAATTTCAAATTCTCCTCAACCGTTAACTTTCCGGAGTTGATGATTTTATTATCAGATGCATTATTGTTTTTAGCGCCCCAAAGTGTTGCTATAAATGTAACCGGATTATTTTCAAAAGTATTTTTGGTAAGGGTTACATTGATAATACCCCGATGATTTAAAAGCGTTTTGTTTTGTTCTCCACCCCCACACTGCGTAAAGGTGCTATTTTTTACCAAAAGATTTCCACCAATGGTAGACTCATCGTAACCACCTCGGTAATAATCAATGACATTTGCCTTGACCCTGTTGAAATTACAATTGGTTATGGTTAAATATTCGGTATTATAATCGCCCTTGTCATTAGTTTCCTCCGACAGTTCTATACCATTTTCACAATTTGAAATTGTGGTATTTTCAAAAGTAATGCGCTCAGCGAAGGATTCTTTATGGACTTTTAAGGCATAATTAAAATTACTGATATCCGTATTTAAAACGGTTAGTCCAAAATGATTGGACATATTTTCTTTTAAACTTGCGAAAGCATAATTTGTATTATCTCCTTTTAAGCTTAGGTTGTCTATAGTCAGTTTTCCTTTAGATTGCAAAGAGAACAACGGAGTGTTAGCTTTTCCGGAAAAAAATAGCTGCGCTTTGGTATTTTCTTGAGATTTAAGGATTAAAGTTTTATTTATGGGGATACTGGTATTTATACTATAAAGGCCTTCTTTCAACATAATAATATCCCCATGGCCTGCTTCTTTGATTTTAGCCTGTAACGCTTCCGGATTATCAACGGTATGCGTAATTGCCGTTCTGGAAGCCACCGCATTGGAATACCACGTAGTGCCGTATTTGGATTTGTCTAGAATATTAGGATTGTAAACATCCTTACCCATTATGGCGCCGATGCTTGTATCGTCTTTTCTGGAAATGCCTAATAAATCCGTTTCAATAATATCAAAATCAAAACCTGCATAGGCTTTAAAATCATCAGGGATACCTGTGGGTATGTAGATATAATCTGTCAATTTTTTTAAATCTAACGCTGCGGCTATAATACCATTGTTAAAATCCTTAAAGGCAACTCCTTGGTTGTTTGTTATATTGTTTTTGAAGGTAACGCCATCTGCTCTATCGTTTTCAATAACAATGGCATCAAGTCCTTCTTCATTGTACACAATATTGTTGGCGACAGTGGTTCTGATGGCTCTTGCAGAGCGTATTTCAGATTTTGGCAGTACATCGGCCTGTGCAATATTGGTGCCGACACCAAATTGCCAAGGCGAACTACAGTTAATGTAGGTGTTGTAGGCAACAACAACATCGGTAACTTGGTTGTAACGGTTTATAGGTGATTTCGGTATTCCATTCATCACCGCTAACGGACTTCTAAAACTTTTGCCTTTTAAATTATAGAAATAGTTGTTCACTACCCAATGTCCGGTATTTATAATTCGTATTCCGCCGTAATTTTCATTAACGCCATCACCAATAAAATAGTTGCCGTCTATAGTTGCATAATTTCCATGGCGCGTAACCAAAGAACCCTCGCTTTTATAGAAAACATTGTTTTTAAATACATTAAAATTTGTTTTACTAGAAATGATTTCTACCTCTCCATTACATTCCTCAAATAAATTGTTAGCTACCATGGTGTGACTAGGAGACATAGAGGTATAACTATCTCCTAACTGAATGGTCTCCCCACTTGGGCCACCTTTTACAGGTCTTGGTCCAAAATGGTTATTAATGATTTGATGATAGTTGTTTATACTTTCTATCCCTGCTATACTGACCCTTACTGTAGGTCCGCGGTTTGTTTTACCGGCAATGTAGCAGTTGCTTAACTCGTTATGTCTTCCCCAAAACCGAACCCATAGATCACTATCGTCTCTTTTAGGTTTATTGAAATCTTCAATAACACTATTGGTAAACTTGCAATTATTGGATATTTGCTCCGGTTTATCGTCATGACTTATTTTAAAATCAACAACTGCTTGCGATGGGGAGTACCCATTTCTAAAATATAAGCCACTTACTTCCAAATATTCGCCGCCAAAAGATAGGTTAGAAACCCCTTCAATGAAAACCTTGCCTTCTGTTTCTGCAGTAATGGTAATAGGATGGTCTTTAGTTCCTTTTCCAGTAAAAGCAATTTGTACATCCTTCCAAATACCGTTGGCCAGGATAATATTGTCTCCTGCCGTAGCTTGTGCAATAGCATTGTTTAGTTCTTCAGGGTTGGTTACTTTGATTGCGTTTAGATTTACTTGTTCTTTGCAAGAAAGACTCAATAAGAATATAGAGAGAATAATTAAATGTTTTTTCATTGATAAGAGGTATCTACTTAGTTCTAGCTATGGTTTACAGACCATTAAGCTCTGGATTTAAATTGGTTAACCAATTTGGTTAACCAAAAATACATATATTTGTAATAGTAGCAAGTTTTTAACATATTTCCTAATAGTTTGTGGCTCAATAAAGCGGTGTTTATGAAAGATAATCAAGGAAAAATATCGAGAAGAAGGTTTGCTGCACTTACAGTTTGCGGAGCGGGGGGTGTGTTCTTAATGGGGCTTCCGCAACGTCTGTACGCCGCCGTTCCATACAAAGAAAAAGAACTTTCTGTTAGTTTATTTTCCAAACATTTACAGTTCTTAGATTACGACGAGATGTCTGCGGCAGCTGCCGATATGGGATTTAACGGTCTGGATTTAACCGTTAGGCCCAAAGGACACGTATGGCCAGAAAAGGTAGTTGCTAATTTGCCTAAAGCTGTAGCCGCCATGAAAAAGTATGGGTTACGGCCACAGCTCATGACTACCAATGTTTGGGATAGTAGTAGTGCAGTGCATAAAACGGTGCTAGAAACAGCCAGTAATTTAGGTTTTACCCATTACCGTACAGATTGGTTAAAATATGATGAGCATAAAAATTTAAAGGATAGTCAGCGTTTGTTCGGGGAGCAGGCCAGGGCCTTAGAGTTGGTCAACAAGCGTTTTGGTATCGTAGGCTGTTACCAGAACCATGCAGGTAAGAATGTAGGAGCTCCCATATGGGATTTATCCACGATTCTTTCTGCAACAGCTAATGAATTTATGGGGTGCCAGTATGATATAAGGCATGCCGTAGTAGAAGGCGGAACTAGTTGGGAGCTTGGCCTAAGATTAATTAAACCCTACGTTAAATCCATCGTAATTAAAGATTTTAAATGGGCTAAGGTTAATGGTAAATGGATACCTGTACATGTGCCACTAGGAGAGGGAATGGTTGATTTTAATCGTTATTTTTCGTTATTGAAAGCATACGATATACAGGTACCTGTTTCATTGCATGTAGAGCACGATTTGGGCGGTGCAGAACGTGGCGCATCCACAATAAATATTTCAAAAAAGGAAGTCCTTCTACGTATAAAGAAAGACTTGACTTTCTTAAAAGAGGCATGGAAAAAAGCATAGCAAGATATGAGTAAATTATCTAAAACAAATAGAGAAAAGCTTAGGTTTATTAGCACGGCTACCGTAGCTACGTTTTTGTTCAAGAAAGGGTTAAAAAATCAATTCATACAAAACGTTGTTCCGCTAAAAAAAGGAAGACCTACCATGGTTGGAGAGGCTTTTACCCTACGGTACATACCCGCCCGAGAAGATTTAAATACAATAGCAGTCTTTAAAGACCCTGACCATCCGCAACGTGTAGCTGTCGAAACATGTCCTGAAGGTGCCGTTCTTGTTATTGATAGTAGGAAAAATGCGCGTGCGGCCTCCGCGGGTTCTATATTGGCAACACGTTTAATGAAACGTGGCGTTGCCGGTATTGTAACCGATGGGGGTTTTCGTGATTCCGCTGAGATTGCTGATTTGGATTTTTCCGCTTATCACAACAGGCCTTCGGCGCCAACAAATTTAACCTTGCACCAAGCCATAGCTATAAATGAGCCCATAGGATGTGGAGATGTCGCCGTTTTTCCGGGTGATATCATTCTGGGCGATGATGATGGTGTCATGGTTATTCCCGTTCATTTAATTGATGAAGTGGTCCAAGAATGTTCAAAGATGACCTTGTATGAGGAATTTGTGATGGAGCAAGTTCAAAACGGAAAAACCATTGTTGGACTCTATCCGCTTACGGATGATGCTATCGGAAATCAGTTTGAAATATGGAAGAAATCAAGATAATCCACAGTCAAGTTTTGCAATTAATGCAAGATGTAGCGAGCTAAAGCTTACTCCATAGTTACAGATGCCCTACGGATTGGCCATAAAAAAACCCTAAAGATGTAGGGTCTTTAAGGCATTTTTTTGTGATCGCAGGAGGATTCGAACCTCCGACCGTCTGCTTAGAAGGCAGATGCTCTATCCAGCTGAGCTATGCGACCCTAACATTTGAAACGGTTTTTCAAATGTGGGTGCAAATCTACTAAATTTTATATAGCTGTAAAACCAAAATAGCTAAAAGATGCTATAAAAAACGACACGTTTCTTATAGCGTACTCATTTTATGGACTAAAGGAACATTACGCTAATTTCCAACTGCCCTTAAGTACTTATCTATTAGCTTCATATTGGTCATAGTTTTCCCAAATTTGGTCCAAAACTTTAAGGAATATATCAAATTCGTAATCACTGATATCCTTAATGCTCATTTTGCGAATATCCTTGATCAATGGCATTACTTTATTCATGAGGTTCTTGCCAGCATCGGTCATTAAAAGTCTGTAACGCTTTTGATCATTTCCAAAACGCGTTTTCTCTAAAAGCCCCTTTTTACAAAGTCCACGGATAACTCTAGAGGTTGTTGCCCTGTTCCTAAAGTTGGTATTGCTTATTTCTGCTTGAGAGGCATCCGGCCCCAAAAGATGTACCCTGCGCAAAATAACCCATTGCTCAATGGTGAGATCAATATCGTTTTCGATAAAAGTTCTCAAGAAAGTATGTTGTACTTTTTTAAGGGTACGGTCAAGATACACTCCAAAACCTTCTGTTGTGTCCATAGATAAAATCGTTGTAGTTCTCAAAAGTAAGCAGAAAATATAAAATAATGTTGTTAATGCAACAATAATGAAAAAATGCATTACTTTTGACTACTAAGGTTTAATAGCATTATGTACAAATCCTATATTCAAGAAGATAGCACCTACAAGGGCGGAGGTAAAAAACTAGTAATGCCCGAGGGTATTGAGGTACACAAGTTGTCATCGAATGAAAATCCGTTGGGTTTTTCCCAAAAAGTAAGCCTTGCGATTAGCAACGCGCTGAATGATTTGAGCCTGTATCCGGATAATACGGACATAAGATTGCGAGAAGCCCTATCCAAGGATTTTGAGGGGAAATTGGCTCCTGACCATTTTGTTACGGCAAATAGCGGTTCGGAAATCATAGATATTATCTCAAAGGTGTTTTTGTCAGAAGGCGATGAAGTCATTGTATCGCAACCTTGCTTTCTGCCCTATACGGCCTTTACGCGTTGGATGGGTGCCAAAGCTATTAATGTGCCTATGACACCGGACTATGACTACAATTTAGAGGGTATTTTAAAAGTAATTACGGAACGGACGAAGCTTGTGTTTTTAGCTTCGCCCAATAACCCCTCCGGTAACCACATTCCCCGTCATGTTCTAGCCGACTTTCTTTCGCGATTACCTAAAGAAATCATAGTTGTTTATGATGAGGTGTACCGACATTTTGCGGTAGCATCGGATTATACATCGGCATTGCCATTTGTGCTAGAAGGTCATCCTATTATTGCAATAAACAGTTTTTCTAAAACCTATGGTTTGGCAGGCTTGCGTGTCGGTTATTGCTACGCTCCATTGGAACTAAGTAATTACATCCGTAAAGTCTGCAAACCGTTCTTATTGTCCTCCTTGGCTTTGGAAGGGGCCATTGCCGCTCTGGAAGATGTAGATTTTGTACAACGCACCGTGGAATTGGTTCGTGTAGAAAGGCAATTTGTTTTAGAAGGTCTACGGGAGCTTGGAATTAAATTTTGGCCTACCGAAGGAAATTTTGTGATGATAGACCCACCCATAGCTGACATGGAGTTTACAAAATTTATGGAAGAAAGGGGAATTATGGTGAGGCCTGTGGGCGTGTTTGGGGCTCCAGGAAAGGTGAGGATATCTTTTGGAGTCCGAAAGGCAAATGAAGCCATGTTGGCAGTTCTGAAGGAGCTGTTAAATAATAGATAAGATTAAGAACGAAACAATTTTTTAATATATTTGTTGCATATGCAACAATAAACAGAAAGAAATAATTATGGATACTACAGCTTTACCAAAATTGCATGAAGATGCCAAGGATTTTATGCCCATCAATGGCACAGACTACATTGAGTTGTACGTGGGTAATTCCAAACAAGCAGCGCACTTCTATAAAACAGCTTTTGGCTTTCAATCGTACGCCTATGCCGGATTACAAACGGGATTAAAGGACCGCGAAAGTTATGTGGTAATTCAAAATAAGATACGGTTAGTATTAACTTCGCCTTTGAAGAGTGGTACCGAGATCGGTAAGCATATTGATAGGCACGGCGATGGGGTTAAAGTGGTGGCACTTTGGGTAGACGATGCCACTTATGCGTATGAAACAGCGGTAAGTAAAGGAGCTAAATCCTACACGGAGCCGGTTACCGAAGAAGATGAGGAAGGTAAAGTGGTGCGTGCAGGTATTTATACCTATGGAGAAACGGTTCATATTTTTGTAGAGCGTAAAGATTACAATGGAACCTTCTTACCTGGATATACGAAATGGGAAACGCCAGACTATAATCCAGCGCCAACAGGATTGAAGTATGTAGACCATATGGTGGGTAATGTAGATTGGGATAGGATGAACTATTGGGTGGAGTTCTATGAGAAGGCAATGGGTTTTGTAAATATCCTTTCTTTTGACGATAATGATATTTCTACTGAATATACCGCCTTAATGAGTAAGGTGATGAGTAATGGTAATGGACGAATAAAATTCCCTATCAATGAACCTGCGGAAGGTGCTAAGAAATCTCAAGTAGAGGAATATTTGGATTTTTATGAAGGTGAAGGTGTGCAGCATATTGCCGTTGCAACCGACGATATTATCCAAACGGTACGCGATTTAAAAAGTAGGGGTATAGAATTTTTGACTATCCCCGACACCTATTATGACGCGGTTACGGACCGAGTGGGTAAAATAGACGAGGATATTGCACCGCTGAAAGAGCTTGGAATTTTGGTGGATAGGGACGATGAAGGATACCTGCTACAGATTTTCACCAGACCCATAGAGCCAAGACCGACCATGTTCTTTGAAATTATTCAAAGAAAGGGAGCACAATCATTTGGAAAAGGTAACTTTAAAGCATTGTTCGAAGCCATTGAACTAGAACAACAATTAAGAGGTACATTACATTAATTAAGTTAGGATTGCTGTATACAGGACTAGGTTCTAAATTCAGCATTCCTAACCATAACGCATAACTTAAAATCATGCCCATATATCATAAATTAGGAAAGTTTCCGCCAAAAAGACATACTCAATTTGAGAAACCAAGTGGAGGTTTATATTATGAGCAATTATTTGGGACTATTGGTTTTGATGGGATGTCATCGCTACTTTATCATGTTCATAGGCCCACACAGGTAAAGGAGATTGGCGAGGCCATTGATATGAGCCCAAAAATAGCCGAAGCAAAGCACATAAAATCCAGAAAGTTAATAGGTTTTGATATTGCTCCAAAAGATGATTTTTTAGAATCCAGAGAACCTATGCTTGTCAACAATGACGTTCATATTGGGCTGGCAGCTCCTAAAAAATCCATGACCGAATATTTCTATAAAAATTCGGATGCAGATGAAATGTTGTTCATCCACCAAGGCACAGGAACATTAAAAACCTTTGTGGGGAATATACCTTTTGAATATGGAGATTATCTCATTATTCCACGCGGGATGATTTATCAAATTGAATTTGATACCGAAGAGAACCGCATTCTGTACGCGGAATCCTTTCATCCCATTTATACTCCAAAACGCTATCGCAATTGGTTTGGTCAATTATTAGAACATTCTCCATTTTGCGAGCGCGATTACAAACTACCGCAAGACTTACAGACACATGACGAAAAGGGAGAGTTTCTTATGAAAATCAAGAAACAGGGCATGTTGCACCATTTGGTATATGCAACACATCCTTTCGATGTAGTAGGGTGGGACGGTTATAACTATCCCTACGGATTTTCTATACATAATTTTGAACCCATTACAGGTAGGGTGCATCAACCGCCACCGGTACATCAGACCTTTGAAACAAGCGCTTTTGTGATATGTTCCTTCTGTCCACGTTTGTACGACTATCATCCAAAATCCATACCAGCACCATACAACCATTCCAATATAGATTCTGACGAAATGTTGTATTATGTAGATGGTGATTTTATGAGTAGAACGGGAATTGGTCCAGGGTACATTTCACTTCATCCTGCAGGTATTCCGCACGGACCACACCCCGGAACTTATGAGGCCAGTATTGGCAAAACGAAGACCGAGGAACTTGCGGTAATGATTGATACCTTTAAACCACTGCAGCTTACCGAAAATGCAATGAAGATTGATGATGGTAACTATTACAAATCTTGGTTAGAAAATCCTTCTGATTCCCAAAAAGGGTGAGAACAAATGAAACAAGAACTTAGAAACAAGATATAGGACAAACGTCCTTAGACTTATTTATTATTTCCAGACACTGATAAAATGATTGTACACATACCTGAAAATTCAGATTTTTCCATATATAATATTCCTTTTGGGATTTTTTCTACAACTGATAGAAGTCCAAGAGCGGGAGTTGCCATAGGCGAGCATATTTTAGATTTGGTCGCTGTGGCGAAACTAGAGGTCTTTGACTTTAACACTGCGGTGCTTGAAAAAAACACGCTCAACGATTTTATAGATTTGGGCAAGCCTATTACCAATAAGGTAAGGACAGATATTCAGTCTTGGTTAAAAGACGATACTTCGGTATTGGCAGGAAGGCCAGAACTTTTTGTAAAGCAGTCAGAAGCGCAAATGCACCTGCCGGTTTCCATAGGAGACTATACCGATTTCTATTCCAGTATAGAACATGCTACAAATGTTGGAAAAATGTTCCGCGACCCGGAAAACGCTTTACTTCCGAACTGGAGACACATTCCCGTGGGGTATCACGGTAGGGCAAGCTCTATCATGGTAAGTGATGTCGCAGTGCATAGACCAAAAGGGCAAACCGTTCCCAATGGTGCGGACCAACCTATTTTTGGCCCCTCGGCACGCGTAGATTTCGAATTGGAAATGGGTTTTATCACCGGAAAGAATACCAAGCTCGGTTCCTCGGTTTCTACCTCTGAGGCAGATGATTACATCTTCGGATTGGTTTTATTGAACGACTGGTCCGCACGTGACATCCAAAAATGGGAATACGTACCGCTAGGGCCTTTCTTGGCTAAAAATTTTGCTTCACACATTTCACCATGGATAGTAACACTAGAAGCACTGGAACCGTTTAAGGTTGCTGGGCCAAAACAAGAACCTGAAGTACTACCATATCTACAGTATAACGGGCAGAAGAATTATGATGTTAATTTATCCGTCAGCATTACCCCGGAAGGGAGTGAAGAAAAAACGGTCTGTAATTCTAATCTTAAATACATGTATTGGAATATGGCGCAACAATTGGCACACCATACCGTAAATGGATGTAATATAAAAGTCGGTGACCTATACGGTTCCGGTACTATTTCCGGAAAAGATGAAAACTCCTATGGTTCCATGCTAGAATTGGCTTGGATGGGCACTAAACCGTTGAAAATGAACGATGGTTCCGAACGTAAATTCATAAATGACGGGGATACGGTGACCATGCGCGGTTTTGCGGAAAAAGAAGGTAAGCGTGTAGGCTTTGGAGCGGTAAGTGCCAAAATACTGCCAGCGAAAACGTAGTCTGTTTAAAAGCAGGATTAGAAAGGTGTTGCATCTACACTGTACGCTATTTATAATGAATGCCAAGGCCTAAATGAAAGAAACACATATGATTAAGACCATAGACCCAAAAGCTATTTCTCAACCGGAGCTACACGGATATTTACTTTCCGCAGTGGCACCAAGGCCAATTTGTTTTGCCAGTACCATTGATGCGGAGGGTAGGGTGAATTTAAGTCCGTTTAGCTTCTTCAATGTTTTTAGTTCCAATCCGCCGATACTCATATTCTCCCCCGCACGCAGCGGTAGGGACGGTAGTTTAAAACATTCGCATCAGAATGTAAAAGAAGTACCAGAAGTGGTCATTAACATCGTAAATTACCCTATTGTAGAGCAAATGTCCTTATCCAGTACGGCATACGATAAAGGCGTAAACGAATTTGTAAAAGCGGGACTTACTCAGGTGCAGAGCGAAAAAGTAAAACCTCCCCGTGTTGGTGAAGCACCGGTGGCACTAGAATGTACGGTAACCGAAGTAATTGAGTTGGCGGACACGCCCGGGGCAGGAAATTTGATTTTAGCCAAAGTGGAGCTCATACATATCAATAAAGAATATTTAACGGACAATAAGTTAGATACCCAAAAGCTGGATTTGGTAGGTAGAATGGGCGAGAGTTGGTATACACGGGCAAGTGGCACAGCACTTTTTGAAATCCCCAAGCCCATCCGGACAAAAGGTATGGGAGTGGATCAACTTCCAGTATCCATTCGGGAAAGTGAAATTCTTACGGGAAATAACTTGGGACGTTTGGGTAATTTGGAACGTGTACCAACCGCATCGGAAATAAATAACATTCTTACGGATAAGGAGGTTAAAGCGCAACTTTCTGATGGGGACAAGGCAAAAGTTCATCAATTGGCCAAATCATGGTTAGAGCAAGGTAGAGCGCAAGATGCTTTATCCTTACTGTTTAGTTTTGAATAATGGCCTCGGCTTCAATCTCTACCAGATAACCCTCACCAACTAACTTCGCTTCTACTAAAGTATTGGCAGGATTTATGCCTTTAAAGCGTTCGCCATGTGCGCGGGCAACGGGTTCCCAATCATCTATGTTGTGAACGAATATCCGCGTACGCACTACGCTTTCCAAGGTCGTTTCAAAAGTTTGTAGTACTGCTTCTATTTTATCGATGACAAAATGTGCCTGTGCTGCTGCATCCGCTCCGCCAATCTTACGCGAACCATGTGTGGCCGTTGTGCCAGAAATGTGAATACGGTTGTCTTCTTTCACAGCGCGGCAATATCCAGCAAAGGACTCCCACTCGGTCCCGCTGAAAATTTGTTCCCTAGATTCACTTGACTTATTGATTGTAAACGGTTTAGGTATTTTTTCTAAATGGTGGCTCAAGTCTCCCGAAGCCGTTAAGAAAGGAGGTTTTCTATATTCATCTCCACAGTTGCCAGGAATGGGCAGCAGCATTTTTTGGGCCTCTTTTATCGTGTTAATATCCTCTGCTGAAAGGTCTATGGTTAGTATCTTCTTATTATCCTGGATATGGTTTCGTTCTCCCAATCTGGCGCCGACAATAACCGCCGCTACGTTAAGATTTTCCAGAATATATCGGCTTGCAATATTCGCTATGGATACGTCATGTCTATCCGCTACTTTTTTTGTGGCACTAAGCACATTTTGATAGTTGTCCCATCCGCCTGCGGCATCAATAAAACGTTTGTATTTCATTTGGGACCACGTTGTCAATTCGGTTTCGGCAGGTTCATCTTTGTTCAACCATTTATCGGTTAGAAATCCGCCCGCTAAGGTGCCGAACGCTAACAACTTTACATCATACTCCGTGCAAACATCCGTCATTTCCGTGGCAGCCCTTTGGTCAAGTAAAGAATGGCAAATTTGATTACTCACAATAGGAATTCCGCTAGCGCAGGCAATCCGTAAATGGGCAGCATCAAAATTGGTAACACCGATATGTTTTATAAGACCTTCTTCCTGCAATTGTTTTAAATGAAAGAGTCCGTCTAACCAACTTGGGTCGGGATAGTTCCATGCATGAAACTGCATCAGGTCTACGCTCGTTTGTTGCATACGGTCTAAGGCTGTTTGTGTGGCGGTTCTTACATCGGCTAAAGTGATATCTCCCGGTTCTGGCACCCATTTGGTAAACAACTGTACCTGATTTCCCAACGGATTGTTATTTTTAAAAGTTCCGGTTATAATCTCGCTAGAGCCATAATGGTCGGCCATATCAAAGGTGGTAAATCCGTCGACCACGTATGGTTCCATAAAGGCAGCGGTCGCCACTGGATCTAGGGTTTTTCCATCACGTTCCATATCGGCTATTTGCCAAAGACCGGTAATGATTCTGGAAATTTCTAAATTCTTCGCAAGGTGAATTTTAGCTGTCATAATTTATTCTTCTGGGAGTACTTTAAAGATTTTATCTGGGTCGGAGCCCTGGTTTTTGAGCTGTCTCCATTTAGTTACAAAGAGCAAGCTCGCCATTCCCATGACAAGAAGCCAAATAGGAGTGGAGTGAAAATACCATTCCTCCACGTTAGAACTAAGGTCCTTATAGGTATGTACCGCTAGGAAAAGAATCAAGGAAACGATACCCGCCCACCCGATGACCAGTTGTAACCTTCTATTTTTAAACATACTAATTTTATCCGCGAGTTCTTTATTGACCTTGGGTAGTGTAATCAGGGTAATGCACATCAATAAAAAATTCACCATCATTGAGGTGACCATAATATCTATTCCCAAGAAAAAATCGCCAGCAAAATGGGAACCGAATACGCCAACGCTCGCCATGAGTCCGGCTAGTAGTAGAGCAACATTAGGGGTTTTATACGTTTTATGGATAGTCGTGATAAAATTCGGAAAGATGCCGTCCTTGGCCCATGCGAACATTAAACGCGAAACGGAAAGCAACATGGCGGGCAAATCGTTGATCAAGGCGATGGTGGCGCCCAACAAAATAGCAATGCCAAGACCGGAAGGTAGTACATAACTGAGCAGACCAGGGGCCGAGATATCTTTCTTAATGGCTTCTTCTGCAACAAAACTCCAAGGCACGGTATGGTATACCGCCGATGCAAATAGGAAATAGAAAAGCCCAACCGAAGTTATAGATAAGATAATGGCCCTAGGTAAGGTATTTGTTGGGTTTTTGGCCTCACCACCAGCCTGAGCAATAGAGTCGAAACCTATAAAACTAGAAAATAACAGTGCTGCTGAGGAGAGGAAGATACGCCAGTCAAAAACAGCGTTTTCTATGGGTGTAAAATTTCTATTTTCTCTAAGTTCTAAGGCCATTACAAAATCTGAAGGTGTAAAATAATATCCGGCTATGATAACAATGCCGCCTAAAACGAACATAAGAAACATCATGGGCAATAAGGTGAAGGCGTAGGATTTTGCCCCTCGGATATTGATCCCTACAAAACTCCATATCAGTAGTAGTGCCAAAGAAATTCTTACCCATCCCAGTTCTAAGGTTTGGGACATCCCTACCCATCCCAGTTCCATAGCAATATCACGTATAAAAGGGATAGTAACATAAGCGATTACCCCGATGACGATAGAGAGTCCAAACCATTGCGAAAAACTTGCTACGAAACCCAAATAGGGATGCAGTCCCCTGCTAGCATAAATATAACTGCCACCTGCTCTGGGCATTGCCGAGGCGAGAATACCGTAGGCAAGTGCAGCGAAAATGGCAGGCACTGCGGCAAAGGCAAAAGCATATAGCACGTACGGACCAATACCCGGAACGTTCTTTTGAATCATAAACGGCACAACGTTTATTGAAGCGCCCAGCATAGAGCAAACGCCAGTAGCCGTCAAAGCCAAAAGGCCTAATTGTCTAGAAAGTTTGGGTGCTTTACTCAACTTGAATTGGGCTTATGAACTTATTAATCTAGGATACTATTTAAATGGTCCCTGCTTCCTGTTAATTCCCATTGTCCTAAAGTAATGGGGATGTTACCGATACCGTTTAATTTGTCAAAAAAAGATTTCAGTTGAAAAGGTTGCCCTTTTTTCTCAGAGAGACGGGCATATTCCGCTAAGGCTTGCTCTACCAGATACTTACCGGTAATATAACTGGTGCCATAGCCAGGCTGACGCAAATAGAGATGCTGTTCAAAAATCAAAAGTTCTTTTTCGGTTTTCATCCACCCTCGTGGAGTATAGTCGGAATGTATTTTTCCTGCCTCTTCCATGGTCATTTCATTGGCGTGGGCATAGAGTGATCCCAGACCTCTTGCCGCCCGTTGCGCAATCATAATATATACAATTTCCCGCACTCTCGGGTTATCGTCGTAAAGACCGGCCTGTAGAAACATTTCCTCTACCGCCGTGGCCAAACCTTCGTTTCTAGAGTCGAAAATGTTATAGCGTAAAGGATTCTTTCGAATAATGCTCGGATTTGGTTCTTTGTCCATACGGGCCAAATCAAACCAATGATAAAAATGAGAGAATAGGGGTCTTGGGTCATAGTGCGCAGTTATCCAAAAGAAATTACGTTTCTCTTCGGGAACAAAGGCCCCATAATGTTCGGCTAGCGCAGGTTTAAAATATTCTTTAACCGTAACAATATCCTCCTGTTCCAAAAATTTTAGCAGACTTTCAGCGGATGCAGCAGCTAATTCTTGATACACCTCAGGAGAATCTGCCGCGACGAGCTTTGGCAAGTTCCTGTTTCTATGCTCCTCTAACTTTAAAGCGGTCCATGCTCTTGACAGCTCTCTTTTTAATAATACTACTTCATCCTCCCAGGTGAGGGGTACCAAATGTACGTTCTGCTGGTACCATGTGTAATTTTCTTTCCCTATTCCACTGGGTCCCGTCTTAGAAGAAGCCTGCTCTTCTAACCACTTAACAAGATTTATCGTAGCCTCTTTTGCTTTGGTTATTGCTTTGGCAAGAGCTTTGTCTTTTGCGATTCCTAGCATATTTTGCAATGCCTCTAGATTATTGATTTGCCCTCGGATATCTCGTATACCAGTTATCCAGAGGTCTTTGGCATTTCCGGTTAAGTTAAGTTTTGCCTGCTCGTTAAGAACGGGAATAACCTGCAGTTCTTTCATCATTTTTTCCTTGGATTTTTGGTCTAAGGGAAAGTTGTATTGCCAAACCTCCAGCAGTGCATGATGGGTAGGACCTTCGTGAGCGGGAACATCGCTTCGGCTCATCCAAACGGTTTTGTAAAAGGCCGGGTCTCGATGCCAGGGTCTTAGTATGCGATAATTAAAATCGTAACCGTTCATTTCTGCAAGCAAAATGTGCCAGTCAACTTGTTCGGATACTGGCCAGTCTATGATACTTATATCTTTTAACTTTGTTTGTAACACCTTAAAAGCAGCCTGTCTTTTATTAAAAGTAATGGTCCTATAATCTGGAGCCCCTTGGTACTTTGGTGGTTCTTCAAAAGCGCGCCATTCTTTGTAAAGGGCTTCCAAGGTTTCATAAGAGGTATTTGATTCTATTTGCCCCATTCCCCATTGAAATGAAAACAAGAAATATAGGAGAACGGATAAAGGTCTTTTGAAGGTCATTTCTATATTTTTTCAAAAGATAACTTATTCAAGAGATTTTTAAAAGTAAGAACTGATAATAGGGAAAATAAAAAGCCTCATATTTCTATGAAGCTACTTTTCTAGTAGCGGGAACTGTCCCGAAACCTCGGGGGAACCTGTGTCCGCCTTGGGCGGATATGGGCCCTACCGCAATACTATATTCTGTTTTCTCCACTGCCTTCCTTTGCCCGATTTAAGGAATTTTTCTCTTTTCATGGACAAAGTTCTGGTAGCGAAGAATTCAACATGAACAACATGCCAAGGTCTGTATTTTCTGGTCCATCCTTTTGTGCCCAAGGTATTTTGGGAAGCGAATCGTTGAATTTAGTAGCGGGAACTGCCCCGAAGCCTCGGGGGAACCAGTGTCCGCCTTGGGCAGATATGAGCGCTAATGATTTAACTATATGCAAAAAAAGCCACCGACTTTCGTTGATGGCTTTCTTAGTAGCGGGAACTGGACTCGAACCAGTGACCTTCGGGTTATGAGCCCGACGAGCTACCTACTGCTCTATCCCGCGATATATGCGTTTTGTTTCTTTTGGAAACGAATTTTCAATATGTTAACTCAGTTCAAGTAGGTGCCATGTCCTGAGCGTGGTCGAAGGATACTGCTCTATCCTGCGATGTGGACGACAAAGATACAACGCTTTTAAGCTTATTTCCAAATTTAAAGAAGATTTGATTTAAAAATAAATCGAATCCATAGGTGTCTAATAAAATTTTAAATGAAATAACTACCTTCGGAATCATGGAGCAACTCAACGACTTTTTGGTAAGTGCCATCTCAGGTACGGAATGGCCTATGTTTATTCTTCTTATCGGAGGAGGTATTTTTTTGGTATTCCGTTCAAAATTACTGCCCTATCGCTTTTTTGGGCATGCAATAGCCATAACAAGAGGTAAGTATGACGATGATAATGCAGAGGGAGATGTGAGCTCGCTCCAAGCGCTTTCTGCTGCCGTAGCCGCCACGGTAGGTTTAGGTAATATCTCTGGGGTAGCGATTGCTATTCATGATGGTGGTCCGGGTGTGGTATTTTGGATTTGGATGACCGCCCTTATCGGTATGTGTATTAAATTTTATTCTTGTAGTCTATCCATTATGTTCAGGGGAAAGGACTCCGAAGGAAATTTGCAGGGCGGCCCCATGTTCTACATTACGCAAGGACTAGGGAAAAAGTATAAACCTTTGGCAATTTTCTTTTGTATTGCAGGTCTCTTTGGATTTCTGGGGGTATTCACTGCCAATCAATTTACGGAAACGTTTATGAGTGTTATTCAACCTGCGGAAACGCTTTTTGAAATGAGCGATTTCAACTGGAAATTATCCGTTGGGGTAATACTGGCCATAATCACCTCCTTCGTGATTTTCGGGGGGCTTTCTAAAATTGCAAAAGTAGCCACTGCAATTGTACCTTTTATGGTATTTATTTATTTGCTTGCCGTTGTATTGGTGATGGTTCTGAATGCTTCACAGGTAATACCCTCCCTGAATCTTATAGTGACCGAAGCATGGAATTTTGAGACCTTGGTAACGGGAGGTTTCTGGGGCTTGGTCATCATTGGTGTTCGTAGGGCAATGTTCTCTAACGAGGCGGGTTTAGGTAGTGCGCCCATGTACCACGGACAGTCTAAAAACGATGAGCCCATTAGGGAAGGCTTGGTTGCCATGTTGGGACCTTTCATTGACACTATTTTGGTGTGCACTTTTACCGCAGTTGTCATTATATTAAGTGGGGCTTATCTAGAGGACGGAAGCGGAATTGTAATGACATTAAACGCATTCAATACTTCTTTGGGAAGTTGGGGGGGAGTTCTTTTAATGGTAATTGTAGCGGCGTTTGCCATGTCCACGTTATTTACGTACTCCTACTACGGTGTTAAATGTCTTTCTTTCTTGACGAATGCAAAAATTGGTAGGTATTACAATTGGTATTTTGTAATTATGATTGTGTTCGCTGCGGTAGCATCTTTAGAATTAGTGAAAAATCTCATTGATTTATCGTATGCCTTAATGGTAATACCCAATATGATTGCCGTACTTTTGTTGGCTCCAAAGGTTAACGCCGCCGCTAAGATATATTTTCAAAAACTAAGGAATGAAGGAGCATAAAGCAGGATTTGTAAATATTATTGGAAATCCTAATGTTGGGAAGTCCACCTTGATGAATGCATTTGTTGGTGAGAAGTTGTCCATAATTACATCAAAAGCGCAAACTACAAGACACCGTATTCTCGGTATTGTTAACGGAGACGATTTTCAAGTTATTTTATCCGATACTCCTGGGATTATAAAACCGGCCTACGATTTGCAGTCGTCCATGATGAATTTTGTAAAGTCGGCCTTTGAAGATGCGGACATTCTGATATACATGGTTGAAATTGGAGAAAAAGCATTAAAGGATGAGGCTTTTTTCGAGAAAATAAAAAATAGTAGAATTCCAGTTTTATTGCTCCTGAATAAGGTTGATACTACTACCCAAGAAATATTGGAGGAACAAGTGCAGTACTGGCAAGAACAATTACCATCTGTGGAGTTACACCCAATTTCTGCATTATCAAATTTCAATGTAAAAAACGTATTTCAACGCATTTTGGAGCTATTGCCAAATTCCCCTGCATACTATCCAAAAGACCAGTTAACCGATAAGCCTGAACGCTTTTTTGTAAACGAAACCATACGGGAAAAAATCCTACTGTATTATAAGAAAGAAATTCCATATGCCGTTGAGGTAGAAACGGAAGAGTTTTTTGAAGACGAAAAAATCATCCGAATTCGCTCCGTTATTATGGTCGAGCGCGAAACCCAAAAAGGAATCATCATAGGGCATAAAGGTTCCGCCTTAAAACGCGTTGGTATCGAATCCAGGAAAGACCTTGAAAAATTCTTTGACAAGCAAGTGCATATAGAATTATACGTAAAAGTGAACAAGAACTGGCGAAATAATAGTAGGCAGTTAAAAAGGTTCGGTTATAATAGCTGATTTTTAGTTTTATAATACGCCATCAACTAACTCATATTCTTTTGTTTATACTACCTTTGCAGCCAAATTCAGAGGTATGGGAGCTATCGTAGCCATTGTAGGAAGGCCAAATGTTGGTAAATCAACTTTTTTTAACCGCTTAATTCAGCGTAGGGAGGCTATTGTGGACGCCGTGAGCGGAGTTACTAGAGATCGTCATTATGGTAAAAGTGATTGGAACGGGAAAGAGTTTTCCATCATCGATACGGGTGGATATGTTGTAGGTAGCGATGACGTTTTTGAACAGGAAATAGATAAGCAGGTAGAACTGGCGATACAAGAAGCGGATGCCATTATCTTTATGGTAGATGTAGAAAGCGGGGTTACGGGAATGGATGAAGACGTTGCCAAATTACTACGCAGGGTCAATAAGCCGGTTTTTCTTGCCATAAACAAGGTAGATAACGCCATGAGGCAAGAAGACGCCGTAGAATTTTATGCCTTGGGATTGGGTGACTATTACACGCTTTCCAGTATCAACGGAAGTGGTACGGGAGAATTATTGGACGCTCTGGTAGAAAAGCTTCCAGATGTTCAAGAAGAGGAAAGTGAGCTGCCAAGATTTGCGGTGGTCGGGCGGCCAAATGCAGGTAAATCATCCTTTATCAATGCCTTGATAGGGGAGGATAGATATATTGTAACGGACATCGCAGGAACCACACGAGATAGTATCGATACTAAGTATAACCGATTTGGTTTTGAATTTAATCTAGTCGATACGGCCGGGATACGGAGAAAGTCAAAAGTAAAGGAAGATTTGGAGTTTTACTCCGTGATGCGTTCGGTACGGGCAATAGAGCATTGCGATGTATGTTTGTTATTGTTGGATGCTACCAGAGGTTTTGACGGGCAAGTGGCCAATATCTTTTGGTTGGCACAACGTAATCATAAGGGTATTGTAATACTGGTGAACAAATGGGATTTGGTAGCCGATAAAGAGACCAACACCATGAAACAATATACCCAGCGAATAAAGCAGGCCATAGAGCCCTTCACAGATGTACCGATACTTTTTATTTCTGTATTAACGAAACAACGTATTTTTAAGGCTATCGAAACGGCGGTAGAGGTCTACAAGAACCGCAGTAAAAAAATCATTACGCGTAAGTTCAATGAAGTAATGTTGCCATTAATTGAGCATTATCCGCCCCCGGCATTCAAGGGTAAACATGTAAAGATTAAGTTTTGTACGCAGTTGCCAACACCCTACCCGCAGTTTGCTTTTTTCTGCAATCTTCCCCAGTACGTTAAAGAACCCTATAAACGCTATCTAGAGAATAAGTTGCGGGAAGAGTTTGATTTTTCAGGCGTTCCCATCAGTATTTTTATGAGGAAAAAGTAATTTGTTCAGCGTTTTTGTATTACTCTAAGTAGGTGACAAATTATTTTGAACTTAATGCCTAGTTTGGATTTGATATTTAAGATTGAACTTGTATTTGTGTGAAGGAATCACCACCCTCCAGAGGCACCACCGCCTCCAAAGCCGCCACCGCCGAATCCACCACCAAAACCTCCACCGCCTCCAAAGCTTCCACCACCACCAAAACCGCCAGAGCCTCCACTGCGGCCCATGTTGCTAAGTATGATGACATCCCAAAGGTCCAAGCCTCTTTTTCTTCTACCACCATTACCACGCCCGTTACCCTTGTTGCGTTTGGAAAGGATAATTAAAATGATGAAGAATATAATGAAGGGTAAAAGCGCCCTTAATGATAAACCATCATTGGTCTCAAAAGAACGTTCTTCTTTAAATTCTCCCGTAAGTACTTGGAAAATGGCATCGGTACCTTTATTGAGTCCGCCATAATAATCACCTGTCTTAAATTCTGGAATAATGATACCCTCGATAATCCTGCGCGACATGGCATCGGTCAAGGTAGCTTCTACACCGTAACCTGTATTAATGGCTATTTTTCGGTCATCCCTGGCCAACAGTACAAGGACACCATTGTCTTTTCCCGCTTGGCCAATACGCCATTTTTGTCCCCATTGGGCGCCAAGATAGGTGATGTTTTCTCCCTCAGTACTTGCAATTATTGCTACTACAATTTGGGTAGATGTACTATCCGAATAACGAATGAGTTTTTGTTCCAGACTCGTTTTTTGAGATGCAGGCAGCAGCTGAATATAGTCGTAAACGCTAGTTTCTTTCTGCGGTTTTTCAGGGATTTGAAATTGCCCCCAACTTGAATGAACAAAAAGAAAAATAAAAAAAGCAGATGAAATTCTTCTTGGCTCCATAAGGATGAGACGATTGAAGTTTTTCAATATTCTCCTACCCATTGGGAAGGTCAATAGGGGCCTATCCTTTGGATATCTCATTGCTTAGTTCATTTGTGTCATCATGCTTCCAAGGAAAATGATGTTCCAACTCGGTTCCCGCTTTAAGTATCCCCGCAACGATTCCGGTTTTGTACGCACCTTCTTTAAAATGTTTCTCTATGGTATTCTTTGTGCTTTTCCAAAAATCCTTCGGAACTACCCTATCTATACCTTTATCACCGCAGATGGCGAACTTCCTGTCATTTACCGCAACATAGATAAGAACCCCGTTTTCCTCTTTGGTATTGTCCATTTTAAGTAAATGAAACAAATCTTTTGCTCTTTCGTAATGGTCTGCTCGCGTATGCGCCTCAATATGAACCCTTATTTCGCCCGAGGTATTTTTTTCTGCTTGCAGTATAGCTTCAACAATTTCTTGTTCTTCTTCTGCCGTCAAAAAATCTTCTACTCTGGACATATACCGGGTTTATTCAAATTCAAAATTTACATCGGGCGCTTGTTCGGAACCTGCTTCAGATTTGAAGTAGGCCAATTCGTCAAAGTTGAACAGCCCTGCAAGAATAGAATTCGGGAATTTTTTAATGTGCAAATTATAAGGTTCCACCGTGGCGTTAAAACGATCTCGTGCCACATTAATTCTATTTTCAGTGCCTTCTAGTTGGGATTGTAGTTCTAGAAAGTTTTGATTGGCCTTTAAATCGGGATATCGCTCAACAGTAACTAAAAGTCTGCTCAACGCTCCGCTTAGACCACTTTGCGCTTGGTTGAATTGCGCTAGTTGTTCTGGTGTAATGTTCGTTGGGTCTATACTCACTGCTGTAGCCTTTGAACGGGCTTCAATAACATCGGTTAATGTTCCGCGCTCAAAATCGGCAGCACCCTGTACCGTTTTCACTAAATTGCCGATAAGGTCGTTTCTTCTTTGGTATGCGCTTTCTACGTTTGCCCAAGTCTTGGTCGATGTTTCTTTTAGAGCGATGGCGGTATTGTTAAATCCTACTCCCCATTGGTATAGGCCAAATGCTAGGACCGCTAGTACCACAAGTGCTATTATTCCTTTTTTCATGATTAGTGTAGTTTTAAATTATTCTCCCTGTCAGGAGAATTATTAGTGTTTATAGTTGATTCTTGATTTTGATGAGTTCCGTTTTAACACGTTCCAGCTTTTGAATGATATCAAAATTGGATAAGGTCTTTTGTTTTTCCTCCCTTAAGTGTGTTTTTGCCCCTTCAAGCGTAAAACCACGCTCTTTGACAAGATGATAGATGAGCTGCAGGTTTTTAATATCCTGAGGAGTAAATTTTCGGTTTCCCTTGGCGTTCTTTTTCGGTTGTAATACATCGAATTCCTTTTCCCAGAAACGAATTAAAGAAGTATTTACCCCAAAGGCACGTGCTACCTCTCCAATTCCATAATAACGTCTTTCTGGCAGGTCTATTTGCATTAATCCAGGGATTGATTTTCTTGGTTTGCGTATTTCAGCATATTTTCAAATTCTTCGGGAGATAAACTTCCGTAGTAGAAATTAATAGGGTTAATGCGGTCTTTCTCCTTCCACACTTCATAGTGCAAGTGCGGGGCTTCGGATCGTCCCGTACTACCTACAAAACCGATAAGGTCGCCTCGTTTTACTTTCTGTCCTTTTTTTACGTTGTATTTGCTCAAGTGGGCGTATAGGCTTAAATATCCGTAGCCATGGTCTATTCTGATATGTTTTCCGTAACCAGAGGAATTATTGTCCGCTCTTGTTACTTTGCCATCTCCAGAAGCATAAATAGGAGTACCCTTAGGTGCGGTAAAATCCATGCCATAATGCATTTTTCTAGCCTTTGTAAAAGGGTCCGAACGCCACCCGTAACCTGATGCCATGCGCGTAAGGTCTTCGTTGTTGATGGGTTGTATTGCAGGAATGGAAACCAAAAGTTTTTCTTTTTCCTCGGCCAGTTTGGTGATTTCATCCAAGGATTTGGATTGTATGGCCATCTGTTTTTTTATAATATCCAAGCGCTTGGTGGTGGATATAATCATCTCGGAGTTATTGAAACCCTCTAGGGACTTATACCTGTTTATACCACCGAATCCGGCTTTACGCTGCTCTTCTGGAATTGGGTTGGCTTCAAAATACAGCCGATAGATATTGTTGTCACGGTCCTCAATATTGGCAAGGACTTCTTCGATTTGCCCCATTTTTCTATCCAACAGGTCAAACTGAAGTTCGTAATTTTTTACTTCCCGTTGTAATGAGAGTTCTCTGGGCGTATTGATTAGATTAGTGTTCAAAAGTAATAGCAGACCTAGAAAACCGAAAAGTAGGGATCCCAAAAAGAAAAAGGCGATGTTCCGGTATCGCTTGGATTTTTCAGGTTCAATTTTCCGGTAAGAAAGTGTATCCGGGTCGTAATAGTATTTTACTTTAGACATGAATAGATTTTATTCTATTTTTGTTCTTTCGTTTTAACATAACAAACAAATATAAAAATTGTTTTCAATAAACAGTTAAAATTTGTAAAAGCTTAGCATTTTAGATGAATTCCAAGGATATACGAAAGCAATTTTTAAACTTTTTTGAAAGCAAAAAGCACAAGATCGTGGCTTCTGCTCCAATGGTCATAAAGGATGACCCAACCCTGCTTTTTACGAATGCCGGAATGAATCAGTTCAAGGAGTATTTTTTAGGGATTTCCATACCCAAAAATGCACGCGTGGCAGATACGCAAAAGTGCCTTAGGGTAAGTGGCAAGCATAACGATTTGGAAGAGGTTGGCAAGGACACCTATCACCACACCATGTTCGAGATGTTGGGTAACTGGAGTTTTGGCGATTATTTTAAGGAAGAAGCCATTAACTGGGCTTGGGAATTGCTGACCGACGTGCTGAAAATTGACAAGGACAGTTTATACGTTTCTGTTTTTGAAGGTAGTGATGATGCCGATAATTTGGAGAAGGATAACGAGGCCTTTGATTTATGGAAAGCAATCGTTCCCGAGGACCGTATTATCATGGGCAACAAGAAGGATAACTTCTGGGAGATGGGCGATCAAGGTCCTTGCGGTCCTTGTTCTGAAATTCATGTAGATATACGTTCCAAAGAGGAAAAGGCTAAAGTTCCCGGAGCAAGTTTGGTCAACGCCGATCATCCCTTGGTGGTAGAAATATGGAACTTGGTCTTTATGCAGTACAATCGTAAGGCGGACGGTACCTTAGAAAACCTGCCTGCCAAACACGTAGATACCGGAATGGGTTTTGAACGTCTGTGTATGGTGCTTCAGAACGTAAAATCTAACTACGATACCGATGTTTTTACGCCGTTGATTAGAGAGATAGAGACCATTGCGGATGCCGATTACGGTAAGGATGAAGAAATAGATATCGCCATCAGGGTTATTGCGGACCATATTAGGGCGGTGGCATTTTCTATTGCAGATGGCCAATTGCCGAGCAATACGGGCGCTGGTTATGTTATTCGTCGTATTCTAAGGCGTGCAGTGCGGTATGGTTTTACCTTCCTGGGAACCAAAGAGCCCTTTATGTACCGCTTGGTCAATGTGCTTACCCAAAGCATGGGAGATGCGTTTCCCGAGCTTAAGGAACAAAAGCAGTTAATACAGAATGTTATCAAAGAAGAAGAACATTCCTTTTTGAAAACGCTGGACCAAGGATTAGTACTCTTGGATTCCATTATCGCCAATTCAAAAGATAAAAAAGTGGACGGAGCTAAAGCATTTGAGCTGTACGATACTTTTGGATTTCCCATAGATTTAACGGCCTTGATCCTCAATGAAAAGGGTTACGAATTGGACGAAGCTGGATTTGATGCGGCCATGCAAAAGCAAAAGAGGCGTTCTAAATCGGCATCAGAAATTTCCAAACAAGATTGGGAGGTATTGGCGATTGATACGGAACAGGAATTTGTAGGCTATGACCTGTTAGAGGCGGATGTGAAAATTGTGAAGTATCGCAAGATTACATCTAAGAAAGAAGGGGTTCAGTATCAACTGGTCTTTAATTTGACCCCTTTCTATGCAGAAGGTGGCGGTCAAGTAGGGGACAAGGGCTACTTAGAGCCAGCTGATGGTGATGTGGTCTATATCATCGATACTAAAAGAGAGAATAACGAAATAGTACATTTTACCAAAAACCTTCCGAAAAAATTGGATGGTAGTTTTAAGGCCGTGGTAGATATAAAGCAACGTCAAAGAACAGAAGCGAACCATACGGCAACGCATTTACTGCATCAGGCTTTGCGAGAAATTTTAGGAACCCATGTAGAACAAAAAGGTTCTGCGGTACACTCTAAATACTTACGTTTCGATTTTTCACATTTTTCCAAACTTAGCGTAGAAGAATTACGCCAAGTAGAGGATTTTGTAAATGCCCGTATCGAGGGGCAATTGCCCTTGCAAGAGCAGCGCAACATTCCTATGAAAGAAGCTTTGGAATCCGGAGCTATGGCCTTGTTCGGAGAAAAATATGGAGATACGGTAAGGACCATAAAATTTGGGCAGTCCGTAGAGTTATGCGGTGGAACCCATGTAAAGAACACCAGTGAAATATGGCATTTCAAGATAAAATCGGAAAGTGCCGTTGCGGCAGGTATCAGAAGAATTGAAGCGATAACTAGTGACGCGGTAAAGGATTTTTATTTTGAAAATAACCGCTCGCTTTATGAGATAAAGGATGCGTTGGGCAATGCTCAAGACCCTGTAAAAGCGGTAAGCAGTCTGCAGGAAGAAAATGCGGATTTGAGGAAACAGGTAGCACAACTGCTCAAAGAAAAAGCCAAGAACTTAAAAGGAGCATTGGCGCAGGAATTAGAGACAGTAAATGGGGTTCGGTTCTTGGCCAAGAAAATAGATTTAGATGCCGCAGGAATTAAGGACCTTTGCTTTGAAATGGGGCAGAATCAAGATGATCTGTTCTTGCTTTTTGGTACGGAACAGAACGGTAAAGCCTTGTTATCCTGTTATATTTCAAAGGAAGTGGTTGCATCCAAAAATTTGAATGCCGGTACCATAGTCCGCGAGCTAGGGAAATTTATTCAGGGCGGAGGCGGTGGTCAGCCTTTCTTTGCAACGGCAGGGGGTAAAAACCCGAACGGTATAGCTGAGGCCTTGGAAAAGGCAAAAGGATATTTAGCCCCGTAATCCCCAAAGGGGGAATCTTAAGCATTACGTAAAGCAAAACGCAATATACTAGATAACATGAACCTCCAAACCCAGATTTCTTTTCGGAAAGCCGACAAGCAAATAGACTACGCTAGTGAGTTAATGCTCTTAGGCTCGTGTTTCTCGGAACATATTGGGGCAAAGTTGGATTACTTTAAATTCCGGACACTACAAAACCCCTTTGGCATCCTTTTTCATCCGTTGGCCATAGAAAATTTGATTACAAGGGCCATTCAAAAGCGAGGGTATACGCCGGAAGACCTTTTTTATCATAATGAGCGTTGGCATTGTTTTGATGCCCACTCCAATACGAGCAATCTTTCCAAGGAAAAAGTTTTGGAAGGCCTAAATGGGCAGTTACGGAAAACAGAACAACTTTTGTCTAAGGCAAGCCATATCATCATCACGCTGGGTACGGGGTGGACCTACCAAAAAAGGGAAACAGGTGTAACGGTGGCCAATTGTCACAAAATACCCCAAAAAGAATTTAAAAAACAGTTGCTGACCGTTGATGAAATCACGGCTAGTCTGCAACGGACAATACAACAAATTAGAACCGTTAACAAAAACGCAGAACTCGTTTTCACTATTTCCCCAGTACGTCATCTTAAGGACGGTTTTGTAGAAAATCAACGAAGTAAGGCGCATCTGATTGCAGCAGTGCACGACATCGTAAACGCTTATGCTGATGGAGAAAAAAGCAGGGTTGCCTATTTTGAAAGCTATGAATTGATGATGGACGAGCTGCGCGATTATCGTTTTTATAAAGCGGATATGATTCATCCAAATACCTTAGCTATTGATTATATCTGGGAAAAATTTTCCGAGGTGTGGGTCTCAGATGATGCACAGGTTACCATGGAACTGGTGGAAGAAATACAAAGAGGATTGGATCATAGACCTTTTAATCCAAATTCGGAACAACATCAAAAATTTCGAGAGTCGCTCAAGGAGAAAATCTCGTATATTAAAAAAGAACATCCTGCTATGACTTTCTAATAGGGGGTTAGCGTTACCGTCTTTATGGGCAAAATATTTGTTTAAAGCGTATTATATGAAAAGAATTTTAATAGGAGCAGTAGTTACACTGGCCATAGTTTTGGTATTTCGTTCCTGTGCGAAGGAAAAGGAATCTGAAGCAATCCTTAAGGAAAATTCCATGCTCATTCAAGAACAAATAGCTAACGTTTCCAAGCTTATTGTTACGGAAGGTCATTTTGCGGAAGTCTATAATTACAAGGATTCCAAAGAACTCTTTGGACCCTTGTTGACTGCGGATAAAAAAGCATTGGTGGTCGTTAACGCCGCGGTAACCATCGCCTATGATTTATCAGAAATTAAGTTTACCTTGGATGCAGATAAGCGCACGCTTCGTATTGACCAAATTCCCGAACCTGAAATTAGCTTAAACCCGGATTTTGAGTATTATGATGTCACTGCGGACTATCTCAACCCCTTTGAAGCTGATGACTACAATACTATTAAGAATAACGTAAAAGCATCCTTGATGAAAAAAGTAGCGGCATCTACGTTGAGAACGAATGCCCGGGACAGGTTGTTGAGCGAGCTTCAACAATTTTATGTATTGACCAATAGCTTGGGTTGGACTCTGACCTATCAGGATAAGGAAATTGAGGAAAACTTTAATCCATTCCTCTTAAAAAACTAAATTTTTAATAGTTAAAATATTAAAAAACAATTAGTTATGCTGTATATTGGTGTTCTACCACTTAAAAGAGCATCAAAATGAAACAGAGCAGACCATTGAATTATAGAAGAAATTTTTTGAAGACAACCGGCATTTTAGGTGCGGGATTATTATTACCCAATATATCTTTAGCGGAAACAACAACTTTTTAGAACGGCAATTTACACCAGTTCGGAAAACGTGAGGGGTACACGGATCAAATAAGTATTCTTATTTCAATGATGGACTGGATGCGTTCAACCGTTCTGCGTTCCGTGGATGGAATTACGCAGAAAGAACTAGATTTTTTATTGGACGAGGAGTCCAATTCTATTGGTGCTATGCTAATGCATCTTGCTGCCACGGAGCGTTTTTATCAAATTCACAAGTTCGATGAAAGGGAATGGGGAGACTTTGATAGAAAAGATACTGATATCTGGAACGTTGGAAGCCGTTTGGGAGATGCCGCAAGGAAGGAATTAAAGGGAAAGCTACTTTCCTTTTATACTGATCACCTTACCGAGGTGAGGGAAAATACGAAAACCATGCTCAAAACCAAGGGCGACGATTGGCTTTATACGGAGACGGACTTCTTTGGAGGACAACCCACTAACAACTATTGCAAATGGTTTCATGTTGTGGAACATGAGTCTAATCACAACGGTCAAATAAAATATATAAAGAGCAGGGTGGTTTAAGTGGTTTTTACGGGTTCTACAAGATTTAAGCCATCATCGATGAGGTGTCCCAAGCTAGGATTGTCCTGTTTCACTTTTTCTAGGTGATGCTTTATCTCCGTGGCAAAACCGGTATCTCCGTTGGTAATCGCCAGTTCGTAAAGTTCTACAGATAACAGCCAGTCCTTAGGAAAGTTTTGTTGTACTTCTTTAAACACTTTATTTCTGGAAATAGTAGTGTTTTTACCTTCCCTAAAATCCCTGATTTGTTGGTAATATCCTTCCAATTCACTTTCATTGGCGCTCTTTTTATCTGAAAGTGTTTTACTGAGTTCGTGGTCCAGAAGGTCAAAACTCTTCAGGTCGGCAGGCCCGTTAAAAGCCGATACTATACGCTCTCCAATGGCCATGTTGTATAGTTCTTCGTCAGATTTAAATAATACTTTGCCGTGGTGGCTTACGGTACAGTTTTCGAAAGTGATTAGAATTATTTGTCCCTGTAGGTTTCTAGTACCGGTAATAATCTTTCCGCTTACGTTGATACCGCCTACAAAATCCAAGGAAACATGCTCGCCCTCGTAGATTTTATAAGCCTTTAAATCCCTGGGGCTCATTTCTTCTATAGGAATATTGATACCCTTTAACCTGCCTATGGGCGAACCAAAACCTGTCACGTGTTGATTGGTATCCTGGCCTACCAGTTCTTTTTCTCTGAAGGCCAAGGCCGATTTTCCTTTCGTCTGAAAATAGATGGGTGCTCCGTTATGGGCGATGACATTATCGAAATTTCCGGAAATCTGGAGCCCGGTACTCAGCTCGATAGTACCTAATTCTTTGGAGTCAATAAGTTTTTTAATTCCGCTAAGTCCGCCCGTGCGCAAGGCCATGGTATTCGCGAAATCTTCAAGCACCTGGCTTAGAAAAGCGAAATCCGGAGTTACGAATAGTTGAGGTTGCGGTTTGGTAATATCAAAAGGGGTGTGGGCAGCTTCAATGGAATAGGGTATTTTCTTTACTTCATCCGTCATGCACCAAGCACTTTCCCCTATTGAGGATAAAAGGCCCGCCCCGTAAATTTTAGGATTTTCAACGGTACCTATTAACCCGTATTCTACGGTCCACCAATGTAGGTTTCGTATAAGGGCCATTTCGCTGGGCACTCCCATATGCTTCTGTAATTCTTCGATATGTTTTTCGGCTTTTTGTATTTCTGATGGCGTTGTACCCTGAGCTTCCTTTATAATGGATAAATGACGCACTGCTTCGTAGAGTTCAAAATCCTTTGCGCTAGAGACCGCTTTACAGCCAATTTCACCAAAACGTCTTAGATATTCAGCATACTCGGGATTGGCGATAATGGGAGCATGGCCGGCACCTTCATGAATAATATCGGGTGCGGGCGTGTATTCAATATGCGCCAACTGGCGAATATCCGATGCGATGACCAAAACGTTATAAGCTTGGAATTCCATAAATGCCGCTGGAGGAATAAATCCGTCCACGGCAACGGCCGCCCATCCTAAATCTTTTAGTATACGGTTCATGCCATACATATTTGGGATATGGTCAACGGCGATACCGGTTTTTCGCAAACCATCTAGATAAGAACCATGCGCTACCTGGCTAAGGTAATCTACGTTTTTGCGCATAACATAACGCCATACCGCTTGGTTTATAGCAGTGTACTCCTCGTAATTTTGAGGCTTTATATACTGCTTCAGATGTTTGGGAAGCTTGTCTAGAATAGGATTGCTTTCGTAGGTCATCGTTAGTGTGTTTTAATAGGGTTTCCCTCCGCATCGTACAAGGAGCGCATTGAAAATACCTCGGGAGAATCTCCCTGTAATTGGTGAAGTTCTAATTTTTCTTTGGTAGTGGTTAACGTTGGTGTATCACCTGCTTTTATCCACCATAATATAAATTGTGATGGTTTGGAAAGGTCAAACCACTTCTTTTTATGCTTCAAAAAATAACTGTGCACAGAGCCGTAAACGAAGCCTTTAAAAGATTCCATATCTTCCCAGACACTTATGTTTATGGCCATCATTTCATCTTGAAAGGGTGACTCTAGATAAGAGGCAGAGCGACCTTCCTCGTCTTTTAAACGCCAAACAAAGCCTTTGCTTTCCTCCGCAAATTTATTCACCGGCTCCAAGAAGTCTACAAACTCCTTCATCGTTGGATGACTTAAAGGAGCTCTGAAACGAGCTATGTTGGCCTGAGCAAGATGATACATAAAAACGGTTTTCTAATAAAGATATTTATTTTGGTTATTATTGTATATATATTATAATTTTTTAGAGATATTTCCTTTAATAGTATTTATAAAAAGGAAATAGTATAGAATTTAAAGGTTTTTGAACGAATTAAAAGGAACTTGTATGTTAGAGAAATTGGATGCTATTGACCGCGGAATTTTAAAAATCCTGGAAAAGGATGCAAAGACGGTCGCAAAGTCCATAGCAGAGCAGTTGGGTCTCACCAAAACACCCGTTTATGAACGTATCAAAAGGTTAGAAAAGGAAGGTTATATTAAGAATTATGTAGCTGTTTTGGATACGGATAAAATTGAACGAAGTATAACCGTGTTCAGTTTTGTGTCCCTCGAAGCTCAAAAAGGCAGTTTAATGGACGATTTTCTGGAAAAAGTAAAGCAATTCAACGAAGTCTCCGAGTGTTATGTTGTAGGAGGGGAGTTCGATTTTTTGTTGAAGGTAACCGTAAAAAATTTGGATGCCTATTATGATTTTGCGAAATCAAAGATTGCAACCTTACCGAACATAGGTGCGGTAAAAAGTGCCTTTGTACTCAATGAGGCTAAAAATCAGCAATATTTTCCTTTGTTGTAAATATATAAAAAGCCTGCATAGTACAATGTACCGTGCAGGCTTTTTGAAAAGTATGTTTCTCTTATTTGGATACTAGCGCATCAGGTGGGTATTGTTCCAAAATCTGTGCTACAAATTGTTGAATACGTTGTTCTTTCTTTTGAATGTTCTTGGTGTTGGCGAGTGTTCCTTCTCCCTTTCCTTGCCACACCAGTTCCTTACTCTTGGTATCGATAAGGTCAATGTAAAGCGATCCTTCGGTTGAAGTACTTACAAGGTTACCACCTCCCCAGCCCCAGCCGAGTCCAGGTCCCCATCCGAGACCTCCCCAGCCCCAGCCCCATCCGCCGAAACCTCCCCAGCCTCCCCAGCCGAAGTTGTTATTGTAGACATCAACTCTTTCTTGTTCTTTGGTAAAAATACTCACGAGTATGTCCGGATTTTCGGATTTTACGAAACCTCTAGAAGCCATTTCCGTTTCTATAGCTCTAAGAATCCTTTTTTTATCCAAGTCGGATATTTGCGCCTTATCAATACCCGTTTTATAAAAGGCATATGATTTATAGCCGTTAAAATCAGCCTTCTGGTCATAATCGGATAGCACACGAACTGAAGAACAGGAGCTTAAGAACAGCAGGGCAAGGATTGGTAGCGCTAGTAATTTTAATTTATTCATAACAATATCTTTTAAGTTTACGGACTTTTTCTTGTTTATTTAAGCTTCAAAAATCATGCCGAACATAGCTTATTCGCTATTGGGGATTAGTTTTTGGGTCGTACCCGTAAGGACAATGCCTGCAGCCACTTTCACAACAGTAGCCTCTTTTTAAATGAAACTGCTTTGTAAAAACCCGATAACCTTCATCGGACCAGTAAAAGTCCCCTTCTTCAATAGGAATTATTTTTTTCATTCGAGCCCTTGCATTGTAGTACAGGTAAAGTTAAAGAATTTCTGTTGATAACCATTTTTACAAGCCTTGGAAAACACTAGTTTTATTATGGATATCAAGCTATTTTACCCTTTATCGGTTTTGTTGGCAAGAAAACAATTAAGTTAACGTAGACTCCCTTGTAAGAATTATCTTTGTTTAGCATCAATTCCTAGTGCAACAATGATTTTAGTTTTTAAACATTTTTTTTATAAAAACTATGTGGGCCTTTCCCTCTGGCCATTTATATTCTTGAAAAGTAATTCCTTAAAAGAGGATGCTGTTCTTATAAATCATGAGAAAATACATTTAAGGCAACAGCAAGAATTACTGTTACTTCCTTTCTATATTTTATATATGACGGAATGGCTTTTACGTTCTTTACTGTACTTGGATACGTATCGTGCCTATCAGAATATAAGCTTTGAAAGAGAGGCCTATGCGAATGAAAATCAATTGAACTATTTAACGCAACGCAAACCGTTTAGCTTTATTAAATACCTTTGTCACTGAAAGTAAGTTTAATTGCAGTCCAAAAATAGTTACCTAGACCTTCCAGTTTTAAAAGAAAAAGAAATTACACTGGCTCTAAAGCGAGAGGATTTGCTGCATCCATTGATTTCTGGAAATAAATACCGAAAATTAAAATATAATCTCCAAGAGGCTCAAAATCTACACCTACGGACTTTAATCACCTTTGGAGGGGCGTATTCTAATCATATTGCCGCTTTGTCCTATGCCGGAATGGAAAAGGGTCTTGCGACGGTAGGGATTATCCGAGGAGAGGAATTAATGGATAAATGGCAAGATAACCCGACATTGGCCATGGCGCATCAGAACGGTATGGTCCTTAAATTTATTTCTAGGGCAGCTTATAGGAAAAAAACCGATTTGGACTTTCTCCTAACACTTGAAGAGGAGTATGGCCCTTTTTACCTAGTTCCCGAGGGAGGCACTAATTCTTTGGCGATAAAAGGCTGTGAGGAGATTTTGACCCAGGCCGACGAAGATTTTGATATGGTCTGTACTTGCGTGGGGACAGGTGGTACAATGGCCGGCCTGATAAATTCCTCACGACCGTATCAACAAGTTATGGGGTTTGCAGCGTTGAAAGGGGAATTCTTAGAAGAGGAGATTACCAAAATGACTACCGAAAAGCACTGGAAACTGATATCCGATTATCATTTTAACGGATACGGTAAGGTTACTGGCGAACTGGTACATTTTATCAATAAATTCAAACGAACAACAGGTATACCTTTAGACCCCGTCTATACGGGAAAAATGCTCTATGGGTTGTTGGATATGATTAAGAATGATAATTTTGCAAAAGGAACCAAGATATTGGCCATTCATACAGGAGGGCTTCAGGGTATTGCGGGAATGAACCTTAGGCTGAAAAAGAAAAAATTACCTTTGCTACATATATGAAAAAGAATATAGTAACGCTTTTGATGCTGAGCATCCTTGTGGTGGGTTGTAAATCGAAGAAGGCCTACTCCGATAATCTACGTACGAAGAATGTGCTTTCTGAACGTAAAAGAAAAAAAACGAAGACCAGGGCAACTTCTTCCAATACGGACACTTCCTTACCCAATGATTCCGGAAAGTTTATTGCCTTCAGCATAGCATCCATTCCGGAATATATTGATACCTTTTCAGAAATCGCACAGTTAGAAATGAAGGCCTACGGGATACCTGCAAGTATTACACTGGCACAGGGACTTTTGGAAAGTGGCTATGGTAAGGGTGAGTTGGCCATGAAGACCAATAATCATTTTGGCATTAAATGTCATAAGGGATGGCAAGGTGATTATGATTTTCATGATGATGATGAAAAAGGAGAATGTTTTAGAAAGTACAATCACCCTATGTTCTCTTTTCGAGACCATAGTATTTTCCTGACGACCAGAAGTCGCTATGCTTTTTTGTTCAATTATCGAAATACGGACTATAAAAAATGGGCGTATGGACTTCGAAAAGCGGGATATGCGACGGATAAAAGGTATCCACAAAAATTAATTTATCTCATAGAAAAACATCAATTATACAAGTACGATACCGAAATTTCAAAAGCGGGGTACGGCAATAAAATAGTAGTCGCCACGGAAACTGATGCCGTACATGTTGTAAAAAAGGGAGACACCTTGTACGCACTTTCGCGTAAATACTACGTTTCTGTAGATCAGTTGATGCAGATGAACAATCTTAAAAACGCCAATCTTTCCGTTGGACAAAAACTTATGGTAAGAACTACCGATATTAACAATTAATAAATGATATATAAAAGAAGCAGTGCCCTTTTCGCGGAGGCAAAGCAGTATATTCCGGGAGGTGTAAATTCTCCTGTAAGAGCTTTTAAAGCGGTAGGAGGAGACCCCATTTTTGTGAAGGAGGCCAAGGGCGCTTATCTGTACGATGAGGATGGGAACAAGTTGATTGATTATATCGCTTCTTGGGGGCCGTTAATTTTGGGTCACGCCCATGCTCCGGTAATCGATGCCATTATAGAAAAAGCACAGAAAGGAACTTCTTTCGGAATGCCTACCGAAATTGAAACCGAGTTGGCCAAATTGGCCATTAGCATGGTGCCCAATATTGATAAAATTAGATTCGTAAATAGTGGTACGGAGGCCTGTATGAGTGCTGTGCGTTTGGCCCGTGGCTATACCGGTAAGGATAAGATTATAAAATTTGCCGGTTGCTACCACGGACATTCGGACTCTTTTCTAATCCAAGCAGGTAGTGGTGCCATTACATTTGGGAGTCCTAATAGTCCAGGGGTTACCCAAGGAACCGCAAAAGACACTTTGTTGGCTGATTATAATGACCTAGTGGGAGTTCAAAATCTCATCCAGGCCAATAAGGGAGAAATCGCAGCTATTATTATTGAACCCGTAGCAGGGAACATGGGTTGCATTGTTCCCACGGACGAGTTTATGAAAGGGCTTCGCACCTTATGCACGCAAGAGGACATTTTACTCATTTTTGATGAGGTAATGACAGGCTTTCGTTTGGCAAGAGGTGGAGCACAGGAAGCTTTGGGAATTCAAGCGGATATCGTCACTTTTGGTAAAGTTATTGGAGGTGGTCTTCCCGTAGGTGCTTTTGCTGCCAAAACGGAAATTATGGATCATTTGGCGCCGGACGGACCTGTGTACCAAGCGGGTACGTTGAGCGGTAATCCTTTGGCCATGAGCGCTGGATTAGCAATGCTTACCGAACTGAACAACAAGCCTCAGATTTTTGAAAGCCTAGAGAAGAAAACCGCGTATTTACACAAGGGATTAGATGAGGTTTTGTCTAACAAGGAGGTAGCTTATCAAATCAACCGTTTTGGAAGTATGCTATCCGTGCATTTTACTGATGAGCCCGTAGTAGATTTTAAAACATCGGCCAAGGGGAACAATGATAAATTCAAAAAATTTTTCCATGGCATGTTGGTAGAGGGCGTTTATTTACCGCCAAGTGCCTTTGAAAGCTACTTTTTAAACGATGCCTTAAGTTATGAGGATTTGGATAAAACCATCATGGCATTAGAAAAGATAGATTTTTAATATTTTGAAACTGGTCTCATAAATGGTAGAACCTACCTCTTTTACCTATTAAAAGATGCCTATCATAATTAATGGGTTCTAGGTTTAGTTTTTTCAAGATAGAGGATATGGTTTCTGCTGCAGGTTAAATGATTAAAAAAAATGATTTTAGCGTAAGGATTTTATTTCTTTTCTTAGTTTGATAATATCAGAAATATGGGTCCAAATAACAATTGGAACAATTGTAGCTGGCAGGAGAATAAAAGGGAAGTACATCACCCCTCGATTTGGTTGGTCAAATCCAAATTGTTGAAAGGGTAATTCTGCCGATAAAATTCCATTGAAGAGTATAAAAAGTACCAGCAAAAGTCCTGTGGTATTCCAGCCTAATAAAATAAGTTTGTTTACCTTCTTCTTAAGAAATAGCCATCCCATAATTGGAGCCGTAATCCCCATTAGGATATCATAGTTTCTTCCTTCGAACGTCATTAGTTCAGGAACCATCTTATGAGTGAAAAGCGCATAGAGGACTAGTTCTACAGGTAAGCGAACTACATGTGAAAAAGTACTGATTGTTGTATTTCTTTTCTCAAAAATCCATTTTTGTTGCTTAGGCAATAAGCCGTAAAAAATAATAAGCGCAGCCGGTAGTAAGACGAGTCCAAATCTCGGTGGTATGGAATCGGTCACTTTATAAAAACCGAGATACGCTAGTATGGATTGTATTACGGACCATATAATGATAAAAATGGTTAAATTTTTCGGTTTTCCGTTCGCGTAGTGAAAAAAAGCAATAGTTAGTAGAACGGTAGCGATGAAAAGTACTGAAATCCACTTGGGAAGTAAATCGATCATTCCTATAGTTTTTTAATTCATGCATTTCAAAATCATATCAGGAATCGGCTTGAAACTTTTACTTCTTCAACCGATTGTACTTCTTAAGTGTTTCCCTGAGGAGGTCGTGTGGCAGGGCATAGGCCGTATTTCCATTAATTCCTTCCATGGTTTCCGCCGCTACCATTGCATTGATAATAGCCTCTTCTACTGCTTGCACGGTTGCTTCAAAAACAGGCATTAATTTGTCGTTGGGCATGGATTTTACGGTAGTAGTTTTGTCCCTATTAAAAGCATTTTCGTTGGCTGTAGAAAAAGCTAGGAAAATATCCCCTGACCCATTACTTCCCCTGCCGCCAACGATTCCTACCCCTAGAGGAATTCTTTGGGCAATTCTTTTTAGTTGGTGGGGTAGTAAAGGTGCATCGGTAGCCACGATAACGATGATAGAGCCGTCACCTTCCTGTCTTCTAGATTTTGGTGGTCCGTTGAACTTGTAGTTCAAGGTGTCCTTTAATTCTACGCCAACGCGTACACCGGCTACGGACAGGTTCCACTTTGCCCCAAAATTAGACTGAACAAGTGCTCCTACAGTATAAGCTTCCTCTTCTATTTTAAAAACTCTGGAAGAAGTTCCTGTACCTCCTTTATAGCCCAAGCACATCATTCCGGTGCCTCCTCCAACGTTTCCTTCGGCAATTTTTCCGGATTTTGCGTCCTGTATCGCTTCCAATACATGTTTTTCCTTTACGTGAAAACCATAAATATCGTTTAGGAAACCGTCGTAGGTCTCGGCCACTACCGGATAGGTATACCACCAATCCTCGCCGCTATACCAATCTGTGTCTACATACCATTTTAAAACGGCATCGCGTACTACGCCAACACTGTTGGTATTGGTGATCATAATCGGGGTTTCCAGAAAACCCGATTCGGTTACCCAGGTCGTACCCGTCATTTCTCCGTTACCGTTCAAGCTATACCAGTTTGCGTATACCGGACTGAATTTTTTTGCTTTTCCTCTAGGAAAAATGGCCGTAACTCCGGTTCTAACAGGACCTTTCCCAACCGTATTCTCTCCTTTGCTTGATATGATGGTACTGTAACCGACCTCTACTCCTTTGAAATCGGTTATGGCATTGAATAGGCCCGTTTCGCCATCAAATGGTACGCCTAAGTCCCTTGCTCTAGGTTTTTGTCCTTTTATTTGTAAACCAATAAGTACTACTATTAAAATTACCAGTGTTCTTTTCATTTTTATAGAATGTATTAAGTGTCGAGAACAGCACTATTGGCTGTGGTTTTTTCGGTATACGAATACTATAGCTCTGGTTTAAAGATAGCACATTGCGACCAAGCCCGATGCCTATGAATATGTGAATTATTTTAATCTTGGGTGATTGTTTTGAATCAGCCCTAGTGAGTACAGACGGACTACTGATAATAAGAAGTTTATGGATGGTTATAAACCATTTGACGGGATTATATTAACTACCCTTCTATTCAGCCTTTTTTACGAAATGTAAAGCTTTCCCGTTGCTAAGATGAATCTTGATCGTATCTTTAGTTAACAATTTTAGTGTGCTTGTTTCGTTTTTCTTTTGGAGTGCTAAATTATACATCAGCGTATTAATGGTATCATATACCCTTGCGGTATAGGGTAGGTTGACCACTTTTTCAAAATCTCCGAACAGTGATGATGATACTTTTTTGATGATGCTTTTTTCATTTAAGATAAACGCCGGATTTGCCTTGACGATTACGGTTAGTCCATTTTCTTTTTGATTGATAAACTCAAAATAGTAGCCAGCTTTTATAAGTATATCAGTCTCGTTATTGAGTGGGATTCTAGTAAAATCTAGATGATCGCTCTGTAATTCCGTGCCCAAGTATTCATAGTTATGAAAATGACCGGCGGGACAGCCCATCAAAGCAAAACAAATTAAGAATAGCCATGCAATTTTAAATTTCTTCTTCATAAACATAAAACCCTTACGACTTTCAGAAGCGATACACAAAGTCTTTAAACAGCTGGGAAACAGGTGTTTATAGCAGTCTCTGTTGAAAAATGTTAGTTTGTATGGCTTTTGAACCATTTAATAATTTCCTCGAACGAATCAAATTTTGAATAGGGTAAGCCGTGACTTTTTCTATCATATATCTTGAATTTATAATCTTTATCATACTTATCAAGCTGCTGCACAAGTGTAATCGCTCCGGTAACGGACACCCTTCCATCTTGTCTGGAATGTAAAATATAAACAGGGGTATTTATTTCATCGGCCCATTCAATGGCAGAACGCTCATTGAGATATTTTTCACTGTTCTTGTTGAAATCGGGTAAAATATTGGCTAATCCTTTGTAATTATATTCTTCTTCTAAATCGGACCAACCGTTTATGAAAATAGGTCTTTGCATGGCCTGTAGCTTAAGGTCCGCAACACCACCTACCACCGCGGCTGCATTGATGTTCAGTTTTCTGAGACATTGGTAGGTCATCATTCCACCTCTGGAAACACCCATCATAAAGATATTGCTACTGTCTACGTAATCAATCTTCTTTATAATCTCATACAGGTTAATAACGTCATTGACATCATCTCCTCCTGATTGGTCTAGTTTGCCTATTTCGCCAACGAAGCGATAGTCAGATGCAAATACGGCAAATCCATTTTTAGCAAGCCAGTAAAAGTCCGGCAAATCTTCTTCGGACAGTCTGCCGAAATTTCCTGTCCCCCCTCGATTGTAAATAATTACCGGAACCTTTTTACCAATCGTTTTTTTTTGGACGGCATAAGTAACCACCTACTTCAAATTCATCACTTTTATACTTGAAGGTCTCAAAAACGTACTCTTTTTGATTTTTAGCTCTATCGTACGATAAACTATCATATCTGTATTTTCCCAAGGGGCTAATCTCTTGATAGGTTTTTTTTATTTCGATTTGATTAAGGTTATACAAGCCAGATTGTGAAAACATTGATGCACACCCTAAAAAAAGGATGAGTAGTAGGCTAATTCTTTTCATTTCTAATTTTAAATATTTGGTGAAGTAGTGCTATATAAAACATTTGGGGCAGCACTTTTTGTTCATGTTTTTGGACGTTGTTAATGGAAATATAGTAAAAAATGATATTGGTCAATGTGTAAAGTTGAAATGAAGTTTATATATTTTCTTTGGGAAGTAAGATGAGGCAAAACAATCTATCAATGGGTCATCTACACGTAAAAGTGTAAGATGCTGGGACTGAGAGTAGTGGTCAGTAAGCTGGTAAACAAAGCAATTTTCAATCACAATAACGAGAATATCTTCTGATGAGATTTGCGTTTGAAAAAAAATGTTAAAACGGAAAATGGTTATACCGAATAAGTTCTAAAAACCTGATTATGCAGTTTACAGGTGTTGAACAAAGATGTCTTGGATTAAAAAAGGATTTGTCTTTTCTTCGGTTTTTCTTAAGCTATGCGGACGTACTTCACCAGTTTAATTTTTCCTTTAAGAGCCGACTATATCTATTCGTATCTTCAAGTTCAGGGAAATGTCCGCAATTTTCAAATTCAATTATTCCGCAATTCGGCAAGTGTTCCAGTATCGATGTATGGTCCGTGTTCCTGTGGGTGTAATCTTTAGTGCCCCAAATTAAAGTCGATGGTACATCCAACACATTTAGTTTTGATAAGCTTTCTTTTTCAAGCCCTTGAACAAGTCCTGAAAGACAGAAACAACCGCCTTTATTTAAGTTGTCCAAGGAAGTAGCTACAAAGGCTGATTTGTCCGTTTCTTTAGGTAATGCATATCGGTACCAAGTCTTTGCGAATTTTTTTTCTGAAAACGAATTTACGATTTGTCCTACTATAGGATACCTTAGTACTTTTGGAATATTAATCGTGGTCCACTCCACCATTGAATGTATAGACGGTGTCTGTGATAAGAATAAATGAACTATACGATCAGGAAATTGTTCCGCTGTTTTGATGGCATAAAAACCGTTGGAGCAAGAAAAGCAAAGTATGGCCCTTTTAATACCTAAAATATCCATTAGGTCTATAATGAGTTGTGATGCTTTAGCGTACGAATAGTCATATTTTGAATTTGGATAGGAAAGCCCTACACCAATGAATTCGAAGCAAATTACTCTAAAGTCTCTCGATAATTTTGAAATCAGATTTTTATGATGTTCAATAACGTTTGGTCCATCAGGAACAGCTAGTATTACCGGTTTGTTACCTTTAGTATCAAACACTCTAATATTCCCATAATCGGTTGGAATTAGGGAAAAATTGCTTTCCAATGTAATATGTTTTTTCTTGAAACTATATCTAAACGCATCAATAAAATTTCCGTTCATTCCTTGGCTGTTTACGTATTACGCATTTCGTGCGTATAAAAAAAGGCACGGGTACGTCCTGGGCAAGCCCTGGACAAGCTATTATTTGTATGTTTTGGGTTTGTTTTTATTCTGCTTTATATACCTCAAGTTCAATTTCAACCATAAATTCAGGTAATGCTAACCCCTTTACTTCAAGCCAGGAACCAGTAGGGAATCCGTTTTTATAAATTTCAGCTCGGTAAGCCGATTTTTCAAGCATCTGTGCCATATTCGTTGTAAAAATATCTTCTTTAACTACGTCGTCGAAGGTGCAGCCATAGTGTTTTAATATTTTTTCTAAATCTGCGTAACAGTTTTTCATCTGCTGTTCTATATCACCAACAGCTGTGGGGTTTCCTTCATTGTCCATACTCACCGCTCCAGAAATTTTAATGTCATTTCCTATTTTCACGGCATGGGAATATCCGTATGCTTTTTCCACCTCTGGTCTCAAGAGGAAATATTCAGGTTTCTCTGATTCAACGATTACCTCTTTTTCAACTTCTTGCGTTTCTTCCTTTTGCTTTTGTTCACAGCTTTGTAATCCAAAAGTCACTATGCAGAGTGTTACTAGTAAAGTCATTCGGTTGCTTGGTTTTTTCATAATTCTGATTATTTAGTGCCTACTTTGGTCGGTTTTTGGCTATTCCGTTTAATTTTTAGCTTCCTTTTTTGGTGTACCTATAGGGTGTTTATGTATGATTTCGTGCTGTAAATAAACACTAAGGTTATCAAATATACGCAGATATAAAGTCTGTGTGTCCCAAAACTTCGATATAAGAAAGTTGGTAGCGCTTTGGTTATTTCGTTTTTATTTTCCGATAAGTATATCGTATTCTTTTGGTATTTCTACTCCATTGAATCCATTTGTCAATGCGTATAATATGATCAGAGTCAAAACTATTCCAATAATCAAAATCCCATAAGACTGTTTGTATGGTTGAATCCCGAATAGTTCTTTTTTCACTCTTGTTGAATGAACTGCCGAAAGATGTCCGAAGAACGAAATAATAGCGAGTCCATAGTAGGGCATAAAAAATAGGTTGAAAGGAAAGGTATTCAAACCAGCTACACCAAAATAAAAATTAGTATCTAAATTCAAAATGAATCTGCCCGATAAAACCGCCCCTAAATGAATTACTAAAAAAAAGGCGAGATATAGCCCTGTCCATATTTGGAGTTTATCAAAAAAAGTGGACACATTTTTTCGTTTTTTTAGGAACAATTTTATTCCTGAAATTATCTGAATTACGATTGCAAAGAACAATATGATTTCTGCGATTATATTTCTGTAAACATTACGTAAACTGCCCATCATTTCAATATGAGCATTTGCTCCAAAGAGGCTAAACATGTGATTGAACAAGTGTAAAGCCATAAAAATTGTAATCGTTATTCCTGATATATAATGGATTCGTTTCATCTTTTTTTTGCAAAGTTGGCATTAAAAGGTGAGCTATCATTTGACCTAAATCAAATTCGGGTTAAACGTTTTCTTATCCTACTTAAGGTTTCAAGTGTAATATTTATATATGATGCAATATGTGTTAAAGGAATTCTTTGATTAATATCAGGATGGATGGATAAAAGGTTTTTATATTTCTCTTCTGCAGAATGAAATTGCATAGAGGTAATTCTTTCTTGTTGTTTCAACATTGTTTTTATCGCAACCACTTTACTTAATCGTTCAAAATCATGATATGTATTCGATAATATTTCTATATTTCCTCTTGATATTTCTAGCAATACAGAATCTTCAATTAGTTCTATAAAATGAGGGCTAGGAATGTTAAGAAAAAAACTATTTATTGAACTAATGAACTCATTTTCAAACGCAAACCAGTCAGAAATATCTTTTCCATCTTTTAAATAGTATGCTCTTGCGCATCCATTTACAATAAAAAATGTTTTATCAGAGAATTGTCCTCCTCTTACCAGAACTGTGCCTTTTTGGAGAACTAAAAGTTTAGAATTAGTTATTAAATCAAGTTTACATTCAGGGGTCAATGGTGAATAGTGATTGCTGATTATTTCTACTATTTTTTTTCTATCCATTAATAATCAAATAACTTATCGTTTATAACATTTAGGTAAAAGCAGTATGTTGTTTATCTTAAAAGGAACCCAAAACAATAAGACGTAAAAACAGAACATACTACAAAAGCCAAGTTATCCATTGGCATCGATATTTACAAAAGAGGCTGAAAAATTCATTGCTCGACCGATATTCAGCGCTAACAATTGCGCAGCCTTTTTGGCATAAGAAATAATCTGGTCAAAGATTACCGTAGTACCAAGAGCCCTATAAAATCACAGTCGTCATATTTAGATGTCTTGGTTTCTAAGAGGTATGATATTAACCTTTGTCACTGCCGGTTAGTTATCCATAAGTTGTATCAAAATTCCAAATAATCCAATTGTCGAACACAAAGGGATAAACCATTTTGAATCGGCTTTCGCAAATTCGGTATTCTTTATTTTTTTAAACAACCCAACGTAATTAAAATCTCCGATCACTCGTAAAATAAAAATAGAAGGAACTAACCAACTTCCATAAGAAATTATCCAGCTAGGAACTACGATATTAATTAGACCTGTTCTTATCAAGTAGATCAAGCCAAATAAAATTAAACCTACGCCAACAATAAGAGTGGCAATTTTAGGTGGTTGGATTGCTTTTTCTCCAATTTCTTTTGTAGGTAGAGCCTTATCAAGCCCCCAGTTGCCTCCCAAAAACCAATAGAAATGGATAAAACCCAATGCACTGAAAATCACAAATAAGAGTACGGATAGTACTGTGGTTGTCGTCATATTTTTGCCAATTGAAAAATTTTCTCATTCTGCTTCCTATTAACAGAAGAAGGTATAGATCTCAGCATTTGATTACGCAGACCAATCAATATTGGATTAGAAAGATGGGCCATTTTCCCCACAATCCAACTTGCTTTTACTACTTGATGTGCTTTTGGTAATCTTAATTTTTGATATTCCGCAAATGCTTAGGTGATTTTATATTTGTTTAAACATTCTGAAAGCACATAAGCATCTTCGATAGCCTGACAAGCACCTTGTCCCATATTTGGGGTTGTTGCATGTGCAGCGTCTCCAATTAAGCATACATTTCCCTTAAACCGAGTATTTGTGGGCTTTAAATCTGAAATTTCTGCAGTATTAATATGTTCTTTTTTAGTTGAATTTATGATGTCTTTAATTATTGTATTGTAATTGCTGAAATATTCATTTAAATCATTGATTGAAAACTCATTCATATTTTTTTTGAATGATTTTAGAGCATACCAATACACCTTATTTTTTGCTATTTGAACAAATCCAAAGCGTTCTGATTTTCCCCAAGCCTCATTCAGTTCATTCCCGAACTTTAGAGGTAATTCATATTCCGTAACTCCTCTCCAACATATTTGCTTCGCGTTTCTTATACTATTGTTTGGGAATATGTTTTGACGAACTATAGAATTTAGTCCATCAGCTCCTATAACCGTTGATGATTGTGTTTGATGTCCATTTTTAAAGTTTAAATCGTAATCAATCCCATTTTTAACAATTGAAGTGAGTTTATGGTCTAAAGTAATTTCAGTTGATTTTAATTTGTCTGTCAATAGCTGTTGTAATTTCCCTCTGTGTATTGCAATGTTTTTTATGTTGCGCTTTTGTTCAAAATAGGACAAATCAATTGTGGAGAGTGGTTTTAGACATGATTTGGTAATATTCATTGAAGATATTGGGTTGCCATTTTCCTCAATTACTTTTCGTAAACCTAACTTTTCATAAACTTGCATTGCGTTATTGGCTAAAATAATTCCTGCTCCAACTTCTTTTATTTGTTCAGCTTGTTCAAATATTCTCGTTTTAATACCCTTTTGTTCAAATGCAATTGCAGTAGTTAATCCTCCTATTCCTGCTCCAATGATATCTATGGTCATGATTTTCTATAATTAATGGCAACGGTTTGCCTATGGCTCATTGCGAAAAAGCATAGCTCATTTTGCGCTGTAACCGTAAATTCGGTAAAAAGTGGATGCCTTATGATGAAAACTTTGTTTCAAAATTAGCTCAATTAGTGATTGTTTTTAACTCAGTTCTTTGTTAGGTGTAGTTTTTATTTCAGTCGTTGGTAATAATCGAGAATCTTCCAACCCGGCAGCTCTATGTCCAACATTTTCTATATAATCTTTGCTTTGCGCAAAAGCCATAAACTTTGATACGGATTCGTGCTCCACTATTAAAACAGCATCCCATTTTTCAGTGTCTGGGCCGATTAAAAAATCTTTACTCTTTCCATAGTATAATACTCGACTTCCCGCTTTAATTAATTCAGTTAAAGTATTGTCAATATACAACTGGTATGCTTCCTCCCCGCTGATTTCCTTTTCAGGACTAAGATTTTCAAAACCTGTGTAATCAGCTTTCACTCGAAATTTCAGTAAGTTCAGCATTGTTACTTTTCCCTTGTCGAAAAAGTCCTTATAGAATCTTTTTCCAGCTTCTGGATTCGAATCAATGTATTTGTCCATAATCTTTTGGTAACCTTTTCACTTAAATTCTGAATAAGGGTCAAATTTAGTATAATTTTCCTACACAAGAATAGAATCGTTAGCTCAAGAGATTGATAGATTTTCTTTTTTTTCTTTGTCCCACTAAAATGTAAAATCCCAAAGATTTGGCGGACACTCTAAGTATACACAAAACTAGGCGTTAAGCATCAAAACCCGTATTAATTATAGCCATCCTAAGTTTGTTGTCTATTGATTTATATTAGTTATATAGCGCTTTTGAACTGGCTAAAGGGTTCGGTTGACCCTAGCGTGGAACTATTGGTCGTCATGGAAGCTACTGGGGTCTATCACCAAGGTATAGCCCGTTATCTGTATGATAATGGTTATAATGTTTGTGTGATGCAGTCCGGTCGTGTAAAGCGTTATGCGCAGAGTTTGGACTTCCGTTTCTGAGCCGACATGAAAAAAGCCCCTTAAAAAGGCTTAAACGGAGCTGTTTCATTCAGAATTTAAGCTTGTGCAACGGTTACCATTGTTGTGCATAGTTATTTTTCCAGTTTACTTTCAAATTTTTCAAGTGTAATTTCTTTCCTCCACCAAGAGTATTCTCCGTATGCAATTTTCTTGTCGTAATCCACTTCTAAATAATCGGTATGACAGGAAAATAAGTCATAATCATTCTTTTGTTCAGGTTTTGAGTCGTATTTGATTTTTGAGGGTGCAATTAAATAGTACTTTCCAACTTTAAATTCCTCAATATATGGTCGACATAACATTCCGTTATCTCCCCAAATTTTTATTCGTTTTCGAGATTCAGAACCTTTATATTTTTTAATTATTTCAACCGTTATCGAATAAGGAAATTTCTCATTTCCGTGTTCCAAATAATCCGTGTATTCAATGACTTTGATAAGTGCTACGAATTCCTGATTATCAGAAACTGCTCCGAATCTACAATCCCAATTGCATTCGCAAGAACAAGCGAAAGATTGGATTGAAAAAGTCATTATTAAAATGAAAAATAGTTTCTTCATAATTATGCACAACGGTTTGGCTATGCGCAGTGCGGGGCGGGCACGCGAATGCCTTCCCGCCATGCGATAGCAAAAATCTTTTTGTTTTGGTTTTATCTTGTCCCGCGTAAAAGCAAAATCCAAAAGATTTTGCGGTGCCCGAAAACACGCCCAGACCTTTCAGGAAGGCACATACGCCCGCATTGCGTATAGGTTTTGTTAGGCAACGTTTTTCCTTGCGTACCGTTTGATTTGATCGAGTTCCTTCTCTTTATTTTCCTTTTCCTCCTCGATGTCATAATCGTCTTGGATTCCGAGCCAGAATTTTGCGGAATTACCGAAATATTTGCTCAATCGTAAAGCGGTGTCGGCCGTAATCCGGCGATTGCCCTTTATGATTTCCGAAATCCTTGTTTGCGGTATCTTTAAGTCTTTTGACAGCCTGTAAGCGGTAATTTCAAGAGGCTCCAAAAATTCGAGGTTCAAGATCTCTCCGGGATGGATGTTCGATAACTTCTCCATAATTTTTTTATTAATGGTAATCGATTATTTCCACTTCGCTTGCGTTTCCGTTGTTCCAGATGAACATAATCCTCCACTGCCTATTGATCCGGATGCTATGGTATTCCTTCAATTTTCCGGTAAGCTTTTCAAGTCGGTTCGATGGAGGGATGCGTAAGTCGGCAATGTCCTGTGAGTTGTTCAACATTCTCAATTTCCGACGTCCGATATTTTGGATTTCGAGCGGCATTTTTTTAACCCTGATACCTTTCCAAATCCGTTCGGTGTCCTTCGCTCCAAAGGAGATAATCATATTACCGTTTTACGTTACTAACGTCAAAGATAAGTAATTATTTTTTATTTGGTAAAAGGTTTCTTAAAATGTTGCCTAACGGCAGTCTGTCTAAAAACCCTGCCGGATTTTTTAAATATAATCGAAAATAATCCTTTTGCCCGTTGGTGGGCCAAAATGTGCGGTTATAATTTTTGGACGGCATTTGGTCCGGAAACGGGCCAACCCCTTTGTTAGGTTGCCCAAAATGGCGGTTAAAGTCAGGTATGCCGGCAAAATGGGCTGATTCCCGATCAGGTTGAGGATCCTCCTGAGGTTGTAGGCGATAAATATGAGTCCCACATCGGCCGAGGCCCTTGCCTTTGTCCTTTTGGTCATTACATGGTCGAACCCCCATTGCCTTTTGATAGTGCCGAAGGGATGCTCTACGATGGCCTGTCTTTTCCTGTACAGATTTTGGTTTTGTGCCACTCGCCGTGCATTTCCGTCGGTATGTTCCTTGAACTCGCTTCGCTGTACGATCTTCCCGTTCTGTTTGGCGGTCGTGCATAGCTCCCGTACAGGGCAGCCTTTGCAGGCGTTCGTTCTATACTGCTTGAAATAATAGTTGCGCCCTTTGTACCGGCTTCCGTTGCTCTTCAGGACATGCCCTTGCGGACAGGTATAGGTGTCTTCCTCCCGGTCATAGGCAAAACGTTCGGCATTGTACGCTGGATCGGGTGCCTGTGACGCCCTTCCGATTCCGGGAACGGCCACTAGGGTATCGATGCCCAGGTCGTCGGCTATCTTGAACTCGCTCCCGGTATGGTACCCCTTGTCGTAGAGTGCGGTAAAGCGGTCGGTCCGCAGGATGGTCTTGGCCCGCCGCAGCATGTTCCCCATGGCCTTGGTGTCGTTGTCGCCCGTCAGGCGGTAATCGATGGGTATACAATGTTCGGAGTCCACGGTGGCCTGTAGGTTATAGGCGACCTCGGTAATGTTGTTGCGCACTATCATGTGGCGGCTCTCCGGATCGGAGGTGGAGATCTGTTCCTGTCCGGATTCCCTTAGCTCCCTCTCCAATTTTCTGTACCCTTCCCTTCTTTTGCCGTGTCGGTCGATATCGTCCTTTATACTTTCCTTGTCCCCGTCGCCTTTTTCGAGCTGCCCTTGGTACTCTTCCAGTTTTTTGTCGATGTAGGCGATATGGCGGTCTATCTTCTTTTGGTTGTAGTTGTTCTTCTTGCTGTTCTGGGCGCGCAGTTTGGTACTGTCACCGGCGATCAACGTGGCACCGATAAGGCCGAAGTTGCGTGCGATCTCGACGGTGGCGCGGAAGACCCTTTTGATGGCCCTGGGGTTGTCCTTCCTGAAATTGCTTATGGTGTTATGGTCGGGGGCAAGGCCCTCGAGCAGCCACATGACCTCGATGTTCCGCCTGCACTCCTTTTCGAGCTGCCTGCTCGAACGAAGCTTGTTCATGTAGCCATAGATATAGAGCTTGAGCAAAGTGGCGGGCCGGTACGCCGGCCTGCCGTTTTCAGGGAAATGTACCTTGAACCCCAGTTTTTCCATATCCAGGCCGTTCACGAACGTATCCACGGCCCTTACGGTATTTTCGTTGTCTATGGCGTCCTCCAGGGATATGGGAAAGAGGGAGGACTGCCTACGGTCTTTTCCTTCTATGTACTTCATATCCTTAAATTACGACCCTATGTGCCGAAGGTCAAGATCCCGGCCTAAAAGTAATCAACAGGGTTATCAAGAATGGAGAGGTTTTTAGACAGTCTGACGGCCTAGTATAAGAAAAGTAGGGCAGTTATGAACGATACTTTTCAGATTAATCTAAAGCCGAATTTTTTAAATTTTGTTATTTATCTTTTCTCGTTTTAAATATACCAAATTTAAAAATTTGGCGACTTGGCAAATACACACAGACCTTTCGGTTAAGCCCTAAAGTCCGTATTACGTTTAGGCTTTGTGCCTGTTGCACAAGTTAGGAAAAAAACGGGTCGTAATCATTGCCGATCGTGAGATGGATCGTAACTTTAGGTATGCAGGGAAAGAAGGACTACCAGGAAAAGCTGTTCGCGAGCTTCCAGCTCAGCGAACGTATACCAAAGGACAATTTTTATAGACGCTTAAGAGGTACAATCGATCTGGATTTCCTCTATCGGTTGACCAAGGGATATTATGGGGAGAGCGGCCAGAAGAGCATCGACCCGGTGGTTTTCTTCAAGCTGTGTTTGGTGGGCTATCTGGAGAACATCATCAGCGACCGCAAGCTTATCGACCATTGTTCTATGCGCTTGGACATCCTATTTTTCATTGGCTATGACATCGATGAGGAGCTGCCCTGGCACAGCACCATAAGCAGGACCCGTCAACTGTTCCCGGAGTCCGTTTTCGAGGAGGCGTTCACCAATATTCTGTCCATGTGCGTGGAGAGGGGTATGGTGAGCGGCCATACGCAGGCGATCGATTCGGCCCCTGTAAAGGCGAACGCAAGTATGGATACCTTGGAGCTGAAGGTGCCCGAAGAGGATTTGGAGGAGCATCTGAAAAAGATACGTGCGATCAGTTCAATGGACAGAGAAGGACCCCACCGTAAATCCAAGAACGATAAATCGGATGAAGGTCAACGGGGTATTACTGCGAGCAAGAGGGAACTTGACGCGATAAAGGGCCGTAACAAGAGATGGGCAAAAGACCAGGACCAACGTCCCGGTGCCGGGAACAAGGGGTCGAAATACACGAGCAACAAGACGCATTACAGTCCCACGGATCCCGATGCCAGGATAAGCGTAAAGCCCGGGAAGGCGCGCAAGCTGAACTACCTCTCCCAATTGAGCGTGGACACGGCGCACCACGTGATCACCGACATCAGGGCGTACCATGCCGACGGAAAGGACAATCAACAGCTACAGGATATCGTACCCCGCTTACAAAGAAGGTTATGGCAACAGGGTTTGGTGTTCGAGAACTGTGTGGCCGATACGGGTTATAGTAGCGGTGAGAACTATGCTTTTCTGGAGACCATGGGACTGAAGAGTTTCATTCCGCCCCACGGCACCTACAAGGGCGGTCCCGATGGGTTCGAGTACATCGGGGAACATGACCGTTATCTGTGTCCACAAGGAAAGGTGATCCCTTTCACCAAGGTTTTCAAGGACTACCGTACGGGAACGAAAAAGAAGGAATACAGGGCAAGGAAGCATGTCTGTACCGATTGTCCTATACGTAGCACGTGTCTGGGAAAGAGTGCACAGGAGAAGAAGTTCTCGGTGACCTATTACCGTGAAGAGTACGAACGTAATAACGAAAGGGTCAACAGTCCACAGGGGAGGTACATGAAGGGCAAGCGGCAAAGTACGGTCGAGCCCGTGTTCGGCACGCTCACACAGTTCATGGGGCTACGAAAGATAAATACCATCGGCCTTGCACAGGCCAACAAGGTGATGCACCTTTCGGCCATCGCCTATAATTTGAAGAAGTACCTGAAATTCGAACGAAAACGGGTAAAAAGCGGGGCGGGACAGCTTGCTTTGAAGGCATTGGCCAAAAGTGTGCTCCAAAACCTGTTTCAAGCTTCCATGACGCATCGGAATTTGGACTTCCGTTTCTGAGCCGACAAGAAAAAAGCCCCTTAAAGGGACTTGTATTCAATCTGTATTTTGAAAATCACAGGCTTGTGCAACGGTTACCATTGTTGTGTGTAGTTTTTTTTAGTTGGTTGATTATTTTTCTAGCAGTATTTTCCACGATTTTCCATTCCCATAATTCCGGATTCCCGAATTCAGGATTTGTGCTTTTCCAGTTTTCAGCTCTTTTCTTTGAGTTTACAGAAACTCTGCATTCAATTCGGTTTTCTCCGTTTTGCAAGTCAAGCTGAATTAAGATTATTGCCCAACCATCTATTCGATAGCGGTAAGTTTTTCCGTCACAATGTTTAGGATTGAGCTCTATTTTAGAGGTAAATAACTTGCCTTTCGATTCAGGGTTATAAATTCCAAATCCGAAATGTACTTTTCCGTTTGCAATTCCATTGTCAAAGTAGGCTCGGAATTCAGACAAACTGTTTATCCGAATTAATTCTTTCTCCATTTCAGAATATGATTCATAGAATTCAGTTTTTGAGTCCAAAAGAATGAATTCAATCAGTTCAAAAAGTTGATTTTTATCTATGATTTCTGTTTTCTGCATTAGCTTTTCTCAAATTACACACAACGGTTGGGCTAAGCGTAGTGCGGAGACAAGTAAACTTTTCGTTTCCGTCTTAGCACGAAGCTAAAGCTTATTGTTTAGTTTTATTTTTTCTTGTCCAAAGCTAAATCCATAAGATTTAGCGACTTCATAAATATGCACAGACCTTTAGATTTAGACCTAAAGTCCGCATTACGTTTAGGCTGTGTTAGAGCAAGTTTTCTTACCAGTTTCTTGTGGCGATTAACTCTTCTACATCAGCGTCAAATCCATAAGCTTCAGAAATATATGCAAAATTAGCTCCTAAACATTCTCTTGCTCCAGTTTCAATTTCGCTATTATTTTCAAAAAATTCGTCTTCCAAATCATTTAATTTATCAGTAGCACTTTGTGTTATTTTATAGAGTTCTTCTAAATTTTCAGGCGTTTCCGTTTCGATAGTCCCACACATATTTACTAGTATATTTTTACACTTGTCCACGAGAAATTTTGGAAAATAGGAGTCTCTATACATACAATCTAAAAATCCATAATCTTTTAGTTTTACATTAGTCAATTCGGTTTGTTTAATCATTCCATTATTCGAATTTTGTGATTTTCCAAAGTTGCAGGCGGTAATCAATAGAATTAATAATATGTAAAGTGTTTTTTTCATTTTTTTAAATTTGCTCTAACTCGTTTATAAGTCTGTATATCTAATAATTTCCCAAAAGGTACAAAATATATCAAATGGCCCTAGAGTAACATAGAAATACAAGATAAACGTACGGTTATTTTATATAAGTTTATAGGTATATTTAATGCACGATTTATATAAAATGAACGTATAGATTATATCAGATGACTGTATAGAAAATAAAAAACCCCTGCTAATGCAAAGGTTTTTCATCCATCACTAAACCAACCAAACTATCTTTCGCCTCTTCTCGCTTCTTTACGCTCGCCCTTTCGATGTTTTCCTTTCCTGTGCTGCATCTTTTCCCACTTACTATACTGCGCTTCCGTCAATAGGGCTTTTATCTCTCGTTTTTGGACAATTTTGGCATCTAGCCGTTCCATTTGCATGGCGTATTTCTCCTCTGCCGTAGGCTTTTCTCTACTTTCCTTCTTAGCTTTTTGCGCTTCCATCTTAGCTTTCCGGGCCGCTACATGGTTAGTTATCAAGGACTTCATCTTTTTTTGTTGTTCCTCGTTCAGGTCAAGGGACAAGGTCATTTTTTTGGTCTGTAAGGTCGCTATTTGTTCCGTAGTTAAATCTTTCATGGAATTTTCACGTCCACGCATTTCATCTCTTTGGGCGGCTACCGTAATGCTTGCCATGACAAGCATTGCACATACTATTTTTTTCATGTTATCTATTTTATTGATTTCATGGGTATGACCACTACTTAGAACAAAGGTTTAATGGGGACACCTATTTTGGGTAATTATTAACTAGCAATATGTTGATGCCATAAGGGGAAGAAAAAAGCCTTATAGTAGGAAGCGTTTTACACGGTACACTGCTGTGGTATTGCTTTACTGTATGAAGCGTTTTCTTGGAACAGTAAAGGGTAGTACTAAAAAAGCACGGTGTTTACCGTGCTTTTGATTTGGGGTTAGTATAAGTGGCTATCTTTTATTCGCCTAAGTCCTGGGTAAATGGGTTTATGGTGATATCCGCTTCGGTGGTCTGTGCGGTATCCACTACTTTTTTATCCGTTTCCGTAGATGCATCTACATGATACAATACTGCCATTATCATAAAACAGCTGAGGTAAACAAGGCTTTTTAATTTGTTATTCATGATTTGGGGGTTTTTGATTACACTTCAAAGGTAGCACACAGAGTAGCGCAAAAAAGCCCATTGTTGTGAAATGGGCTTTTCTTGATGGCAATATACCGCTGTATGTGGTTTAGTAAATCGGGTCATCGAAGAAATTTGCCTTTCATCGAATGTAAGCAAAATCCTACATTATTTTTAACGCTTATTTTGGGTCCAAAATCATGTTAATACGTTCTGCGGTATCCTGTAAATGATATTTGCTCATCTGGTCCGATGTTCTGGACGCCGCATTTCTGATTTCCCTTTTTAAACTATTCAGTTCGGCTCTGGCCAAGGAACGAATATCCGATTGGCTCGTGTTTACCACGGTGGATTTCTGATACCCACCAAAGTCAGGTTTTTTCTTCTGGTTCTCCGCGGTCATCAAATAGGCAAGGCGGTCTATATGTGCCTTCTGCAGGTTTCTACGGTAAGTGTCTATTTTTCTACCAGCGGGTAATTCTGACCAAATACCTTTTCTTAGATCGCCCATCATTTGCAACAGAGAATAGGCATCGGAACCATTGGCGGTCTCATTTTCGATAAGCCGCGCCATTTTACCGAGGCTCAACATATTGTTAAGGGTTCGCACCTGTATAGACCTGATACGTTCCACGAAACCTGAGTATTGGGTACGGCCAAAAATGTCTTGATCCAGTAACCAGTACGGAGTTTGGAAAAGTTCTTCTTGGATAAAGGCCATACAGTTGGCTTGGTGTGCTTTTGCCACGGGCGTATACACGGCCCCTTCCTGCTCATAGGTCTTGTGATGCTCATAGACGCCGCCCACATTGTTAGATACATGGCCCATGTATCTATTATACTGTGAAATTACCTGTCCGTAAAGGGTCTCCAGGTCGTCATAGTTCTTACCGTCCTCTTTGGTCCATTCCACCAATTTGGGAACAATACGTTTTAAATTGGCGATACCGTAGCTACTTGCTTTAATAGCGTCATCCCCTAAATCCTCCGTTTGTGAACTTGGGTCAACGATGTCTCCTACTTGCTGATGGCCAAATCTGTACAAGGGGTCACCAGCGTGTTCTAATATCCAGCTATCCAAGGTCTTTTTCTCTTCTTCTGCCGTCTTGTCCAAAATAGGTTTGTAGCCCCATTGTATGGCATATTTGTCATAAACTCCAATATCTGGCATTAGGGCAACGCCCTCATCACCGGGTTGTGCAATATAATTGAAACGGGCGTAGTCCATTATGGAGGGTGCGGTGCCGTATTTTTTGGTGAAACTTGCAGACCTTAGGGAATCTACCGGGTAGGCCACACTACTTCCCATATTATGGGGTAGCCCTAGGGTATGACCCACCTCGTGCGAGGATACGAAGCGTATGAGTCTTCCCATGACCTTATCATCGAAGTCCACACCTCTGGCGTCAGGATTTATAGCGGCGGTCTGTACAAAGAACCAGTTTCGCAACAAGGTCATGACATTATGGTACCAGTTAATATCAGATTCCAGAATTTCCCCGCTCCGTGGATCACTGACATGTGGACCATTGGCATTGGGTATGGGCGAGGCCAAATAACGCACCACGGAATACCTAACATCTTCAGGGGACCATTCCGGGTCTTCTTCCTTGGTCGGCGGATCCTTTGCAATGATCGCATTTTTAAATCCGGCGGCCTCAAAGGCAACCTGCCAATCTTCAATACCTTGTTTTATGAAAGGTACCCACTGCTCCGGTGTAGCTCTATCCACATAGTAGACAATCTGTTTCTTAGGTTCTACCAGTTCCCCGCGCTTATACTTTTCTATATCCTCTTCCTTTACCTCTAAACGCCAACGGTCCAAAAAGGTAACGGTCTTGCTCTCTTGCGCATCTAGCCCGTAATCTACCTGTCCTCTGGCAAACCAGCCCACTCTGCGGTCAAAATACCGGCGTTTCATAGGTTCTTCGGGCAATAGGATCATGGAATTGTTTATTTCTAAGGAAATAGAGCCTAGACTGCCGTTGCTCGGCGGTGCACTGGCCAAATAGGTTTTTACATGACGGGCTTCCACGTTTAAGGGATAACTCTTGATGCTTTCAATAAAACTGCGGCTATCGTCCAAGCGGGAAACTTTATATCTTTTCCTATAAAATTCTGGCATGCCAAAAGCCTTGGTGTCCTTGGTGAAAATATCATCAACCGCTATTACCGTAGCCGGATTCAAGGAATCTTTCTTAAAGGCCTTTATGTCAAAAGCGTACAGTACCGGTTCAAAATTAGAGTTTACCACGGCTTCGTGCACGGGTAGGGAATCTGCAGCGACCACATCGTGAGACACCACACGTACCAATACTTTCTTGTCTTTCTTTTCCCAACGCAATACCTGCGTGTTTATCTTTCCCCCGCCAAATCCTATGCGGGACGCAGTTTTGGAAATACGGCTCACCATCAGCATTTCTTTGTTGAACAGGGAATCCGGAATTTCGTAATAGTGTTTGTCCGCTACCACATGAACGTCAAAAAGACCTTTGTCCGTCTTGGCATCTTTAGTAACGACCTTATTATAAGGTTTTATCTTGTCCTTACTTGGCTTTTCATCGGATTTTTCGGTTTTACTTTTTTTCTTTTTGAAGATTTGCGCTTCTGTAGTTTGATAACTTGATATGAAGGCTAGTGTGAGTAATGCGAAGCGTAATTTTTTAGTCATTTCTAGTGTTGGTTTGAGCATTTTTCAAAGAACCGAAAAAATATTCGAAGGAATTGTTAATGAAATCATAAGTCGGATTTTGTAACAATTTCAACTTTTTGAAGTCTATTAAGAAAGAAGATATAGAATTATTTTCTGAATTAGTCAAGCTAGAAGCCCTTACTGCAGTAGGGGCTTTGTTTTTTAAAAAAGTAAGGGAAGTATAAATTGAAAAAGTCCTACCAATAGTACCACTGCGAGGATATTAAGTAGAATACCTGCTTTGGCCATTTCATGGACTTTAATGTAGCCACTTGCAAATACAATGGCATTTGGTGGTGTGGCCATAGGTAGCATAAAGGCACAACTGCTTGCCATGGTAACGGGTATTAATAAATACACAATAGGAAGCCCTAAACCTAGGGCGATACCCGCAACTACGGGAGCCAATACGGCTACTAGGGCAACGTTGCTCATAAGTTCCGTCATAAAGAGCATCAAGAAAATAAGTAGGGTAGCGGTCAAGAGCACACTAATATCACTTTCTGCGATAAGACCGGCGACCAAATCTACGATACCGGTAACGGACATACCCTTGGCCAGGGCCAAACCACCGCCAAAAAGTATAAGGATGCCCCAAGCCAGTTGCTGCGTGTCTTTCCATTCTAGGATAAAACTTCCCTTTTTGAGATTAAAAGGAATTGCAAAGAGGGAAATGGCAGCAAAAATACTGATCATCGTATCCGATAGCCCCAGGTTTGGGATAATGCTATTGATGACAGTTCTAAAAATCCACATGAATATGGTAATTCCGAAAATAATCAGCACCATTTTTTCTCTTTTGCTTGTCGGGCCCAATTTCCGGAGCTCTTGCGTAATAATTTCTTTGGAGGCATTGAACTTTAGAGTTCCGCTGGGAAACATCAATTTTACCAATACCAAATAGCACATACTGATCATGATAATGGAAAAAGGTAGCCCTATGACCATCCATTTAAGAAAAGAAATCTCTATCTGGTATTCATTTTCCAAAAGCCCGATTAAAACGGAATTTGGGGGCGTACCAATGACCGTGGCAATACCACCGGCGTTAGCGGAGAACGCAATGCCTAACATAACACTTAAGGCAAAATTACGGTCCCGTTTCGTAAAACCATCGGCATCATTAATGAGCAGCTGTATTACCGACATGGCTATAGGGAGCATTACCACGGTGCTGGCCGTGTTGCTGATCCACATACTAAGTACGGCCGTAGCGATCATAAACCCTAGGACCACTTTATCCGGGGTAGTGCCCGTTATTTTTATGATGGATAGGGCAATACGTTTGTGCAGATTCACCTTTTCCAAGGCCAGTGCCATGACAAACCCTCCGAAAAACAGGAAGACGATGGGGCTGCCGTAATTGGCACCCACTTCCCCCATAGGCATAATTTTAAGGATAGGGAACAGAAGTAAGGGCAGCAGGGCGGTAACCGATATGGAGACCGCCTCGGTGATCCACCAAATAATCATCCAAAGCGCCACGGCAATAACAGCATCCGCGTTTTCATTTATTAGTGCGCTAGGAAGATTAATGGCTATTAGAAAGAGTATAGGTCCTAATAGGAGCCCTATTTTACTGCTTAAGGTCATAGTTGGTGTGCATTAGGGCTTCTAAGCTATGTTTTTTATTTAGTAATTAAAAAAGCGTCGCCATTTTCTGAGAATTTGGATATCTTAATAGATAATGGAATCAGAAGGAATCGGAGGTAGGGTGTAGTTTCCATAATCTATGTGGATATCATCCCTGTTTAAGGTCGATGTAGTATTAGGATTTACCTTGGTCTTGTACAGGTAAAGTTGTTTTAAATTCGTAAAGTCGGCAAAATCGTTTAAATACTCTTGTTCAAAATTACTACCGGTAAGATTGATGGATTTTAAATGTTGTAGGATTTTCAATAAGGCAATATCCTTTCCACTAATGCTCGTATGGTCCATTTTTAATACGGTTAGATGGGGGAGTTGTATGAGTTTTTCAAAAATAGTATCGGTTATTTGTGTGTTGCCCAGATCCAATATGGCGATATTGTTGGCGATAGGGAGCAGGGTTTCAAAATCAGCATCCGCAAAAGAAGGTTTATTAAGACAGGAAACCCGCAGGAAGGTTGTAGACTTGCTTATGGGGTCTACATGTACACCTGTTCTTTTTACTAATAGTATACTGTCCAGAGTAGCCGCCGGTATTTCAATTTGTGGATAATCATAAGTTTGTTCATTGGGGAAGAAAGAAGTGAACAGCTCTTTTTCTAGACCACTTTCTTGCACGGTGCCTTCAAAGGGGTGTCCGGCATTAATCCAAGCTCCTACCAGCTTTATCTCTTCTTTGGAGGGCTGTTTCTTGCCCTCTGGGGGCATATGGGCCTCATCTTCGAGAGGTAAATTCATTCGTACAAATAAATCACTTTTGGTTGCATCTTCGGCTATAAGAATACTACCGTTCTCACCCCCTTCAAGTATGCCTACTTCATTGTGCAGAAGAAGACCTCCTTTTATTTTTTTTGGATTATGGCAACTCACACACGAATTATTGAGTATAGGTTTTATCACATCATCATACAACAGGGCATTTTCCCAATTGTTTTCAGAAAGCACTATTTTCTTTTCCTCAAAAGTTTCAAAACCTAAGGCTTCTTTTATGTTGTTCGGTAAAGGTTCCACTAAGTAGTCGGCCCCATGGGTTATATTTCCCCCTTGATGACCAGTGAAGGAAATTAAAGCAAGTGTCAAAATCGAAAGTGTTACCACAGGAATCTTGGTCAGGAAATGCACTAATTTCAATTTCTTTAAACGAGCATACATTAAAAAAGAGAACAAGGCGGTAATAATCCCGGACCATAGATGCAACTTAACCGTATCAAAGGCATAGCCTTCACCCAAATACTGTAAATAGCCGGTGAAACAGGCCAATAGGGCGGTGTAACCTCCCCAGAGAAAAATGATATTTACGGCCTCCGGGTACGTGTGCTGTTTGCGGTAGTAACATAACATTAGGAGCCCTAGGATGATAAAGCCTATAGGTAAGTGCACAATTAGAGGATGCAGCCTGCCAAGTAATTGGGTGAGTACCTCCATGTCTTTTTAATCAATGTTTAAACGTTCCTTTAAAGCGCGCATCATATATTTATTTGCCTTCCATTGGTCTGCTACGGGCACCTGTGTATAGGGTAATGTGGGCATATAGTGCGCTGGGCCAAACTCCGTAGTTATGGTAAATACATCTTGTGTTTTCCATTTTAGACGAATCACCTTTTCCCAGATATCCATATGGCGGTCTACTGCTTTTTTCCATTCAGGGGCTTCAGGGTCATTTACCTGTGGGCTCTCGGCATGACCAACCCTTGCATGAATATGATGGGTGCGCTGTAGAACTTCTTCCAGTTCTTCGTCTTTGTTTAGAAGCAGAGATTCATGGACTACCATCCAATGACTGATGTCCAAGGTTAATTTTAGTTCAGGAATAGACTTCATATATTTTTTGGTATCTGGAAGGTTGTAACTGAACCGACCGCGGTGGGTCTCATGGTAGATGGGAATATTATTTTCTTTTGCTATGGTATTTGCCGCATCAATAAAAGCCTTGTTCTGTTCATAGGTGAAAAAGTCGTTTCCCGTATGGGAGTTGATGTAGGCGGGATTTAAGGCAATCAACGTTTTAAAATTTGCTGTGTATCTGGACAAACTTTTTTTAAAGGGGATTGATGAATTCGTTCCGTTTAAAAATGCAACCTTTAAATTATATTTGGCCAAGGCCTTTTCTAATTCCGAACGATCTTCATTATCCGATGGTAACCATGTTTCTATACCGTCATAGCCAGAGGCTTTTGTCTTTTCACAAAAAGCATCCCAAGAAACCGTTCGGCCCCAACTGGTCTGGAAGAATTGTAGTTGTTTTTTCTGTTGCGAAAAGGTGTTCAGCGTAAAGAGGGATATCGATATTATTATAAATATTCTCATTATTTCAAGTTAATTTAAGCTCTGGACAAAAAAGAAGGAGGATAATTTTTTAGAACCTAGGCCAGAATCTCTTTAATAATGCTACCCTCTACGTCTGTTAACCTGAAATTTCTGCCTTGAAACTCATGGGTGAACTCCTCATGGTCAAAACCAAGGAGATGTAAAATGGTAGCATGTACATCATGGACGGATACACGACCGTCCGTACCGTAGAAACCAATATCATCGGTGCTGCCATGAGAGGCTCCTTTTTTAATGCCTCCGCCGGCCATCCACATGGTAAAGGCATCACCGTGATGGTCTCTTCCTTTATAGGCCATTTTCTTATTTCCACGGTTCTCTTGCATTGGCGTTCTTCCGAATTCACCACCCCAGACGATAAGAGTGTCTTCCAGCAGTCCCCGTTGCTTTAAATCTAGGATCAGCGCCGCAATGGGTCTATCTATTTCGCGACACTTATTACGCAAGCCCAGGTCAATGGAGCCAGACCTGGCATTTCCGTGTGTATCCCATCCCCAATCAAAGAGTTGTACAAAACGCACACCGTCTTCAACCAATTTACGTGCTAAGAGACAGTTGTTGGCAAAAGATTCCTTACCTGGTTCAACACCGTATAGCTCTTTGATATGTTCTGGTTCGTTATTGATGTTCATTACCTCGGGAACTGCAATTTGCATACGATAGGCCATTTCGTATTGATTGATACGGGCCAAAATTTCAGGATCGGCATATTTTGCATATTCCTCTTTATTGATCTGGTTGATGGCATCTATGGTGCTTTTTTTTAAGTCTCTGGTAATACCTTCTGGGTCTTCGATGTAGAGCACGGGGTCGCCTACGGACCTGCACTGCACACCTTGATATACAGAGGGTAGGAAACCACTACCCCATACACTTTTTCCTGCATCGGGTGTATTACCTCCGGAAGTCAGGACCACGAATCCTGGTAGATTCTGATTTTCGGAACCTAGGCCATAGGTGGCCCAAGAACCAATACTAGGCCTCCCTAGTCGAGCGCTGCCCGTATGCATAAAGAGCTGTGCCGGTCCGTGATTGAACTGGTCCGTGTGTACCGCTTTCAGAAATGCGACTTCGTCTACCACTTTTTTAAAATGAGGTAAAAAATTAGAGACCCAATTCCCGGATGCTCCCTCCTGTTTAAATGTTGCTTGTGGTCCCATTAGCTTGGGAGTGCCCTTAATAAAAGCGAACTTCTTTCCCTCTAGCAAGGATTGCGGGCAATCTTTACCGTCTAATTTTTGTAGTGCGGGCTTATAATCGAACATCTCCAATTGCGAAGGAGCCCCTGCCATGTGCAAGTAGATGACAGATTTTACTTTTGGCGCATAAGGCGGTGCAAGGGTAGCGAACGGATTTAAATCTCTTTCAGATAAAGCGTTCCGGCCCTTTTTTTTTGGTTTGGTCATAGGGTCGCATCCCATAAAAATGGAACTTAAGGCTAGTCCTCCCATACCTTGAGCGCAACTTTTAATAAAGTGTCTCCGTGTTTTGGCCTGGGCTTCTCGCGCCAACTTTTCGTGTAATAAACGGTGTACAATATCGTTTTTCATGCCTTTGTCAAAAATTCATCCAAATTCATAATTGCATTGGCCACCACGGTCAACGCACTTAATTCCGGTGTGGGTCGTGTTTCAAAATGAAGAAACGCTTCTGAGGATTTTTTGTCTTTTGAAAACTGTTCCACTGAAGTTTTGTAAAGCGTTCTCAGAACGTCTAAGGTTCCCGGTGAGATGGTTTTCAAAGTAGCTGTCTCATAACTTTGAGCAATACTTTTGTCGATGTCGTTAGGTACATAGTTATTCTTTGCCAAATGATAGGAAGCTTCTAGAAATACGGGATCGTTTAATGTAACCAGTGCCTGTAGGGGAGTGTTGGTAGGGGTTCTCCTAATCATACAAACTTCACGGCTACCAGCATCAAAGGTCAGAAACGAGGGATAGGGACTCGTGCGTTTTAAATAGGTGTAGATACCCCTGCGATATTTGTTCTCCCCTTTGCTTTCTTCCCAATCGGCCCCGTTATAAACCGTTTGCCAAACGCCTTTGGGTTGTGGGGGCATCACGCCCGGGCCATACATTTTAGTACTTAATAATCCAGATACGGATAAGGCCTGGTCCCTGATCTGCTCTGCACCTAAACGTATTCTTGGACCCCGCGCATATAGTTCGTTTTCTGGGTCTAGTTCATGTAACTCTTGCGTTCCTTTGGAGCTCTGTCTGTAAGTACCGGAAGAAACAATTTCCTTGATCAATACCTTTAGACTCCAATCATGTTCGTTCATAAAGCGTATTGCCAACCAGTCTAACAAAGCAGGATGGGAGGGAGGCTCTGATTGTGACCCGATATCTTCTACTGTAGCCACCAACCCTCTACCATAAATCTGATGCCACACCCTATTCACTAAAGTTCTGGCGGTAAGTGGATTTTTCTTGTCCACTATCCATTTGGAAAGCCCTAAACGATTTTTGGTCCACGATGAGTTCCACGGGTTAAGACTCTCTGGGGTGTCCGGTAAAACCGTATCCGTTTTGGTGAGCCAGCTTCCTCTATCGAAGATTTGTGTGGTTCTGGCCATGTATCTAGGATTTTCTACCATGATAGGTACCGTTTCCGTTTCGGCATTCAGGGCCGTAATAAAATCGGAGTGCACATTGGACCAACCTAATTGGTTCTGGCCAGGTAGGTCTTCAATAAACCCGACCCAATAAACGTTGAGGATATTCACTTCTTTAGCGACACTGGTATTTTGCGTTTCTATGTACAAATCTGTTTTACGGTCTATTTTTTCTAAAGGAAACGCACCGGTAGTATTTCCTGATGTCTTATTGACGATAAATTTTCCAAGAACGCACCCCGCTGCGTTATTCTCCCGGATAATCATTGTTGTGCCGTTATAATGCGAGCGATAATTCAAATAAACCCGACCGGCATTTTTGGTGTGAGCGTCCTCAACGATGAGGTTGCCGTCATCCCAGAAAACAACAGAGGCATGGTCATCGTACACGCTATTATTAAATTTTGTAAAGAAGTGTGATTTGTAAACCGGTTCGGTAAACTGCAAAAAGTTTTTGTAGGCTAAGCTTGTTTTTTCATCACCATATTTCTTAACCCATTGCATTACGTTGCTTACCCTTCTTTGCTGTTCTGGAGTGTAAAACCTCAATATAGGTGATTCGTCTGGCGTGTCTTCATCCCGAGAATTGTTAAAGAACGAGAGTAACTCATAATATTCCTCGTGTTTAAAGGGATCGTACGGATGGCTATGACATTGTACACAACCTATGGTAGTGCTTTGCCACACTTCAAACGTCGTATTGAGGCGGTCTATCACCGCAGCGGTCCTATATTCTTCGTCATCAGTACCACCTTCATCATTGTTCATGGTATTTCTATGAAAGGCCGTTGCGATCAATTGGTCTACCGTTGGTTCTGGAAGTAAATCTCCCGCCAGCTGTTCTATGGTAAATTGATCATACGGCATATCGGAGTTCAATGCCTTTATGACCCAATCGCGGTATTTCCAGATAGAACGCCCCATATCTTTTTCATATCCCTTAGAATCTGCGTACCGTGCCAGATCTAACCACCAAGTGGCCCATTTTTCACCATAAGCTTCTTGACTTAACAAAGAATCTACCAGCGCTTCATAGGAAATGGTTTCATTTTCAAAGTCTTGGAGCAATTTTTTATTTGGCGGTAAACCTGTAATGTCCAATGCCAATCTCCTGGCGATGGTATTTTTCTGGGCCGGTGCATTAGGGGTTAGAAATTCTTCGTCTAGACGTACCTTGATGAAGTGATCAATATCGTTCTGTAAAAACGTAGAATAAGTTTCTGGTGTAAAACCGGCCTCTGCTGTCTTTTGTGGTACCGCCACTTTATCAGGAAGTGAATAAGCCCAGTGTTCTCCCCACTTCGCACCCTCATCGATCCATCTAGTGAGCAAATCTATTTCTTCATCGGATAGTTGAGGTTTTTCATAAGGCATACGTAGTTCGGGGTCCTTTTCCGTTAGTCTTCTGATAAACTCGCTTCCAGAAGCATCTCCGCGTATTATTGCCGGTTTGCCTGATTTGGTATTTGCAAAAGCTTCCTCTTCAAAAAGAAGGCTAAAACCTCCACTTTTTTTGACCCCTCCATGACATGTAATGCAGTTATTGTTGAGAATGGGTTTTATTTGGGTGCTAAAATCTACCTGTTCTTTGTGTTGACAGGAATGAATTAAAAACCCAATCAATACAACGAAAAGATGACCTGTACGCCTTAAAAATAAATTCTTGCACATAAATTACAATGTATCAGCTGCTGCCAACAATCATAAATATAGCAAATTTTAATTTTTAAAGTGTGGTCCCTTAGACGCTTAAGCTGTTAATTCAACAAATAAACCTTCATCTGTTTTATTTACCTTGGTGAGGCCATGTTTGGCTAAGGATTTCATGGATTTATCCCATTTTTTACCGCTAAGCCCCGCTTGCATTTTTAGGGCTCCAAGTTCCATGGTTCCCTCAGGTTTTAAAATAGCTACAATGGCCTTTTCTTCCTCTGTCAACTCCACAGTTTTTTTCTCCGGCCGCATTTGAGGGAAGAACAATACTTCTTGAATAGAGGAATTATTGGTCAAAAGCATTACTAATCTATCTATACCAATGCCTATTCCAGAAGTTGGGGGCATACCGTATTCTAAGGCTCGTAAAAAATCTTGGTCAATGAACATGGCTTCGTCATCGCCTTTAGCGGAAAGACGTAACTGCTCTTCAAAACGTTCGCGTTGGTCTATAGGGTCATTGAGCTCAGAATAGCAATTGGCCAATTCTTTTCCGTTTACCATTAACTCAAAACGTTCTGTTAGGGCAGGGTTATCTCTGTGCTGTTTGGTCAGCGGACTCATCTCTTTTGGATAGTCCGTTATAAAAGTGGGCTGTATGTAAAAATGTTCGCATTTCTCGCCAAAAATCTCATCTATGAGCTTGCCTACGCCCATGGTTTCGTCCACTTCTAAACCTAGGTTTTTGGCTGTTTCGCGTAATTCTTCTTCACCCATGCCTGCAACATCTACACCGGTGTGAACTTTTATGGCTTCCAAAATTGGAACCCGCGCATATGGCGCTTTAAACTCAATTTCATTTTCGCCGACTGTTACTTTCGATGTGCCGTTGGCATCTATGGAAACCTTTTCCAAGAGTGCCTCGGTGGTGTCCATCATCCAATTGTAGTCCTTATAGGCCACATACAATTCCATCACCGTAAACTCCGGATTGTGGGTACGGTCCATACCTTCGTTCCTAAAATCCTTAGAGAACTCATAAACCCCGTCAAATCCGCCTACAATCAATCTTTTCAAATACAGCTCATTGGCAATACGGAGGTATAACGGTATGTCTAGTGCATTATGGTGCGTTAAAAATGGTCTAGCAGCGGCACCACCCGGAATAGGTTGTAAAATAGGGGTTTCTACTTCCAAGTAGCCCTTTTCATTATAGAACTGGCGAATACTATTGGTAATCTTTGTACGCTTAACAAAGGTTTCCTTTACATGGGGATTAACCACCAAATCCACATAGCGCTGACGATAGCGCAGTTCTGGGTCGTTAAACTCATCGTAGGTATTGCCTTCTGCATCTTGCTTGGGGAGTGGTAGAGGTCGTAAGGCCTTACAGAGAATAGTAAAGTCTTTTACAAGGACAGTCTTCTCCCCGACCTTGGTGGTGAAAAGCTCTCCTTCTATACCTAAGATATCCCCTAAATCTAAAAGTTTTTTAAAGATTTCGTTATACTTGGTATGGTCGTCCGCTGGGCAGATTTCATCTCTGTTAAAATAGACCTGTATGCGGCCTTCGCTATCCTGTAATTCGCCAAAAGAAGCTTTTCCCTGTACCTTTTTACGCATTAATCTACCGGAGATAACAACTCTTTTTCCTTCCTCATAATCCTGTTTTATGCTTTCTGAGGTAGCATTTACGGGGTATAGGGCCGCAGGATAAGGGTCAATACCCATCTCCCGTAATTTGGCCAACTTTTCTCTTCTAATAATTTCTTGCTCGGATAGCTGCATCGCAATTTATTTAAAGGCGCAAAGATAGGTAAGATGCGCTAATCTTTCAATCTAGCGGACACAAAAGGAAAACAGAAACCATGTTTTAGGATACCTAATTTGTTACAGGTAACACCAAGCGCTTAGAACTCAATCGAAATGCATGGACTTTGCTTTGTTGGCGATGTAATTATCCGAAGTTATGATTTGGAGCATATCTTCTTCAAGACTCCTGTTAGGCGTTTCTATAATTCTATTCTGTTCCCTGCCGTTTCTGTAGAAAATAAATGTGGGAACCCTAAGGATTTGCAATCCCCACTCTTCGCCATCCGGACTTTTTTTGTAGTGGTCCTTTCTGCTGTCGAGGGCCACGATTTTTAAATTTTTAGAGGGATGTTCCGCAGCAACCAAAATTTTCATTAAACGTGGTACTTCTCTTTTACTGTCACCACACCAGGTTCCCAAAAAAACAAGTATTTGATAGTGTTTAAGTGTATCCTTGAATTGTTCTATTACAGACTGGTTTACAGTATAACGGTCATAGTTTGGTTGATACCATCCGTTGTACGTTGTTTGGGTCAAGCCTTCTTTTGTTATTTCTCCGATTAGGAATTTTTTTCCATTTTCCAAGGTTATTTCTTGGTTGAGTTCCTGTCCAGATATAAAAAGCGTGGTAGTTACTGCAAGGATAAATAAAGAAATGGTTTTCATAAATATACATTTTAAATGAGAACCGAATTTCAATAAAATAAGGGCTGGTCTTTTAATGATTCAGGTGGAAATGGGGACTAGACCCTAGGTGGATTTTAGTGGAAACCTTAGTAATATGGGTGGAAATGTAATTATAGTTGAGACAGGATGAAAGTCTCGTAGTTTGTAATCACATCTTTTTTATCTCCTGTCGAGAATTTACCCTTAGCTTTTTGTAAATATTATTGATATGGGTTTTTACGGTACTTAGACTTATGAATAATTCAGAGGCGATTTCTTTATTGGTTTTGCCTTTGCGTATGGCGTTGAAAACTTTTTGCTCCTGATTGGTAAGTTTTTCCGGTGTTTTTGTGCGCTTTTTTGTCCTGATAAACTTAATACTAAAAAATACTGCTTGTAATAGCATAATTGCAAGTACTCCGTAGACCAAATACATCAAAATTTTACTATCGGCTTTTGACGTCTCTTGGTTCTGAAGGAGCCGGTCCGCTGCGATTTCGTTCAAGTACTGTTGCGTAAAGGTAGCATTGGGGTATTGGCTTTCAAGTCTTTCCGCTAATTGTGAATAGTACGGATTGGTTTTAGCATCTACTACATAATAGGGGTATGTTTCGCTTGCCCTATCCGATAGAAAATCATAAATAAAAAGTTCTGCTAAGGGTTCCCCACTCTCCTCACCGTACTCCTGAAAAATTTTGAACCACTTTTGGAAAGTCAGCAATTCATTGGCCTTACTGTTGTACTCCATAAAATCCAGAATCATTTGTTCCTTGAGGTAATCTATTTCCAATAATAGATCGGCATTTTTATTGGTCGAATTTATTTCACAGAGCGGTTGGTTGTTTTCTAAAAGAGGAAACAGAATAGTGTCTCCTTTTTTTGCAATGAAAAGCACACTTTGAGTATCAGGACAATGCTTCAAAAAATGACTTCCTCCTTCGGCGTTGTCCTCACAACCATCCGTATGAATTCTGTATATTCTATTTTGTTCGGAAAGATTATCACCTTCAAACTTAAAGTAACCATCGGCATCGGCCTGTGTTTCTTTAAGAATCTGGTCCGCATATACCCGAGAAGATTTTCTGTAATTCTCAACCAATGAAAGATAAACCGTTCTGTTTTCCGCTGTGCGGGAAATTTCGCCACTAAAAATGTATTGACTTATGCCTTGGGCAATGCCCAAAAAGAAGAGTAGTACAATAGATAAAATTCTCATAGTAATACATTAGAGCGATAAAAATAGATGATTTTGTAACAATACAGGTGCTTTGGCGACATATAAGTACATCAATCAAAATCATAATTTAATGAGTATTCTTCGTGTTTTATTAGCCATTCTTTTTCCTCCCTTATCGGTTATTGGAAAGGGTTGTGGGTCATTTTTAATTGTGCTACTTTTGACCTTCTGCGGATGGGTCCCTGGCGTTATTGCGGCTTTGGTCATCCTCAACAATCCAAATTAAATAGCTATGTTCAAAATTAAGATGGGGTTATTACTAGTGCTTTTAGCCCTAGTGGTATCCTGTAATTTCACGGAAGAAATATTCTTGGAAGAAAATGGTTCCGGGAAAATCAGTATCAACTTTGACGGGTCCGAGTTAATGCAAATGGGTGGTGATGAGATGATGGCAGGCACCGAAAAGGCAATTGACTCCACGTTGTCCTTTAAGCAATTTTTAGAGGAGAAAAAGGATAGTATAGCTGCATTGTCTCCAGAACAGCAAGCCAAACTTAAAAAATTAGAGCCTTTTAACCTTCATATGGTCATGAATCCCGACACACAAGAAATGAAGTTTGACATGTATTCAAGTTTCGAGAACATTGACGAAATTGGTGATGCCTTCAATACATTTCAGAATATGGATGCTTTGAGTCCCGCAGGAAGAGCCAATCAACCACAATTCTTATCCAACGACACTAAAAGTTCGGAGGTTTCCTATAGCTTTAAAGGAAATTCGTTTTCGAGAACGGCTAAAATATTGAATGCGCAACTGCATCAACAAGCCGTTGATAGCTTGGCTGGGGCAGAGCTCTTTTTAACCGGTTCTACGTACACCCTGAAGTATCATTTTCCCAAGCGGGTAAAATCGGCCTCTGCGGAGGAAGCTACCTTCAGTGCAGATGGCAAAACATTGATTTATGAAGTTGGATTTTTAGAGTTGATGAAGAACCCGAAAATTCTGAATTTAGAAGTGGAACTAGAACAATAAGTTAGGCCTTAACAATTCTTATCTTTGTAGTAATGAACAAGAAGGTTTATCTTCAAGATTTAGGGCATAAAGATTATAAGGAAACTTGGGATTACCAAGAACTTCTTTTTAAGCAAATTATCGATGTAAAGATTAGGAATAGACGTGAGGGATTACGTCTGGAGACACCTAATTATTTTTTGTTAGTAGAACATCCGCATGTATATACCCTTGGGAAAAGCGGTAATCTTGTGAATCTTTTGGCCAGTGAGCAGGAGCTCACCAAAAAAGGAGCCTCTTTTTATAAAACCAATAGGGGTGGGGATATCACCTATCATGGCCCTGGACAAATAGTAGGGTACCCCATTTTAGACTTGGATAATTTCTTTACGGATATTCATAAGTACCTTAGATTTTTAGAGGAAGTAATTATTTTAACCTTGGAGGAATACGGTGTAAAAGGAGAGCGTTCCGATGGGGAAACCGGAGTTTGGCTGGATGTTGGAACGCCATTTGCCAGAAAAATTTGCGCTATGGGTGTTAGAGCTTCCCGTTGGGTAACAATGCACGGATTTGCCTTAAACGTAAATGCGGATTTGGGCTATTTTGATATGATGATTCCCTGCGGAATTAAGGATAAGGCCGTTACTTCTTTAAATATTGAGTTAGGTAAGCAAGAAGTTGATATGGAAGAAGTAAAAGAGAAATTACTGCGTCATTTTAATGTACTGTTTGAATCTAAATTGATAAAACAAAAAACCCCGGTATAGACCGAGGTTTCGTATTCTGTATTATGAAATTAGGCTTACTTGCTAAACTTGGTCAATTCCGTACTGTTCATTAAGTCACCGTTCTTTTTATAGGTCTCCTGCTTTACCATGCCCACGCCTTCGGCTAACCATACTCTTGACGGGAAGTTGCTCTTTGCCATCATCACCTTGGATTGGTTTTCGCTATAAAGTACAAAGCATTCGAACGTTCCGGCGGGCGTAGTAACGTTTTCCTTTTTTTCCACCTTTCTATTGACCATGTCCACCGTAGTGTTCATGCTTATGCCTCCCATATTCATTTTTAAAGTCACGTTCGCATCCTCTAATTCTTGGCCTACCCCCAAATCATTGGGCAGCTCAATATCGGTTCCTGTTATTTCCATTTCCATATCCTCGTATTGCGTTAACATTTGTTGGGGAACAAGAGACTCATAGTCAACGGTGACCATATTTCCTGTGCAGGAAAAGGAGTAATTGGTATCATAAACTTTTTTTCCTTTTTGGTCTTCAAAAGAAATATCCATGGTTGCCACGGTAGTGTCTCCATCGTTCTCTACAGATGTTACTTTATAGCTAGATTTTCCTTCGGTCTTTCCTTTTTTGTTATACGAAGTGTATTCAAAGGAAGTGCCTTCGTCCATTGGATAAAACCTACTACAATTGGTAGATTGGGCGTAAATTATAGATGTTCCGCAAAGTAATGCCAGACTTAATAAAAGTTTAATTTTCATGTTTGTGTACTATTTGTTATTGTTTTATGAATTCTACCCTTCTGTTCTGTGCCTTGCCCTCTATAGTGCTATTGTCACCCATAGGCTCTGAGGCTCCCTTTCCTTCTGTGGATAATCTGCTTTCTTCAATTGAATAAATACTGACTAATGCATTTTTTACGGCTTCGGCCCTATTCTTAGAAAGTTTAAGATTGGCATCTTGATTACCATCGGCATCCGTATGCCCGACAATATTTAAATTCAATTTATTGTCCTTTTGCAATACCTGATAAATCTGTCTAATGATGCCCATGGATTGTGGCTGTATATTGGCCGACCCCGAGTCAAAAAGAATACCGTTGGTAGATACTTTTCCATCTTTCATCAAGGTTCTTCTTAGATCTATACCGCCTTCTGCAATCTTTACATTATTGATAAAAACCCTGTCCTTGCCTTCATTGATCCCAACAAGTTGAAATTTTAAAGAGTTCAAAGGGGCATTGGGGGCAATAAGCTTGGGAATATCAATATGTTTAGTTTCATTGATATAAAGGCGGTATCGTTCTTTATTAACCGCTATGGATATATGGGGCCTAGAAATAATGTCTTCCCTTATATCCGCACCAACGTAGTTGTCAATGATATTAGAGCCATTGACATTATTCCAAATTCGAATATCTCGCTCAATATATTGGCACAGCGGTAAATATGCGTACACCGTGTTTTTTCCATAGCCGAACTTATCATTTTCATCTATAATCACCACAAGTTTGGCGGCAGAGGAGGTCTTCTTATCAATACCCATAGTCTCTACATCAAATTCTATAGTATAGTTTTCAGGCAGTTCATTGATATTCGCTATTTGATACGTTTTTCTACCTCCTTTAAGTTCAAACCAATTACCAGAATCATCATCGAAAGAAACAATTTCTCCAGAGCCGTTGGTATTCCATTTAGACGGAAAATCACCTACAAAATCATTAGAGAAATCATCGGAAAATAGAATTTTATCACCTGGAACAAAATCAAACTTACTATATACTTTTAAAGTTTTTGGTCCAGTAGAAGTTGGCTGTCTTTCCCCATCGCCGGATATGGCGCCGTTATCAGGTTTTTCTGTTGGGGAAGGCGTCTCTACTCCTTTAGGAACTTGTGTTTTATTGCCTCCTTTTGAGCCTGGTTCTAGAATACTGTCCAAGGCCTGGTCCGTTTTTTCGGTAGCTTCCTTGTCCACCCTACGTTCAACAGCGCGTTCCGCAGCTTTTTCCGCCCTTTTTCCTAATTTTTTTAGGAATTGGCCGTTGGCTTGGGAACAGGAGAAAAGAAATATACAAATAAAGCATAGTGGCTTTAGTAGGGGATGGAATGATTTCATTTTAAGTGTCTTTAGTAATAAGGTATATCTGTAATATTTGAAGTAGGGCATGTTTTGCCGATAACGCTTCAGGATTTTAAAAATAAATAAAACCTTCAAAAAATGATGTCCTGATCGTACGGTTGGTATGATACGTCTTATAAAGTATTCTAAAACCTGTATCAATGTAATTTGTACACGATAATGGAGTTTTCCTGATTTTTAATGACTATTTCAGGTTTTCTATCATTATCAATGTCAGCCATATCAGCCATAGAGGAACCTTGCACAGGAAAGTCCGCTATAGCTTTGGCCTGACTATCGAATAAGTAAGATTTTTGATTTTGAATATCTGTAACCGATACATAAATCTTATCGTTTAAATAAAAGATAACCGGTGGTGCATAAACCCCTAAATCCAAGGCTACCTTTTTTTCTCGTATACGCAGGATATTATCATTGATAATGGACAAGGTCTTAGATGTGGCATCCATACCGTGGTCCGCATTAAGGTTCAGGTTCGTTTTTTCTATTTTACCACCGGCGTCTATTTGGTAGAGCACACCCTTTGCTGTGGTTAGGGAGAATTTATTTTTATACAGTTTGATGTCATTTTCCGAAAAGTCTATTTTTTCAGTAACTCTGACCCTTACATTTCCCACACGGTTAAGTAGTTTGAGCTGGCCATTGGCCAATTTAAAACATAAATAGTCCTTTCTGTTGATTCTAAAATGTTGGGGAGGGCCGAGAATATCACTTTCGGCCTTTTTATATTTAAAACCCGAAACGATCTTACCTTTATTATTATACATAAAAACCCTTGTTCCTTGGGTTACTACAAAACGATAGTCCTTTTTACCGTCATAGTCAAATACGGCTAAAGGGTTGAGGTTACCACCTTCATGTTTAATGGCAAATGGCTGCACTTCCTTACCATTTCTGTCTAGAACCAGGAATTCGTTATTGGTGGTGAAAGCCAATTGAAGTTTTCCGTTTTTATAAATATCAATTTGATGTATTTTACCCTGAACGGCACTCGCTAGCTCTTTTTTCCAGATGATTTTTCCTTTGTTGGATATAAGGTAAAGGACATTGTTTTCATCCTGTACAATGATTTCTTGTTTGTTGGTCCTATGATTTTTTACGAACTGGGGAGTCGTGGCAATGGCTGCATCGGTTTGAAAATCAAACAGGGAAACAACACCACGATTAGATGGTTTTTTGCTGATTTTTTTTGCGAAATAACTTGCATGAAAGAAGGCATTATCCGCTACTATCTGAGAGCCAAATACATAGTCCTTTAAGTTGGTTCTTTTTAGAAAGTTGCCTATCTCATTTAAATTATATTCGCTTAGACTCTTTTGCAGGCCTATTGAGGACGCTACAGTGAATATGGAAGAAGCCGAAGTGGTAATATCTTGGGTGTTTTTAAGTAAGGTTGTATTGTAAAGTACTTCGCCGCTTTTGTTGCTGCTAATCACTTTTTTTATTGTCTCTTCTGTAGCTGAAAAAACAAAGGTATTTTCTATAATGCTGGCGTAACTAGGATTAAAATCGGTAATAATAGGGTGAAGATAATCGGTTAGGAAGCTAGTAGGCTGAATTTTTAAGACTTCACTTCCTTGGTATTCAATAGAACTACTTATAATGGTCGTAAGATAGTCGTCTATGGTAGCAGTGCCAAAAGTCTGTAATAGAACTATCTGCTCATTATTAACTTCTGCTAGTCCTATTTCTTCAATGGTATTAAGAAGAGAATCTTCAACCATACTGCTGTTCAAATATTTTTCTCGGTTTAGCGCAAAAAGTGGATAGTCCGTTACATTGTACGATTTAAAAATTGAAACATCTTTAGGTACGAGTGCGGGTGTGATGCTAGGTTTAGGTTTAGTCCCTGAAAATAGACTTAGGTAATCGGTGGAGTCGTTGGCTATTCCGATGCCGTTTAATAATACGCCATCATTATCTAGATTAATGTCAAGGGAAACCCAGTCGGCATATTCAGACAATTTTTGGATATCATCGGTTTCATTGAATAAATGATTTAAAAGTGCATCTACTTCGTTTAAGTTAACCCAGAGATGGTGTTGTCCATGAGCATTTGTTATTTTGTAAAGTTTTTCCAACGGAGAAGGAAAATTGTTGGCGTCTAAATTTTCAATAATATTTTCAAGTATTTGTTGTGAGGAGCTCAATACGTCCGCTCCTCTTATATTGGAAGAAAAAAAAGTAGTTTCCTCAATTTGGTACTTCTTAAAGCTGTAGTTCTGATAAGAAATGGATTCCACTGTTTTGTTTATTATGGAATCCAAATCAATTGTTGCCGTAGAATCGGTGATAATGAAAGTGAAGTCAAAATTGGTAGTATCAGAAATCGAAAGGGTTAACAGGCCAGATGTTTCGCCTTCGAGATAGTTAAGAGGTCTCATTTTTTCAGCAATTGCTTTGGCAAATACTTCTTTCCTCATTTCGGAAACAATGCTATTCTCGGCCATGTCATTTTCTAAAGCCTCTAGCGCGTCGATTTTGAGCAAAAGCGCCGAATTTTCAGGAACGAGACTTAAAAAAGAAGCTTCATCGGTTCTTTCTGGGTTACAACCCGTAAAGAGCAAAACGACTAATAAGAGTGACAAGTAAGACCTCATAAAAATGCTTTTAGCAAATTTATACTTTTTAGAGTTCAAGTGTTAGTTGGTCCGGAAGTAGTCTAAAGCTTTTTCTGTGATATTTTGTTATACCATATCTTTTAATCGCCTCCCTATGCTCTTTTGTAGGATAACCTTTGTTTTTTTTCCAGTTGTACATGGGGTACTCTTCGTGTATCTGATTCATGTATTCATCGCGGTAGGTTTTAGCCAAGACCGAAGCGGCGGCAATACTCATGTATTTAGAATCGCCTTTAACGATACATTCATGAGCAACCTCGCGGTATTTTTTAAATCTATTTCCGTCTACTATGATATATTTTAAATGGCCCTTTAATTGATCGATGGCTTTGTGCATTGCTAGGAAAGAGGCGTTCAGAATATTTATCTCATCGATTTCAACAGGATAGACATGGGCTACGGCATAAGTTGAGCTTTCGAATTCTATCACGGGTCTTAATAGTTCCCTTTTGACCTCTGATAGTTGTTTGGAATCGTTTAAGATGATATTTTCGAAATTTTCGGGTAAAATTACAGCTGCTGCCGTAACCGGACCTGCCAGACAACCCCTTCCTGCCTCATCAGTTCCTGCTTCTTCTGGAAATCGGTGGAATCTTTTAAGCATAACAGATATTTTATGATGGAAATCGTCGTATAAGATTTGAATCAAAAAAGTTAAAAAAATAAATTAAATTCAAAAAATAAATACTTTACTTAAGAATAAAATAATAAATAAGTGTTTTTTAACAAGAATTGGCTATCTCATAAGATACTTTTGGATTACTTGGCAATTTTTTAGACTTTTGACGCAAGCTAATTCAAAAACTAATTCTATGAAACAGAAGTTTGCATGGATGTTAACATCTTTAATGATGGTTTTCATCTCATTTTCTTACGCACAGGAAAAGTCAGTTTCCGGTACAATTACAGACCAGAGTGGGTTGCCTCTCCCGGGGGTCTCCGTGGTCGTCGTAGGTACAACTAACGGAACACAATCAGATTTTGACGGACAATATTCCATCAACGTTGCGGAGGGTCAGGTATTGCGTTACAGTTATATAGGGCAAAAAACAGTCAATATGACTGTAGGTTCTTCCAACACGATTAACGTACAGATGGAAGAATCTGCCGAAGCGCTTGAGGAAGTAATCGTTACTGGGCAGGGTTCCGGTATTGCAAGAAGAAAGCTATCAACAACAGTTGATGTTTTAGATTCTGAAGATATTGATAAGTTGCCTGCAAATCAAATTGATCAATTATTACAGTCCACTACGCCAAGTGCTCAAATAAGGTTAAGTTCAGGACAGCCTGGTACGGCTGCCATTATTAGAACACGTGGTGCGATTTCAGCAGCATCTTCGGCGACACCTGTTGTGATTATAGATGGTGTTCGTGTTGATAATCTAAACTCTAATCCCCAATTAGGTATCGCAACTGGTGGGGCTAATGTTTCGGCTTTAGCTGACATACCGGCGGAATCAATCGAAAGAATTGAGTATATTAAAGGTGGTGCCGCAACTACGTTATATGGGGCAGATGCCGCGAATGGTATTATTCAAATCATTACTAAAAAAGGTAAAGCAGGAAAAGGAGCTGCTTACTTTGAAAGCAATGTTGGTGCTATTAGTGCCACAAAAGACTTTCTTAGATATGACAGAACAGGTGATGTTATATTCCAACCAGGTTGGTCTCAACAATATAGACTTGGATTGAGTGGTGGTTCGGAGAAATTCACCTACAACTTTGGTGGAAGTTTATATAAGGATGATAGTTTTAACGATATAAACGAGCAAATAAGAAGAACTTTTACGTTCGGTTTAACTGCAAATGTTACGGACAAGTTAAGATATCAAGGATCTTTCTCTTATGTTAACTTTGAATCTAACCTAGATTATAATGCCAATACTAGTTTTTCAAGGTTTTCCAATTTAGAGGGGTCTGCTCGTGGCGATACAGAAGCATTTACCGATGCAGAATTTGAGGAGGAGACCGCTAGGTACAAAAGAATCGGGGAATTGGTGGATATTTCTAGCAATACCAATCGTTTCACAGCCTCTAATAAATTTATTTACGATGTTAGCGATGCTCTTCAGGTAAACGCGACAATAGGTATAGACAATAGGAATACGGTACAGGAAGAGTTACAAAGTAATGCCCTTTTAGTAGAGTTGGGTTCAATTGCTCCTGGGACTACGGATCAAGGTAATCTTACAAGAGTTTTAAGATCTGCTTTCACCGTAACAACAGATGTTAACCTTACTCATAAAGCGAATACCGATAATTTTTCCTTTGTGTCAATTTTAGGAGGTCAGTTTTTTAGATCATCGGATAGACAAAATAGACTTAACGGTTCTGGTGGTGTAGATGGCACTAGGTCATTGAATAATTTCTCTGAACAAACTTTTTCTGATTTTGTTTTGGAAAATGCAAACTACGGTTTATACTTCCTTGAGAACATAGGTATTTATGATGTTGCTTTCTTGGAGTTCGGAGGGAGATTGGATAAGAATACTATATCAGGAGATAATACCAGCCCATTATTACTACCTAAAATTGGGCTTACGTATAACTTAAGTGACCATGATTTCTATATAAACTCAGGTATCAGCGATATTATTTCCACAATCAAGTTAAGGGGTAACTATGGTGAGGCAACTAATTTTGCACAACCATTTGATCAAGATAGAACATTTAATCAGAATCCATTCCTTGGGGGGCCTTCATTTACTTTTGCAAATCAAGGGAATCCAGATTTGGTTTCAGAGCGAGTTAAAACAACTGAATTTGGTTTGGAGTTAGGTTTCTTCAGTAACAGACTGTATTTGAGCGGTACAAGATATCAGGGTATTACTGAAGATGCGCTATTTACGCCTCAAGATCCACCATCATCGGGTCAGGCCAATCAAATCCAAAACATTGGAGAAGTGGAGAACTCAGGTTATGAGCTTGCTTTAAATGCCACTTTAATCCAATCTGAAAAGCAAAACCTTAGTATTAATCTTTCTTATAACACTAATGAAAACATAGTAACGGATTCAGGTGGTGCTCCAGCCTTTGTAGTTGGTGGATTCAATGTATTGGGTTCTGTTGTTGAAGAAGGACAAAGTTTGGGTTACTTAAGGGGAACAGCTGCAATTTTGCAAGATGATGGTACTTATGAGTTTGAGGCTAATACTGCTTTAGGAGATACTTTTGCTCCTAATTTTGGTTCGATGGGCTTAAATTATACCTACGGTAATTTTAACCTTTTTGCAACCGCAGATTATCAGTTTGGTGGTCAAATAACAGATTTGAGTTTCTTGTTACGGCACTTAAGAGGAGTTGATAATACTGGGATTCCGGAAGATTTAATTGGAACAACATCACCTTTCAACTATGTGAATTTCTTTGTTTTTGACAATGACTTCTTGAAGGTTAGAAATATTGGGGCTTCTTATAATTTTGGTGATATCGCTGCACCTTTGTTTAGTAATATACGTTTTGGGGTTACTGTCACAAATCCATTCAACTGGACGGCCGGTAATTTCGATCCTGAAACTACAGGTTCGGGTATTGCTGCACAAAATGGTTTCGCAAGTGGCGGGTTTGCTTACGGTACCGAATCTGCACCAAGAACATACATAGCTTCATTAAGGTTTGAATTTTAATAAAAAATTGTAAAAATGAAAAAATTAATAATATTTTCTTTAGCCATGATAGCCTTTGGATGTACGGGCGATTTTGGTGATGTGACAAATTTCAAAGAAGTCCAGAACCCTAATCTTTCTGAAGCTTCTGTTGTAGGGCAACCAAATTCGGCCTCTATCTGGTTATCTGGTGTAGAAAGGCAATTGGCTTTGGTATTTCAAGAAACGTTAATTCTAGCGGAACTAGGTGCTGATAATTATGTAAATACGCAAACATTCTTTAACCAGTTTTTAGATGGTTTAGATATGCAGATTACTGACCCGGATATGAGAGATACCCAGAGAGATATTCAAAGATTAAGAGAGTTAGCTCTTTTCGGTAAAGAAACAGTTGGACCTGGTGATCCAAATTATGATGCTGAGACTGAAGCGGAATTCAATTATTTCGAAGGGATTTCTTATTTAATTTCTGCGATGTACTTTTCTACTTTACCTCAGGAGCCTGTTGGGGTGCCAATTACTTCCGCTGAGCACTACCAAAACGCCATAACCGCTTTTGATGTAGCAATAGGTATCAATGCTAAGCCAGAGTATCATTTAGCGAAAGCAAGAGCGAATTATTACTTGGGTAATAAAAGTGAGGCTGTAAGCGCCGCAAATGCAGCTCTAGCATTGAGTACTGATTTTGATAGAACAGTTAAGTTTGATGAATCAAACGGACCGAGTAATACTTTTGAAGACGCATTGTACGAGAGAGCTACTTTTGATGACTTGCAACCACTTCCAACATTAGACTTTTTAGATCCTAAATACTCTTTTCTTGACCCTAATGAAGATGCGCCTGTACATTATATGAAAGCAGAAGAGGCGTATTTAATTTTGGCTGAAGCAGCTTTGTCAGATAACGATATAAATGCTGCTAGAACAAACTTAACGGCTTTGTTAGATTTGATTGCAACACGTGAAGTAAGGACTATCGACGATTCAATTGAACAACGTTCACAAGTAGCCGAAGGTTCTCGACCGGATAATGCCGATGTAGTGGTAAACGGAAGAACCGGTCTTGTTCTAGATAGACAGTCAGGTGATGTAGATATTCCATCAGTTTCCGGAACTTCATTGACAGCTGCAGATATCGCTGCAATGAATGATGATGATGCTGGTCTATCACTTTTGTACAGAACCAGACAAGAGGTATTTATCGCCGAAGGTCTGCGTTTAGTTGACATGGGCGTTAAATTGGTTATTGATGAAAATGAAATTTTATTAAATCCTAACGTGAACGAAGGTGACCCCGGGACAGTCGGTGTTATACCTTCATTTATTTCGGCTGTAGTTGCAGATTTAGATGCCATTACTTATGATGCTGAGGCCGGTACGGCCACGACTGCCATAGACTTAAACGATATCTTAGTAGCAAATAAATCATCTAACGAAGTAGTTCCTTTTGAATAATTAGAATCTATGCAGAAATAAAAAAGTCCTTACATATGTGAGGACTTTTTTATTCCTAAAACTTTCACATTATGTTAGGAACAAAAAAATTAACTTTGTTCTCGTAATAAGTTTGCATGAAATATTTCCTGGTAGTTATTTTTCTTTTGATGGTTCAGGTGCTAGTTGCACAAGAAGGTGATCCCGCAAAAAAGGTTTCTGATTCTTTGACGCGTTTACAAAAACCGGATTCCCTTAAACCTAAGAAAAAGAACGAGGGCTTAGAGGTTACTATAAAAGATTACAAAATTATCTCATTTGCTAGGGACACTACCTTTTTAGATACAACGCTTACCGTATATAAAGAATACAAGTACAATTATCTGCGCAGAGATGATTTTGAACTAATGTCGTTTTCTAACATTGGGCAGACATACAATAAGTTAGGTGTAGATTTTGAGAGAAACGATTTCTATCCTAATCTAGGGGCGAAGGCCAAACATTATAATTATTTTGAAATACAGGATATCGACTATTATAATGTGGCCACTCCAATGACGGACCTTCTGTTTAAGACCACTCTGGAAGAGGGGCAGTTATTGGACGCTATGCTTACCTTTAATACTTCTCCACGGCTAAATTTTTCCGTTGGATATAAAGGGCATAGGTCTCTCGGGAAATATAATTCTGACCAGATACAGTCCGGTAATTTTAAAACTACGGCGAATTATGTCTCAAAGAACGGCAGGTATAATCTAAGGGCGCACATTGCGGCCCAGGATATTTTATCCCAGGAAAATGGAGGTCTTACGGAAAAAGAGTTGCAATTTGAATCCGGCGATCCTGATTTCATAGATAGGCCTAAAGTTGATGTTAGGTTTAGTGATGCGGATAATAAAATTCTGGGGAAACGATATTATTTGGACCATCAATATAAATTGGTTAGAAAACGTAAGGATTCAAGTTTCGTAGAAAAAACATCGTTATCTATTGGTCATGTTTTTAACTACGAAACTAAATACTATCAATACCTTCAGACTTCAAATAATGATTACTTTGGGGAAGCCATTCTTTCATCGATTAACGATAAGGCCTCGTTAAAGACATTTTATAATCAATTCAGCGCGTCATTTTATAATAGTACGCTAGGTAATTTAAAGGCAAGTCTTAATCTATACAATTATGATTACTTCTTTGATAGTGTCTTAATTACGGAATCTGGAGAGACCATACAAAACCAGCTCGCAGGAAATGAAATTGCCTTGGGAGGGGATTATGAGAAGCAAATTAGACGTTTTAAGATAGACGGCTCTTTTAAATATAATCTGTCGGGAGAATTAAGTGGAAGTATTTTCGACGGCACAGTTCAATATAATATCAATGATGATTACAAAGCGAAGTTTTCCATTCATTCTTCATCTAGAATGCCAGATTTTAATTTCTTGCTGTATCAAAGTGAATACCTTAATTACAATTGGCAAAACACCACTAGATTTGATAAAGAACGGATAAATAGTTTTCAATTTACATTAGACACTAAGTGGTTGGGTAGTCTATCGGCAAAATATACTAATATAGATAACTATACGTATTTTGGGCTGAATCCTTTGGCGGATATAGAGGAGGGGACGGAAAATGCCAACATTAAACCGGTGCAGAACAGTGAGAGTATCTCATATCTCAAAGTAAAATATGCTAAAGAATTGCGCCTAGGTAAATTTGCATTGAACAACACTGTCATGTACCAATTGGTTGGTCAAGATGAAAATGTCCTCAATGTCCCACAGTTGACTACACGGAATACGGTGTACTTTTCTTCAGATGTTTTTAAAAAAGCTATGTTTTTGCAGACAGGTATTACATTTAAATACTTTACGTCTTACAATATGGATGCATACAACCCCTTATTGGGAGAGTTTCATGTTCAGAATACGGAAGAGTTGGGTGGTTTTCCTTTATTGGATTTCTTTATAAACGCTAGGATCAAACAGACAAGGATATTTTTAAAAGCAGAACATTTCAATTCTTCTTTTAGTGGCTACAACTTTTATGCCGCACCAAATTATCCCTACCGTGATTTTGTAATTCGCTTCGGTTTAGTTTGGAATTTCTTTTCGTAGGCACAATTTAAAACACTGTGATTTAGTGATTTGACTTTTTCTTTGAATTTAGGGCTTTTAATTACAAGATTGATTTACAGATATTTAACTTTTCATGACTAAAATTCTGCAATTTTTTAGTGCATAATCACCACAAAATCAAACCATTATATTTTTATTTAAATTATTTTACTTTTTTTTTGATTTATGTGTTGTAGAATCAAAAAGGGTGCGTATATTTGCACCCGCTTTGAGAGATACTTGAGGCACTGACGCGGAGGCAGTGATGTTTTGAGGTCGTTAGGGGATTACAGGAGTTCATTGAAATATTGTGGAGAGAATAAGAGCTGAGTGGTGCCTTTCGGGGTCACCGTTTCGGTTTTTAGGTAGAGAAAAAGAATCAAGTGATTTCCCGAGGCCTTAGGGTTTCGGGAAGAATAGAATTAAATCGAGAGAATCGGGGCCGTGGACGGACGTTGGAATGGTTGGGACGAATATATACAGAACAACGATGAAGAGTTTGATCCTGGCTCAGGATGAACGCTAGCGGCAGGCCTAACACATGCAAGTCGAGGGGTAACAGGGAGTGCTTGCACTCCGCTGACGACCGGCGCACGGGTGCGCACCGCGTATGGAACCTACCTTCTACAGGGGAATAGCCTTTGGAAACGAAGATTAATGCCCCATTGTACCTTTTCACGGCATCGTGAAAGGGTTAAAGGCTTCGGCCGGTGGAAGATGGCCATGCGTCCCATTAGCTAGATGGTAAGGTAACGGCTTACCATGGCTACGATGGGTAGGGGCCCTGAGAGGGGGATCCCCCACACTGGTACTGAGACACGGACCAGACTCCTACGGGAGGCAGCAGTGAGGAATATTGGACAATGGAGGAGACTCTGATCCAGCCATGCCGCGTGCAGGAAGAATGCCCTATGGGTAGTAAACTGCTTTTATACGGGAAGAAAAAGGGCTACGTGTAGCTTGTTGACGGTACCGTAAGAATAAGGACCGGCTAACTCCGTGCCAGCAGCCGCGGTAATACGGAGGGTCCGAGCGTTATCCGGAATTATTGGGTTTAAAGGGTCCGTAGGCGGGCGATTAAGTCAGTGGTGAAAGTCTGCAGCTCAACTGTAGAATTGCCTTTGATACTGGTCGTCTTGAGTTATGGTGAAGTTGGCGGAATATGTAGTGTAGCGGTGAAATGCATAGATATTACATAGAACACCGATTGCGAAGGCAGCTGACTAACCATATACTGACGCTGATGGACGAAAGCGTGGGGAGCGAACAGGATTAGATACCCTGGTAGTCCACGCCGTAAACGATGGATACTAGCTGTCCGGCACCTTGAGTGCTGGGCGGCCAAGCGAAAGTGATAAGTATCCCACCTGGGGAGTACGTTCGCAAGAATGAAACTCAAAGGAATTGACGGGGGCCCGCACAAGCGGTGGAGCATGTGGTTTAATTCGATGATACGCGAGGAACCTTACCAGGGCTTAAATGCATATTGACAGGGGTAGAGATACCTTTTCCTTCGGGCAATTTGCAAGGTGCTGCATGGTTGTCGTCAGCTCGTGCCGTGAGGTGTCAGGTTAAGTCCTATAACGAGCGCAACCCCTACCGTTAGTTGCCAGCATGTCATGATGGGGACTCTAACGGGACTGCCGGTGCAAACCGTGAGGAAGGTGGGGATGACGTCAAATCATCACGGCCCTTACGTCCTGGGCCACACACGTGCTACAATGGCAGGTACAGAGAGCAGCCACGTCGCAAGGCGGAGCGAATCTACAAAACCTGTCACAGTTCGGATCGGGGTCTGCAACTCGACCCCGTGAAGCTGGAATCGCTAGTAATCGGATATCAGCCATGATCCGGTGAATACGTTCCCGGGCCTTGTACACACCGCCCGTCAAGCCATGGAAGCCGGGAGTGCCTGAAGTCCGTCACCGTAAGGAGCGGCCTAGGGCAAGATCGGTAACTAGGGCTAAGTCGTAACAAGGTAGCCGTACCGGAAGGTGCGGCTGGAACACCTCCTTTCTAGAGATTGTCCTTTAAGGACGGTCCCTGACCTTTTCGGAAGAAGTTCCCGGTCCCGTTTTTTCGATTTATAATTCGATTTTGACCATCACTATCTACAACAGCTCCACAATTACGATATATAAGTAAATACGTTACACGCTTCCTAGGGAGCTGTAGTGTAGGGACAGTCCCATAGCTCAGCTGGTTAGAGCGCTACACTGATAATGTAGAGGTCGGCAGTTCGAGTCTGCCTGGGACTACTAATGGGCCCAAGGGTTTTTTAAGGGAGAACCGGGCAACGTTCATTGAGACTGAAATACTGAACAGGAAATTCTAGAAGTTGAGTGGTAGTTGTACTAACTACTAACTACTGATTGCTAACTACTAGTAATTGGGGGATTAGCTCAGCTGGCTAGAGCGCCTGCCTTGCACGCAGGAGGTCATCGGTTCGACTCCGATATTCTCCACGAATTCCCGCGCATGCGGGAAACTCCGAGGGATAGCACCGACCAAGGTCGGTACCTTGCCGAGGAGATGCCGGATCAAGTCCGGCATGAACGTTCATTGACATATTGGAACAGGATATACGACATTAGTGTCGTATATACCTAAAAAGAAAGAAACACGAATCTTGATCGTACGCCTTATGGTGTGCGATTACAGAAAAGAGTACGAATACATAATAAGTAAGCAAACAAGAAGGTTTGGCGACAAGCTGGAAAAGGGCGTATGGGGAATGCCTAGGCTCTCAGAGGCGAAGAAGGACGTGATAAGCTGCGAAAAGCTGCGGGGATCGGCACACACGATATGATCCGTAGATATCCGAATGGGGCAACCCGGCATATTGAAGATATGTCATGCGAAAGCAAGCAAACCCGGGGAACTGAAACATCTAAGTACCCGGAGGAGGAGAAAACAAAAGTGATTCCGATAGTAGCGGCGAGCGAAATCGGATTAGTCCAAACCGTTGTTGTTTCGGCAATAACGGGGTTGTAGGACCACGACATTCGATGAGTGACGAACTAGAACAAGTTGGAAAGCTTGGCCATAGACGGTGATAGCCCGGTATAGGTAAGGAACTTTCAGATAGTGGTATCCTGAGTAGTGCGGGGCACGTGAAACCCTGTATGAATCCGGCGGGACCATCCGCCAAGACTAAATACTCCTGAGAGACCGATAGTGAACCAGTACCGTGAGGGAAAGGTGAAAAGAACCGTGAATAACGGAGTGAAATAGATCCTGAAACCATACGCTTACAAGCGGTCGGAGCCCTTCGGGGTGACGGCGTGCCTTTTGCATAATGAGCCTACGAGTTACTTTTACTGGCAAGGTTAAGTTCTTCAGGAACGGAGCCGTAGCGAAAGCGAGTCTTAATAGGGCGCCATAGTCAGTAGTAGTAGACGCGAAACCGTGCGATCTACCCATGGGCAGGTTGAAGCTGTGGTAACACATAGTGGAGGACCGAACCCGTTGACGTTGAAAAGTCTTGGGATGACCTGTGGGTAGGGGTGAAAGGCCAATCAAGCTCGGAAATAGCTCGTACTCCCCGAAATGCATTTAGGTGCAGCGTGTAGATAGTTTCATAGAGGTAGAGCTACTGATTGGATGCGGGGGCTTCACCGCCTACCAATTCCTGACAAACTCCGAATACTATGAAATGTTTCTGCGCAGTGAGGGCATGGGTGCTAAGGTCCATGTCCGAGAGGGAAAGAACCCGGATCACCGGCTAAGGTCCCAAAGTATATACTAAGTTGATATAACGCGGTGGAACTGCATTGACAGCCAGGATGTTGGCTTGGAAGCAGCCATTCATTTAAAGAGTGCGTAACAGCTCACTGGTCGAGCGGTTCCGCATGGATAATGATCGGGCATAAGTATATCACCGAAGCCGTGACTTCTATTTATAGAGGGGTAGGGGAGCATTGTAGTGCCGTTGAAGGTGTACCTGCGAGGGATGCTGGAGGAGCTACAAACGAAAATGTAGGCATAAGTAACGATAATGCGGGCGAGAAACCCGCACGCCGAAAGACCAAGGTTTCCCCAGCTATGCTAATCAGCTGGGGGTCAGTCGGGACCTAACGCGAACCCGAAAGGGGTAGTGGATGGACAACGGGTTAATATTCCCGTACCTGCTCACGCTAAAAGTGACGGAGGCGAGAAGTTGGTGCGTACAGACGGAATTGTACGTTGAAGGGAGCGGTAACGCCCCGATAGTACACCGAGACTACGGTCAAGGTGATAATCCAGCGGATCGACTTCCAAGAAAAGCGAGTGAAGCAGCCCGTACCGTAAACCGACACAGGTGGTTGGGATGAGTATTCTAAGGCGCTCGAGAGATTCATGGCTAAGGAACTAGGCAAAATAGACCCGTAACTTCGGGAGAAGGGTCGCCCCCTGTATGGGGGGCCGCAGTGAAGAGGTCCAGGCGACTGTTTATCAAAAACACAGGGCTCTGCAAAATCGAGAGATGACGTATAGGGCCTGACACCTGCCCGGTGCTGGAAGGTTAAGAGGAGATGTTAGCTTCGGCGACGCATTGAATTGAAGCCCCAGTAAACGGCGGCCGTAACTATAACGGTCCTAAGGTAGCGAAATTCCTTGTCGGGTAAGTTCCGACCTGCACGAATGGTGCAACGATCTGGACACTGTCTCGGCCATGAGCTCGGTGAAATTGTAGTATCGGTGAAGATGCCGGTTACCCGCAGTGGGACGAAAAGACCCCGTGCACCTTTACTATAGCTTCGTATTGACTTCGGTCAAGCAATGTGTAGGATAGCTGGGAGACTTTGAAGCCGCATCGCCAGGTGTGGTGGAGTCATTGTTGAAATACCAGCCTTTGCTTGTCTGAAGCCTAACTCTCCAAGGAGAGAACAGTGCGTGGTGGGTAGTTTGACTGGGGTGGTCGCCTCCAAAAGAGTAACGGAGGCTTCTAAAGGTGCCCTCAATACGGTTGGCAATCGTGTGTAGAGTGCAATGGCACAAGGGCGCTTGACTGAGAGACATACAGGTCGACCAGGTTGGAAACAAGAGCATAGTGATCCGGTGGTTCCGCATGGAAGGGCCATCGCTCAAAGGATAAAAGGTACGCCGGGGATAACAGGCTGATCTCCCCCAAGAGCTCATATCGACGGGGGGGTTTGGCACCTCGATGTCGGCTCGTCACATCCTGGGGCTGGAGAAGGTCCCAAGGGTTGGGCTGTTCGCCCATTAAAGTGGCACGCGAGCTGGGTTCAGAACGTCGTGAGACAGTTCGGTCTCTATCTACTGCGGGCGTTAGAAATTTGAGTGGATCTGACCCTAGTACGAGAGGACCGGGTCGGACCGACCGCTGGTGCACCAGTTGTCCCGCCAGGGGCATTGCTGGGTAGCTATGTCGGGATCGGATAAGCGCTGAAAGCATATAAGCGCGAAACCGGCCACAAGATGAGATTTCTTTAAAGGGCCGTGGGAGATGACCACGTCGATAGGCTATAGGTGGAAGGGCGGTAACGTCCGTAGCCGAGTAGTACTAATTGCCCGTCAGGCTTGCGCACACGCATCCCCCGTCCCCGGACGGGGGTGCAACTCCTTTTTCGTCATTACTTGTACGACCGTCTCGCTTCTACGTAACGGATACGACGTTACTTTCTTTTTGGGTACCTGTTCCTTTATTATGTCAAAGCCCCTCCGGGTTCCCCAAAGGGGAACATTTTACGGAAGTGCTTTAAAAACATTGCCCTTTTTTGCATCCCCCCTTCGGGGGGAACGAGGGGGGCTACAGTTTTAGGTGGCCATGGCGACGGGGCACACCCCTTACCATTCCGAACAGGGAAGTTAAGACCGTTTGCGCCGATGGTACTGCTATACCAAGTGGGAGAGTAGGTAGCCGCCTTACTTCGAAACCCCCTTCACTATAAGTGAAGGGGGTTTTTTTATGGGAAAATTTGTTGATTTATGGTTCTTCATCCATAAATGAAAGAATCTGTAAGGTAGAAGTGCTCTTAATTCACAAGTGTTAAAGCTTAACGTTTTCAGTATGAAAAATAGCGATAACTCTTTTGTCTTAATTCTTGAATATGACCTCATTGTAATTGGAAGAGGCCAAATACTCGTTTTTGAGATTTCTAAGGAATTCCGATACGACCGGTCGCGAGACCGATTCAGGTTCTAAACAATCATTTTCCGTATCACTATACACCTCTATTGCTATATACCAATTACCTTGTCTTGTCTCGTAAAGCCCATCCATAACGGGATTTATTTCTGCATTTTGTAAAATAGCATCAACTGCTAAAGGTATTAGATTAATGGTTTTGTTTGGGATATCAACTTCATAAAATGAGAAAAAGTATTGGTTGTTGGCTATGGAGAATGGTATATCGTCATATACATCTATGTAGTCTAGGTTAAATTTGGTATTGACATAATTATAGAATTCATTAACATCTTTAGGGTCTTCAAATACAAACATTTGTCGCTTTGGTAGGCTTCTTTTAAACCTTTTGCCTTTAGTTAGCTGGTAGTCTTTTATTTTTGGGGCTATACGTATAGGAATGCAGGATTGAAGGATTACTATGACCAACATACCAAGTATACTTTTCTTCATATCATTAGCTTTAAATTCCAACATATTCGGGTCAATAACCGTACCGATTTATCCGTATAGGCCATATTGAAGTTAGTTTTAGTATTTTTAGTTGAAATTCCAGTATTTATGAATACAAGATTGGTTTGGTTATTACTTAACACCATTCTTTTGATGGGGTGTGAAGCTAAGAAAACAAGAGTAGAAACAAATCCGAATATTGTTTTTATACTCGTAGACGATTTGGGATATATGGACTTGGGTTATACGGGAAGCTCTTTTTATGAAACTCCAAATATTGATTAACTGGCGAAGGAAGGTGTTATATTCACACAGGGGTATGCAACGAGCAGAGTTTGCAGTCCTTCCAGATCAAGTATTATGACAGGGAAATTTACAGCTAGACATGGGATAACGGATTGGATTGGAGCCAAGTCCGGTTCGGATTGGCGTACACTACAGCGCCATGATAAGTTACTGCCGGCCGAGTATGTACGTCAGTTGCCATCAAGGGATACAACGCTAGCAGAAGCTCTATAGCTGGCTGGATATAAAACTTTTTTCGCTGTAAAGTGGCACTTAGGTGAAGAAGGTTCTTATCCAAAGGACCATGGATTTGATATTAATAAGGGAGGATGGTCCAAGGGAAGTCCAATAGGAGGGTACTTTTCACCTTGGAACAATCCTAAATTGGAAAACCAGGAGAATGGAGAAAATCTTTCCATAAGACTAGCTCGTGAAACAGCAAGTTTCATAAGCGCAAAAAAGGATACTCCCTTTCTAGCTTTTTTATCTTTCTACGCGGTTCATGGTCCTATTCAAACAGATGAGACAAGATGGAGTAAGTATAGGAATAAAGCAGCGAAACTGGGAATAGCTAAAAGTGGTTTCGAAATGGAGAGGGTACTTCCCATTAGGCGATTACAGGATAATCCCGTTTATGCAGGTTTGGTGGAGCGTATGGACGAAGCGGTAGGAATTGTGTTGCAGTCATTAAGAGATAACAACCTTGAAGAAAATACCATTGTCGTTTTTACTTCGGACAATGGAGGTGTGGCATCAGGTGATGCTTTTTCGACTTCGAATGCGCCCCTGAGAGGAGGCAAGGGTTATCAATGGGAAGGTGGAATAAGAGAACCTCTAGTTATTAAAGTTCCATGGCTTGATAATACTATACAAAAGATAGATGTATCTGTTACGGGAGCTGATTTCTACCCTACTCTTTTGGATTTGGTAGGTGTTGATCTTTTGCCTAGACAACATACAGATGGCATTAGCCTGAAACCACTATTAGAAGGGCAAAAAATTGAAGTAAAAAGGCCTTTGTATTGGCATTATCCTCACTATGGCAATCAGGGGGGAGACCCTTCATCCATAATTCTTGAAGGCCATTGGAAATTGATATATTATTGGGAGAACGATGTTTGTGAATTGTACAACCTCCTAGAGGACCCCAGAGAGCAACATAATGTGGCGCCCTTACATCCGGACATAACTAGAGAAAAGACAGATAAATTATTAAACTGGCTTAGCGCCATAGGTGCTCGTTATCCTAAGAAAGATACCTTATTTGATTGGCAAAAATATCAAGCAAGATTACAAACGCTAATAAATGAAAAATTACCAACTCTTGAAAGGGAAAGGCAATTGATGCTCTCAGAAGACTATGAACCCGATGATAACTGGTGGGGAAGCAAAGTGACCAAAGATTAAATCCTTGGTAAATCTCCTTCACCTTTTAGCGGAAGTTTAGACTCACCCATTAGAAAGGCGTCTACATGATGGGCTGCTTGTCTACCTTCTGAAATTGCCCAAACGATTAAAGACTGTCCTCTCCTTTGGTCACCCGCCACAAAAATACCTGGCACGTTTGTTCGGTAGTCAGATTCCGATGCTTTAACATTGGTTCTTGCATCTAATTCTAATCCCAACTGTTCTGCCACCGTTTTTTCCGAACCGGTGAAACCTAATGCCAATAAAGCCAGTTCACATTTCCATTCTTTTTCGGTTCCTTCCACCTCCTTTAATTCTGGTCGCTGTCCAGGCTTTTTTATCCACTCTACCTCTGACGTTACTAATCCTGTTAAATTTCCTTCGCTATCGCCTACGAACCGCTTCGTAGAAGTACTAAAGAAACGTTCGGCCCCTTCCTTGTGAGAAGAGCTTGTTCTAAGGCGCATGGGCCAAAATGGCCAAGGTTGGTCTTCTGGTCTATCCGTTGTAGCCATTGGCATAATTTCAAAATTCGAGACAGAAGTGGCACCATGCCTAAAGGATGTTCCAATACAATCGGATCCGGTATCGCCACCGCCAATGACAATTACATCTTTGTCCGTAGCCTTAATCTCATTGCCCAAATCCTTAATGCCGTCTACTCTCTTATTGTTTTGGCCTAAGAAATCCATAGCCTGTACAACACCTTTTAGGTCGGCCCCTTCTATAGGAAGTTTTCTTCTTACCGTGGCTCCGCCAGAGAGGACTAAAGCGTCAAAATCATTTTTAAGCTCATCCGCCTTTATATCAATACCAACATGAATCCCGCAATTAAATACGATGCCTTCTTCTTCTAGAACTTTTAATCGACGGTCTATAACCTGTTTTTCCATTTTAAAATCAGGTATTCCATATCTTAAAAGTCCTCCTGCTTTTTGATCACGTTCAAAAACGGTTACGGTATGCCCAGCTCTGTTAAGTTGTTGTGCAGCGGCGAGCCCTGCTGGTCCCGAGCCAACTACCGCTATTTTTTTACCTGTTCTTGTTAGTGGTGGTTTGGCCGTAATCCATCCCTTTTTAAAGGCGGTCTCGACAATGTTTTTTTCAATATTTTCTATGGAAACAGGGTCTTCGTTTATTCCCAGAACGCAGGCTTCTTCGCATGGCGCCGGACATAAACGACCCGTAAACTCAGGAAAATTGTTGGTGGAGTGTAGAATTTCACTGGCTTTTTCCCATTTTCCTCGATATACGGCGTCATTAAAATCAGGAATTAAATTTCCTAAAGGACAGCCACTATGACAAAAAGGAATTCCGCAATCCATACATCTAGCCCCTTGATCTTTTAGTTCTTTTTCTTTTAAGGGTACGGTAAATTCCTTGTAGTTTTTTATGCGCTCCTCTACTGGTTTGTAAGCTTCTACTTTTCTATCGAATTCCAAAAATCCTGTTATCTTTCCCATCTCCTTTTTCGATTTATATCGTTTGTAATTTTTCTTTTTCCAACCTAATCAACGCTTGTTTATACTCTTCCGGTAAAACCTTTATGAATTTAGGTAAATATGCCTCCCAATTTTCTAATATTCTTTGTGCCAGCGGGCTTAGTGTTGAATTATAATGACTTTCAATCAGGTCTTTTAACTGTTTGATGTCATTATCTTCAGAAACCTCCAATAGATTTAGTGCTTCTGAATTACAGCGTTGCTTAAATGTTTTATTCTCATCTAGAACGTAGGCTATACCGCCGCTCATACCTGCACCAAAATTACGGCCTACTTCCCCTAGGATTACCGCAATACCACCGGTCATATATTCACATCCATGATCTCCAATACCCTCGACTACCGCCTTGGCACCAGAATTCCGAACACAAAAACGTTCCCCTGCCTTTCCGTTTATATAGGCTCTACCTGCGGTGGCACCATAAAGCGTTACGTTTCCTGTTATGACGTTGTCTTCGGGGATTATGGTTGAATTTTCCGGAACTTTAATCACCAATTTAGCGCCTGATAATCCTTTTCCGAGATAGTCATTCGTATTTCCATTGACAATCATCGTAAGTCCTCTTGTAGCAAATGCCCCGAAGCTTTGACCAGCAGAGCCTGTAAAGTTCAATTTTAGCGTATTGATGGGTAGCCCTTGTGCGCCGTAAACTTTAGATATTTCATTGCTTACAATAGCACCTACGGCCCTATCCGTATTGCAGATTGGAAAGTCTAGCGAAAGTTTTTCCTTTCTAAACAATGATGGGTTCGCTTTTGCGATAATATCGAATTCTATTGATTTATTGACGTCGTGTTGTTGTTTTTGGGTATTATAAAATTTTGTTCCCGCAGGCACTTCTACCTGGTGTAAAATTGGAGTAAGGTCTATTCCTGCCGCTTTATAATGTTCAATAGCTTTTTTACGGTCTAATTTTTGAACTTGGCCAACCATTTCGTTAACTGTTCTAAAACCAAGCTCCGCCATGATTTCCCGTAGCTCTTGAGCTACAAAATACATGTAGTTTACAACGTGTTCCGGTTTTCCCTTGAATTTTTTTCGTAGATCAGGATTCTGAGTTGCGATACCTACCGGGCATGTGTTCAAATGACAAACACGCATCATTATACATCCAGAAGCTACCAAAGGCGCAGTGGCAAAACCAAATTCTTCGGCACCTAAGAGACATGCAATCGCAACATCTCTCCCCGTTTTTAGCTGACCATCGCACTCTAGAACTATCCTATTTCTAAGGTCGTTCATGACTAAGGTCTGCTGTGCTTCTGCGATACCCAGTTCCCAAGGAAGCCCCGCATGCTTTAAGGACGTCAATGGCGATGCGCCGGTACCGCCATCAAATCCGGAAACGAGAACTACATCAGCTTTTGCTTTAGCAACTCCTGCAGCAACGGTACCGACGCCAACCTCTGAAACCAATTTCACATTGATTCTAGCTTCTCTGTTGGCCGATTTTAGGTCATATATTAATTGCGATAAATCTTCAATCGAATAAATATCATGGTGGGGTGGTGGTGAAATAAGACCGACCCACGGTGTAGAGTTTCTTGTTTTAGCAATGGCCGGATTTACTTTAGGTCCCGGTAATTGTCCACCCTCGCCAGGTTTGGCGCCTTGGGCCATTTTAATCTGTATTTCGGTAGCATTTGTTAGATAGTTGGATGTAACACCGAACCTACCTGAAGCTACTTGCTTTATAGCACTGTTTCTCCAATCACCCGTTGCATTTTTATAAAAGCGGTTTTCATCTTCACCACCTTCGCCGGAATTACTTTTACCACCAATACGGTTCATGGCAATGGCTAGATTTTCGTGCGCCTCTTGGCTAATAGAACCGTAAGACATAGCACCTGTTTTGAAACGCTTAACGATTTCGGTCCATGGCTCTACATCTTCCAATGGAATGGGGTCGTAATTGGAGAATTCAAAAAGACCTCGTATGGTCATAAGGTTTTGAGATTGCTCGTTGACCATTTTAGAGAACTCCTTGTACGTATTGGGTTCATTGCCCCTAACCGCTTTTTGAAGTTTTGCTATACTTAATGGGTTGAACATGTGTTTCTCACCATCACGTCTCCAACGGTATTCACCACCAATTTCTAAATCTAGGTTGGCCGCTACTTCGGTATCCTCAAAAGCATTTTGATGTCTTTTCGCGATTTCTTTTTCAATCTCATAAAGCCCTATACCCTGTATTCTCGTAGGAGTATTCGGAAAATATTTTTCCACTACTTTGGTGTTGATACCAATGCATTCAAAAAGTTGAGAACCGCGATAAGAATTAAGGGTTGATATCCCTATTTTATTCATCACTTTAAGGATGCCTTTGCCAACTGCTTTATTGTAGTTCTTTATTGCCTCATCGAACGTGAATTCGGTAATGTCCAGTTCTTCAATTTGTTCCCCAATGATTTCATTTACCAAATAGGGGTTGACCGCACTTGCTCCAAAACCGAATAATAGAGCAAAATGATGTACTTCGCGCGGTTCTGCGGATTCAACAATGATACTCAATTTAGAGCGTTTACCTAATTTCTGAAGACCGCTGTTTACAAAAGAACATGCTAGTAATGCAGGAATGGGTGCATTATCTTTATCTACATTTCTATCAGATAGAATAATGATATTAGTCCCATTATCTACAGCTTTAGAGGCTTTGTTTAAAATAGCGTTTAAAGCATCTTCTAGTCCATTATGACCCTTGTTGATTTCATACAATATAGGAATCGATTCTACTTGATAATCCGGACTAACGTCATAATTTTTGATTTTATCTAAATCCTCTTTTGAGATTACCGGATTTTGAATTTTAAGCTTTCTACAATGCAATTCCGAAAATTCAAAGATATTACGGTCACTTCCCAAGGTAAGACTTATGTCCGTAATAAGTTCTTCACGAATACCGTCTAAAGGAGGATTGGTAACTTGTGCGAATAGCTGCTTAAAATAGTTATAAATGAGTTGTGGACGTTGCGATAAAACTGCAATGGGCGTATCCGACCCCATAGAACCTATAGGCTCTTTTGCTGTTTTTCCCATAGGAAGAATAATGGTATTTATATCTTCTAGGGTATATCCAAAAACGGATTTTCTCTTTTCAAGAGGTGCTTCTCCTAAGAACAAAGGACAGTCGTTATATGGAATGTCTTTGAGGTGAACCAGATTGGTGTCTAACCAATCTTGATAAGGATGTTTTTTGGCTATATTTTCTTTTATCTCTTCATCATTGATGATTCGTCCTTCTTCCATATTCACCAGGAACATTTTCCCAGGCTCTAGTCTACCGTGAAATTCTACATTCTCAGGCGCAATTTCTACCACACCTGTCTCGGAAGACATCACCACATAATCGTCCTTGGTAACAGAGTATCTTGAGGGGCGTAGTCCGTTCCTGTCCAGTACGGCACCAATATAATTACCGTCGGTGAAAGGAATGGAAGCTGGTCCGTCCCAAGGCTCCATCATACAGGAATGGTATTCATAGAATGCCTTCTTGGCAGCGGACATTTCGTCATTCTTTTCCCAAGCTTCGGGCACAAGAATCATCATTACTTCCGGTAGCGAACGCCCGGTCATAAGTAGGAGCTCTACGACCATATCCATAGTGGCCGAATCAGATTTTCCAGGTAATATTATAGGAAGTACATTCTTTATCTCATCTCCGAATAATTCACTCTCCAATAACTCTTCTCTGGATAACATCCTTGAAACATTACCTCTGAGGGTATTGATTTCTCCATTGTGACACATGTATCGGAACGGTTGCGCCAAGTCCCACGTCGGGAAGGTGTTCGTTGAAAATCTCTGATGCACCAGTGCTAATCTCGTTACTACCCTAGAATCTAACAGGTCGGTATAATATAGACTGATATCATGAGGCATCAGTAAGCCTTTGAAAATTATAATTTTGGTCGATAGGCTGGGGACGTAAAAGAATTTGCTTTCAGAAAGCTTGGACTTGATAATGGTGTGCTCTGTCGTTTTTCTTGCAACGAAGAGTTTTAAGTTAAAATCGAAATAGGATTGTTCCTTATTCTCTTTGGTTACGAAAAGTTGCTTTACAAAAGGCTCTGTTTCAGCAGCTATTCTTCCGGGAATGGAACGGTTTACGGGAACATCTCTCCAACCTAAAAGTTGTAGTCCTTGCTTTTTTATGTTTTCTTCAAAAATAGAAATACAAAAATAGCGCTGATTTTCTTTTCTTGGAAAGAAGACGTTGCTCACCGCATATTCCCCTGGCGCTGGCAATTCAAAGTCGCAAACATCTTGGAAAAAGTCATGTGGAATATCAATTAGAATTCCTGCCCCATCGCCAGTTTTTCCGTCCGCACTTACGGCACCTCTATGCTCTAACCGGTCTAATATCTCTAGGGCCTTATGAATAATGTCGTTCGACTTTTTTCCTTTAAGACTGCAGATAAAACCTGCTCCACAATTGTCATGTTCAAATTCCGGTAAATATAGTCCTTGCTTTTCCAGTCTCATAGTTTATGGTATTTCTTCAAAAATATCATTTTATGTGAAAAATATTCATCATTTTAATCCAAATAGATAATTATATTCAACGTTTAGGAAAAAACGTTAAAATATATTGAATTACATATTTTTCGCATGCTCAATTTATCAGATTGATAAATTTAGAAGTTAAAAGTGACGCGCCCTATCTTTTAGCGGGTGTAGTTCGTTATATTAATTGATTATAACAAAATCGCCCTCAATTATGAGGGTGATAACGCTTTTACTGAGTAAAAAATGATATTTAGGTCTAAATAAATAGGGGGTATCGTTCGAAATAATGATTTATCCTTTCAGGATACTTCTCGAAATAACGATTTTTTGTATTTCTGAAGTGCCTTCGTAAATCTGGGTTATTTTAGCATCTCTCATTAAACGTTCCACATGGTAATCCTTCACAAACCCATTTCCGCCATGTATTTGGACTGCTTCAACGGTAGTCTCCATCGCAACTTGCGACGCGTATAATTTGGCCATTGCCCCAGATAAATCATAGTCGTTGCCGTTGTCCTTATCCCATGCAGCCTTGTACACCAAGTGTCTTGCCGCTTCTATTTGTGTATGCATATCGGCTAACTTAAAAGCAATTGCCTGGTGGTTACTTATTTCCGTACCAAATGCTTTTCGTTCTTTGGAATATTTTAAGGCCAATTCATAAGCCCCTGCTGCAATACCCAATGCTTGGGCTGCAATTCCTATTCTGCCACCTGCCAAGGTTTTCATTGCGAACTTAAAGCCAAAACCATCTTCGCCGATTCTGTTTTCCTTTGGAACCCTTACGTCATTGAATATTAAGGAATGTGTGTCGCTGCCGCGAATACCCAATTTATTCTCTTTAGGACCTATTTCAAATCCTTCGGCACCTTTTTCAACAATAAGGGCATTTATGCCTTTATGTCTTTTGTCTTTATCGGTTTGGGCTATAACAAGATACACTTCGGCAGAACTACCATTTGTAATCCAGTTTTTAGTTCCATTAATAACGTAATGGTCTCCTTTGTCCAAAGCGGTGGTCTTTTGTGAAGTGGCGTCACTTCCTGCCTCAGGTTCCGAAAGGCAAAACGCACCGATGATTTCTCCTGTAGAAAGTTTGGTAAGGTATTTTTCTTTCTGTTCTTCCGTGCCATAGGTCTCAAGACCCCAGCAGACCAAGGAATTATTTACGGATACAATAACAGATGATGAAGCATCGACTTTAGAAAGCTCTTCCATGACCAGGACATAGGATAAGGTGTCTAATCCGCTACCGCCATATTTAGGATTTACCATCATCCCTAAAAATCCAAGTTCCCCCATTTTCCTAACTTCTTCTTTAGGAAATCGTTGTTCTTCATCTCTTTCGATTACTTCGGGAAACAAATCATTCTGGGCAAAATCTCTTGCTGCCTGTTGTATTAATTGTTGTTCTTCAGTTAAGGAAAAATCCATGTTTCAAGGTGATTTTATTGAGATAACAAATATACGTGGATTCCTTGTATTATTTAAAGAATATGAGCGTCAAAAGGAGTTGGTTTGTGTATTGGGGCGCACTAGTTAAATTGCCGTTAGTCTTTATAATATGGATTAATTTCATTTCATGCGAACTTCTAAAAGTTTGACTTTCAGTAAACTTCGTTTTTATATGGTAAGGAGTATGGAAAGAAAGACATTTTTAAATATCTTTAGGGAATTTCAATTTTTATAAATTGATTGTATTTTCACATTTCCAAAGAATAGAACATTAAAACCAACTCATAATGGAAACCATAATTATTATAGTCTTTTTGGCGGGTTATTTAGCCATTACCTTAGAGCACAATCTTAAAATAGACAAATTAATACCAGCATTGGCAATGATGGCCATTTTATGGGCATTAATAGCTTTGGGTATAGATGGATATGAAAACTGGTTTGATTCGGCCAAGCAAAGTTTAGTGGATGGTTTTTCTAATATGACTCACGATGGTCGAATGCATTTAATGGAGGAATCACTTTTACACCATTTGGGTAAGACTGCTGAAATTCTCTTTTTCCTTTTGGGTGCGATGACTATCGTGGAAATTATAGATTATTTCGATGGTTTTGCTACCATAAAAGGTTTTATTAAAACAAAGAAAAAAGGAAAGTTGTTGTGGTTGTTCTCCATATTGGCTTTCGTGCTATCGGCAATAATCGATAACCTTACTGCAACGATAGTATTAATAACCATTCTTCAAAAGGTAATTAAGGACAGGGAAACAAAGCTTTGGTTTGCGGGTATGATTGTCATCACTGCAAATGCTGGAGGGGCTTGGTCTCCTATTGGAGATGTGACTACAACCATGTTATGGATAGCAAATAAGGTAAGCGCGGCGCAATTGGTAATACATGTTTTACTACCATCTCTTGTTTGTATGCTAGTACCCGTTCTTATTGCTGGAAGGTTTAAAGTTTTTCAAGGTCTGATTGATGGGAAATTGGAAGATGAGAGTCCAAAATCAAAATACGGTTCTACTATGTTGTATTTAGGTCTCGGAGCAATTTTATTCGTGCCAATATTTAAGACGGTTACCCACTTACCACCTTATGTAGGTATGATGTTGTCCTTGGCTGTAGTGGCTACTTTTGCAGAAATCTATAGTAATAAGAAATTTAGTATTTCCAGTGTTGATGGGGACGAGCATAAAGAAGGCGGTCATCACAGTCCTGTACATCACTCCTTGTCCAAAATAGAACTGCCGAGTATTCTTTTCTTTTTGGGAATATTATTGGCCGTGGCGGCTATGGAATCCTTGGGAATATTGTTCAATTATGCAGGCAGCCTAAATGAAGCCATTCCAAACACTGATATAGTTGTTTTGTTGTTCGGTGTAGGCTCGGCGGTCATAGACAACGTCCCTTTAGTAGCTGCCAGTATGGGGATGTTCGGTGAACCAATGGATAGCCCTTTATGGCACTTTATAGCCTACTCCGCTGGTACAGGGGGTAGTATGCTCATTATCGGTTCTGCGGCCGGGGTAGTAGCTATGGGAATGGAAAAAATAGATTTCTTCTGGTATCTAAAAAAGATAGCTTGGCTGGCATTCGTAGGTTTTATTAGTGGTGCAGCTGCTTTTATTTTATTGCGAGATTTTGTCCTGCACGGATAATTTTATCGATAAAACACCGTTATTAAGGCAAATTTGATAATCAAGAACACTATGTTATTATTTCAAGATTTGGCTCAAGACGTTTCCACCGGTGAAGTACTATCTGAAGAAAAGACACTATCCGTAATGGATTTGGTGTTTAACGGAGGAACGGGAAGTGTAGTTATAATCACCGTCCTTTTTCTTATGTTAGGCGTGGCATTATATATCTATTTTGAGCGTCTACTAGCGGTTAATGCCGCTTCCAAAATTGATAAAAATTTCATGAACCAGATTCGGGATCATGTAACCACCGGTAAGCTGGAAGCAGCAAAAATTTTATGTGCTCAGACAGATTCTCCTGTGGCAAGGTTAACCGAAAAGGGTATCTCTAGAATCGGAAAACCTTTAGATGATATAAATACGGCCATAGAAAATGCAGGAACTTTAGAGGTCTACAAACTGGAGAAGAATGTTAGTGTATTAGCCACGGTAGCAGGAGCCGCACCCATGATTGGTTTTCTTGGAACCGTAATTGGTATGATTTTGGCTTTTCATGAAATGGCAAGTAGTGGAGGACAGGCAGAAATGGGTTCGTTGGCGTCAGGAATTTATACGGCGATGACTACAACGGTAGCAGGTTTAATCGTTGGTATTATAGCCTATATGGGTTATAATCACTTGGTTAACAGAACTGATAAGGTTGTGCACAAGATGGAGGCCAATGCTGTGGAGTTTTTGGATTTATTGAACGAACCACTTTAATTTTTCATTATGAAATTGAAAGGAAGAAATAAGGTGAGTCCAGACTTTAGTATGTCCTCTATGACGGATATTGTTTTTCTGTTATTGATATTTTTCATGCTCACCGCAAATTCGCCCAACGCATTGGATTTATTGTTGCCGAAAGCGAAAGGAAAGTCTACCAATACACAAAATGTTTCCGTAAGCATAGATAAAGACTTACAGTATTTTGTGAACAACCAGAGAATAAACGGAGAATACATTGAAATTGAATTAAAAAAAGCACTTGAAGGTCAAGAAAAACCTACTATTATTCTAAGAGCAGAAGAAAACGTTGCCATTAAAGAAGCGGTCAACGTTATGGATATTGCCAACAGGAATAATTACAAGGTCATTTTGGCGGTGCGGCCTAACTAAATGGCATTTTTAGATACGAGACACAAAAAGAAATCCTTTACACTTACAACACTGTTGTTAAGTGTTTTGTTGTTGGTTTTATTCTACATTGGTCTAACTTATATGGACCCGCCCATTGAAAACGGAATATCCGTAAACTTTGGCACCACTGATTTTGGAAGTGGCACCGTACCACCTAAGGAAAAAATCCGTTTAGAACCGCTGGAGACGCCCCCTGTTGAACCTACCGAACAAGAAGAGGTGATTGAGGAAGTGGTCGAGGAAGAAGTGGTAGAAGAAGAACCTGAAAAAGTCGTAGAAAAAGAAGCTCCTGCCGAAAAGTTGTTGACCAAAGAAAGCGAGGAAGCTATTCGAATAAAACAGGCGGAAGAAGCCAAGAAGAAAGCCGAGGACGCCGCAAGAGCGCAGAAGAAAAGAGCTGAAGATAAAATAAAACGTGAGAAAGCCAAGGCTGCTAAAATTGCACAACAAAAAAAGGATGCGGAAGAGCGCGCTCGAAAGGAACAGGAGGCCAAAAAGAAAAAGTTGGATGAATTGATGGGTGGTCTCAATAAATCGGACGGTACTGCAACTGGTAGCGAAGGCGATGATAACAGGTCAGGAGATAAAGGAAGTCCTGATGGTGATCCTTATGCCACTAGTTATTATGGAACACCAGGTTCTGGAAGCGGAACAGGCGGGTATGGTCTTAATGGCAGGTCACTGGTTAATAAAGGTAAAGTTCCTCAGGAGTGTAATGAATCTGGAAGGGTGGTCGTAAAAATCGTAGTTGATAGAAATGGTAAGGTCATTAGTGCAACTCCGGGCGTTCGCGGTACGACCAATAATAGTGCCTGTCTTTTGGAACCGGCAAGGAAAACAGCTTTTATGCATAAATGGAATTTAGATGCTAATGCTCCTAGTCAGCAAGTAGGTTTTGTGGTCGTAAACTTTAAATTGGGAGAGTGACCTACAGGCAGACTCTTGATTGGATGTTCGCTCGACTTCCAATGTATCAACAAAAAGGAAAAAAAGCTTATAATTCCAAACTAGATGGGATCTTAGCATTTGCTTCGTACTTAAACAACCCTCAAAATCACTTTGAGAGTATACACGTTGCTGGGACTAATGGCAAAGGTTCCAGTAGTCATATGTTAGCCTCGATTTTGCAGGAAGCAGGGTATAAAGTTGGACTCTATACCTCTCCCCATCTTAAGGACTTTAGAGAGCGAATTCGCATAAACGGAAAGCCGATAAGTAAAGCCAAAGTAGTAGAATTCATAACTGCTCACAAATCATTCTTAGAAAATCAAAAGCTATCATTCTTTGAGTTGACCGTTGGTATGGCGTTTGATTATTTCTCAGAGAAAGAGGTAGATATCGCTATTATAGAGGTAGGTTTAGGAGGTAGATTAGATTCAACGAATATAATTACCCCAGAGGTTAGCTTAATAACTAATATTGGATATGACCATACTGATGTACTTGGCAATACGCTTCCGGAGATCGCTTTTGAGAAAGCCGGAATTATCAAAAAAGGAGTGCCTGTAGTTGTTAGTGAATATCAACCGGAAACGGCACTGGTATTCCATGATAAATCCAGAGAATGTAGGACTACTTTGGCCTTTGCGAGTGAAGGGCATTATCCATCTTATAAAACAGATTTATTAGGTGACTACCAAAATAAAAATATAAAGGGAGTTCTTGCAGCTCTTCAGGCTCTTAAAGGGTTTTCCATAAAGAAGATTCATATTGAAGAAGGTCTTTTAAAGGTTGCGGATAACACGGGCTTAATGGGCAGATGGCAGGAGTTGGGAGAAAACCCTAAAATTATATGTGATACGGCGCATAATAAGGAAGGCTTAGCGTTAGTTCTAATGCAATTGAAAGAAGAAAAATATTCTAGATTACATATTGTTCTGGGGTTCGTGAAAGAAAAGAATCTAGAGGGTATCCTTTCGCTATTTCCTGAGGAGGCCGAGTATTATTTTTGTAAACCTAATATTGAAAGAGGTCTGGAGGCTAATACACTACAAGATAAGGCAGTAGCTTTTAACTTGAAAGGGTCTGTACATTCTAGTGTTAAAGAGGCGTACAATAGCGCAAAGTCTAATGCCTTGGCACCTGATTTCATATATATCGGAGGCAGTACTTTTGTGGTTGCAGAAGTACTTTAATTTTTTGCGATTTTTCTTTTGGACTTATTAAAAGAATTCTATATTTGCACCCCGTTAAGGGCTCTTAGCTCAGTTGGTTCAGAGCACCTGCCTTACAAGCAGGGGGTCACTGGTTCGAATCCAGTAGGGCCCACCCAATAAAACCTAGCCTTTCAAGAAATTGAAAGGCTTTTTAATTTTTGGTTGCACGCAGATTGCACGCAATTTTGATTTTAAATTTATATAAGTGTAACGAAATTAATGGCTAACGGAGTTGGTAGAGCTAGATTTGATATCTAGTGTCGCAAGGTGTGAGAGTTCGAGTCTCTCCGCCTGTACAAAGGAAAAAGTCGACTTTTGAAAGTCGGCTTTTTTAATTTTGGTCAAACAAATTACAGTTTTATACTATTTTAAAAAGTAGATGTCTAAATATCGGATGCTTATAAGGGAAATATTTCAGGTATCCTATTTTTAGGGAAGGCTACAGGAGGAGGTCATTAAGATATTTTTATGAATTTAGCGATGTCCTAGAAAGGGTAAGGCTACATTTTTAGGGAAGGCTACAACATAACCAATCTAGTTTTTCTCTAGTTTTTTCTACGTATATATTAATTGGCATATTGTTATTGATAATGAAACACAACGGTCTCGGCTAAACGTAGTGCGGGGGCAAGGAAACTTTTCGTTTCCGTCTGCTCACGAAGCTAAAGCTTTTGGTTTCGCTTTTTCTTTTTTTTGTCCAAAGCTAAATCCCAAAGATTTAGCGACCTCATAAATATACGCAGACCTTTCGATTTTGCCCAAAAACCCGCATTACGTTTAGGCATTGTGCCTGTTGCACAAGTTAGGAAAAAAACGGGTCGTAATCATTGCCGATCGTGAGATGGATCGTAACTTTAGGTATGCAGGGAAAGAAGGACTACCATGAAAAGCTGTTCGCGAGCTTCCAGCTCAGCGAACGTATACCAAAGGACAATTTTTATAGACGCTTAAGAGGTACAATCGATCTGGATTTCCTCTATCGGTTGACCAAGGGATATTATGGGGAGAGCGGCCAGAAGAGCATCGACCCGGTGGTTTTCTTCAAGCTGTGTTTGGTGGGCTATCTGGAGAACATCATCAGCGACCGCAAGCTTATCGACCATTGTTCTATGCGCTTGGACATCCTATTTTTCATTGGCTATGACATCGATGAGGAGCTGCCCTGGCACAGCACCATAAGCAGGACCCGTCAACTGTTCCCGGAGTCCGTTTTCGAGGAGGCGTTCACCAATATTCTGTCCATGTGCGTGGAGAGGGGTATGGTGAGCGGCCATACGCAGGCGATCGATTCGGCCCCTGTAAAGGCGAACGCAAGTATGGATACCTTGGAGCTGAAGGTGCCCGAAGATGATTTGGAGGAGCATCTGAAAAAGATACGTGCGATCAGTTCAATGGACAGAGAAGGACCCCACCGTAAATCCAAGAACGATAGATCGGATGAAGGTCAACGGGGTATTACTGCGAGCAAGAGGGAACTTGACGCGATAAAGGGCCGTAACAAGAGATGGGCAAAAGACCAAGATCAACGTCCCGGTTCCGGGAACAAGGGGTCGAAATACACGAGCAACAATGCCTTCCTCTCGCTTCGCTCGTCGGAGGCAAGACAGTCCCACGGATCCCGATGCCAGGATAAGCGTAAAGCCCGGTAAGGCGCGGAAGCTGAACTACCTCTCCCAATTGAGCGTGGACACGGCGCACCACGTGATCACCGATATCAGGGCGTACCATGCCGACGGAAAGGACAATCAACAGCTACGGGACATCGTACCCCGCTTACAAAGAAGGTTATGGCAACAGGGTTTGGTGTTCGAGAACTGTGTGGCCGATACGGGTTATAGTAGCGGTGAGAACTATGCTTTTCTGGAGACCATGGGACTGAAGAGTTTCATTCCGCCCCACGGCACCTACAAGGGCGGTCCCGATGGGTTCGAGTACATCGGGGAACATGACCGTTATCTGTGTCCCCAAGGCAAGGTGATCCCCTTCACCAAGGTTTTCAAGGACTACCGTACGGGAACGAAAAAGAAGGAATACAGGGCAAGGAAGCATGTCTGTACCGATTGTCCGATACGTAGCACGTGTCTGGGAAAGAGTGCACAGGAGAAGAAGTTCTCGGTGACCTATTATCGGGAAGAATACGAACGTAATAACGAAAGGGTCAACAGTCCACAGGGGAGGTACATGAAGGGCAAACGCCAGAGTACCGTGGAACCGGTCTTCGGTACCCTGACCCAGTTCATGGGCATGCGCAAGATTAACACCATCGGCCTTGCACAGGCCAACAAGGTGATGCACCTTTCGGCCATCGCCTACAATTTGAAGAAGTACCTGAAATTCGAACGAAAACGGGCAGAAAGCGGGGCGGGACGGCTTGCTTTGAAGGCATTGGCCAAAAGTGTGCTCCAAAACCAGTTTCAAGCTTCCATGACGCATCGGAATTTGGACTTCCGTTTCTGAGCCGACATGAAAAAAGCCCCTTAAAAAGGCTTAAACGGAGCTGTTTCATTCAGAATTTAAGCTTGTGCAACGGTTACCGTTGTTGTAGGTAGTATTATTAACCTAAAAGTTAAATTTTCCGTTACTGTTTTTATGTTCAGAAACTGGTGCAATTGTTTCCATTACATCCCAATGTTCTGCAATTTTGCCATTTTGAATTCTGAATAAATCATAAAATGAAGTATGTTTTCCTGCAAACTGTCCTTCACTAACTGCAAGCACAAAATTACCTTCTCCTAACACGATATGATTTCTTTCATAAACCATTGTAATTCCATTCTTTGACATTTCCTCAAGAGCTTTCCCCAATCCTGAAAGTCCATCTCCAATCATTGAATTGTGCTGAATATAAGTATCTCCATCAAAATAGTTCCCCATTTTATCAAAACCACCATTTACTAAAACAGTATTTACAAAATCTTTGACTATTGCTTTATTAGTTTCAGTCTTATCCAAATCAGTTAAAGTAGTACTTCCATCTGTTTGTGTTCGGTTACTTGGGTTTACATCTTCTATTGCTGAAAGATTGTCCCAATGCTCAACTATTTGTCCATTTTCATATCTGAAGATATCAAATCCAACTTTTGGTCCGAAAAAATCATAAATAGTATGCGAAAAGGTATAATCTCCATCTTGAAAAGAACGAAGAACTTTTGCTTTAAAACCGCCTTCTGGTGCATTTTGCAGTACGGCTCCAAAACCTTCTAAACCATCAGCAACTCCTAGGTTGTGTTGTTTATAGTTTGTTGGATTGATGTACGCAATGGTTGATTTGTCTCCATTCTCAAGACTTTCTAATAATGCTGCCGATTTTTCTTTGTTTGTTAATTCTGTTTTTGATTCCATTTTTTCTGTGTTTTTTGTTTTTGATTCTTTCTGATTAGTACCGCAAGAAGCAATTAAAATTGCTGTTGCAACTGTCATTATTAGCTGTTTCATTTCTTTGATTTTTATTTGATACAAAGGTGAAACAACTCTTGTGTAAGCGGAAGATTAATAACGAGATAATAATGGTTAAAATCGAACCAAATCTATTCAGGTATTGATTTAATAAACGAATTTGGGGTTAAACTCGTGTGCTTTTTAAAATATTTTGAAAAATTGGTTGGGTCTTCAAAACCTAATTTATAAGCTAATTCTGTAATTTTTAGATTTGAATTAATTAGATTTCTTTTGGCTTGTAGAATTACAAAATCATTAATTACACTTTTTGCTGTTTTATTTACCAACTCTTTGCAGATTGTGTTTAAGTGTTTATAGGTAATAGTTAATTCTTTCGCGTAGAAATCAGCACTTCTACTTTTTGAAGAATGAGACTCAAGTAAAGAAGTAAACTTTTGAAAGATTTTAATTTTTGAAGAATCCGTTATATGAAAAGTTTGATTTTTCTTTAAATCTTCGGCTTTTGAAATAAGAATTACAAATAAAGATTCAATAATTGCTTTCTGATTGAATGTCTCTGTGTTATTAAATTCTTGTTGTAATAGCTTGAAATAAGTTTTGAAATCAGATTGTTTTGGAATTTGAAGAATTGGTGAAAACAATTGTGGGTTGAACAATCTAAATACAAAATCTTCAGGCAAATGAGAAAAGCAATTAACAAAATATTCCTCTGTGAATATGATGCAAAAACCATTTAAGTTTTTTGAAAAATCAAATGCATTAACTTGCTCTTTTGTCAGATATACTAAACTATTTTCTTTTACTGGAAACCAATTAAAATCAATAAAATGCCTTCCTGAACCGCTTGTAAAAAAAACTAAATTGTAAAATTTGAGTTGATGTGGTAATTCAGGATTGTGATTGTATTGTTCCTTTTCTCTAGCAATTTTTTCAATTGGAAGAATTTCAAACCCAAAATTTTCGGCTGAAGAAGGATTAAATTTAATATGTGGAATGTCCTTTTTCATATTACCTACAACGGTTCGTGTATGATTAGTTGCGGACTTTTCCAACGGAAAATGTCCGCCTGTACCGAAGATAGTTAATTGCAAGGATTTCCTTTTTTGGAAATCCGACCGCAATTAATTATACACCGTGTTGCTTGCAGTTATTTTTAAATAATCCCCATTCCTTTTATCATTTCCAACGCTAATTTTTCCGCTTTTTTCAAGTCCTTAATCCCTCCCTCCGTTTGTCCAAGATTAGTTTTAGACCCTTTCATTTCGTAATCCATCAACCAAATAAATCCGTCATTGTCCAATTCAAATTCGTAAGGAAAGTCCAAGCCTTTGAGTTTAAATTTTGTTGCCATTTTATTGATTTATAGTTTGAAACTTGAATTCACTAGCTTCTTTATAGCTGTCAAAAACGAATGTTTTTCTCTCCTGAACCGAATGAAGAGCTTCTTGTAATTCCTGCCGTATTTTACTTTCCAACTGGTCTTGCAACCTATATTTCAAATTTTCGTCCACATTTGAGTATTCCGCTATGTCCGACCAATAGATTGAACTTTTGATATTTGAATACTCTTCTTTTCCGTTAAATGGGTCGTAGGTATACCTAAGGCAAAATTTTAAAGGGCGGTCGCATATTTTCAGCGGATGCACCTAAAAAAAGAAGTTTTTCAGTATGTTCAAGAACGTATTCCTAGCTAAGATAAATATAACGTTTTTCAACCCTTTTTATTGTGGTTTTTCCTACGGATTGGAAGTGTCCGGCCATTAAGTCCGCGCAGGGCAGATCCAGTTTTTTGCGAAGGGCAAAAAGCCCCTGTATCTTCCCTGCTCCCTTTCCTCCGCATAATGCCCTAGCCCCTGATGTTGCCCGCAACACTTTTTTGGATTTTTATATTGTTGTCTATCGGTTAAAAACAGTTGCAAAATGGGCAACGGGGCAAGGTCATTTTCCAAAGCTATGTTACATAATAGCTTTTATACTTCTCTTGCAGGCACTATAAAAGTTTATTATGTAAAATATCCGCTCTTGCCATCGCGCACATTCCAGATGCCTTGGTCGGTGAGCTTGCCGAACCGCGCACTTCATAGTATTAGTTTTGGTAAGATTCGGGGGATGGTGGTTCGGGCTTTTCCCGAAGTTGGCGGATTGTTTTGGGCGGGAGCGTTTTAAAAAAGAACGATTTTACGGTGGACGTAGCTGTGGGGAATCGGTCTTTTTTAAAATGATAGGCAAGCGACGATTGAGCGTCCCGACCGAGTGAGCCGTTTGTCATGACAACGACACATCTTGAATGAGGTTTTTTTGTGGATTCGAGTCTTTTAAAAAGCAACTGGCTATTTTGTTTTTCTTTTGCCGTATTCAGTCAGATGTGCTATAAATAATCTTGTTTCTTCTACAAATTCTTCGAACACATTAACTAGCTTATCGTATGCTTTTTTAACTAACTCCTGATTTGGGTTTGGTTGCCTTTCGAGATTTAATATTTCAACTTTAGTGCTATGGTAAATTTTTATTTTATCCTTTAATTTATTGATAGAACTGGTAAGGCTTGGATGGTAAATTTTAATTAGACATTCTAATTTGTTTTGTTGGAAGGATAAGCTTATTTCTTTTTTCTCATCCGGGTTTGTGAGTTTAAGGATTCCTGCAATATCTTGTTGCATCATTTGTTCAATGTTGCCGATACAGTTTATAACATCTTCCAATCTCTCAAAGACGTATTTTTTCTTTTCACTTTTAGACTTAAAATAATAGCTCACAAAATGACCAATTGCACCAGAGGCTATAGCAATTCCGCCGCCAACAATTATTGAAGTTATATTACTGTCCATTCATTATTTGTTTTCCTTAAAAGTAAGTAAATAAGATGGTTAGTTTCGAGCGTGGGCAAGTGCGGCTATTTTACATAGTTTACATTATAACTTACCGCTTTGGTGCAGCGTGGATTTGGCGGCGGTATTATAATGTAAACTATGTAACATAGCTTGGGGCAGGTTTTTGGCCAGTGCGTTGGCTACGGCTCTTTGTTTTTTTGGTGCGGAGCGGTACGCACAAATATCTGTTTTTCACAGAATTTTTGAGTGCCGCGATCGGTGGGGCGTCGGAACACCAAAAAAGCAATGTGCCGTAATCGCTCGGCGGCCAAAAATCGCATGCGCGGTGGCGAGCGGAAGGGCAAAAAAGACAGGGGCAAGCGAGGCACGAGCTGACTGGGTTTTTTGCCTTGGGGGAGTTGTCAATGTTTTCTAGGTTCCTGTCCGGACCATCGTACCCTGATTATTCTTATGGTATCATCAAGTACACGGTAGGAGACATTGTACCTCCTTACTTCGTAACAACGGTAAGTACCGTCGTTATCGTTCTTGTTCTTGTCCAAAGGGTATATTTCGGATTGGTCGGCAAGTATGTCGGTACTCTCGAAGATTTCCCTTACAAGCCGATTGGCACTTTTTAGGGACTTGCTTACGTTGAGAACTGTTTTTCTGGCCTCTGTAAGTTCGCCCAACGCATCGGGCGACCAGATTACTCTTTTTCCCATTCCCCGATTCTTTGGCGTACCTGTTCCTGGGTGTAGAATTCCCCACGCTCGATTTGCGCTTCGGAGGCCTCCATTTCTTGATTGTACTGTTCGACGCTGATACGCTCGTCATCATCATGGTAGCTTTCCACCAATGCCTTTATCATTTTGAGCAGTTTGTCGTCCGCCGTGTCGATATAGTTCTGTACGCTCTGTTTTAAATCCAAGGTTGCCATTTTCTTTCGATTTTGTCCAAAGTAAAGATACAATTTTCGTTCCATAGCTTTTTATTTTAAGGGATGATAGGTATTGATAACCTGTTGTAGTTGCTGCAGATCTTGTTGCATATATTTTTCGGTGGTGCTTATTCTTCTATGCCCTGCCATTATCTGCACTTTTCTAAGGTTGTATTTTGAGAGCCAATTCACGATGACACTTGCCCGTATCTGATGGATGTTTTTCACTTTGTGGTTGACCTTTCTTAGCTTTTTTATAATGTTCGCAACGGTATCGGTAAGCCTACCATTTGTAACGGGGAACAGTTCTTCGCCCTGAGTTCCTTTTCTTCGTGCCAACTCTGGTTGTATTTCGCTGATGTATTCCAACAGTTCCATGACTTGCCACGGCATCAATGGCAGTTCCCTACGACCACCGATTTTGCCTGATGGTATATAGACTTTCCCTTTTTGCGGTTGTACGTGTTCATTTTGCAATCGTTTCATATCCGTTGTAGATAAGCCCTGATAGACCATCAACCCAATCATAACTTTATTGCGCTTGTCGGCAAGTTGTCCGCTTCTTCTTATATCCATATCCGTAGGGTAACTGTAATACAGGTCTTCAAGTTCATCGGACGATAAAATATTCTGTAACATCTTTTTGGTCTTGTCGCCCTTGACCAATAATTCTGTAAATGGGTTTTCGGCGCATTCGCACTTTTCCACAAGAAAATTGAAGTACTGTCTCGTCGCTGCTATTTTCCCGTTAATGGTCCTGATGTTGGTATGTCGCTTTTGCAGATATGCTACGTAGTTGACCGCTTTTTTGTAATCGAAGTTTATAAATTCATGACCGTTGTTTTCCATCCATTCCATGAACTTTTCAGCTTGGAAGGTATACGTTTTGATACTGCTTTTAGTGAACCGTTCTTTTTCAAGATATTCCTTAAAATGTGGCGAGCCGCCACGGGCATTTAATTTGTTCATACTTTTTCAATTAGGTGTGTATAGATTTGCGTGGTCTCCAAAGAGGAATGACCTAAAAATTGTTGTATGCTTTCCATCGGCGCGCCCTGCTCCAAAAGATGTGTGGCAATGCTATGGCGCATAGTATGCGGTGTAACTTTTTTTTCCTGTAGTTCGCTATTGCCCGTCAGTTTTACAAGGATACCCAAACGGTTACCAAAACTTTGCCGCCCCAATCGCTTGCCCTGCTGTCCGATAAAAAAAGCTTCGCTTTCGTTGGCTTTGTAAAATTCCAACCGTGCATCGTACAAGTAATCTTCCAGTATTTTGAGGTTTCTATAATTGATGGGTACGAACCTTTCTTTATAGTTTTTTCCTTTTCTAACAAAGACCAGTTCCCTATCAAAAAGGATATCCCTTCGGTCAAGATGTACAGCTTCGTTGACCCGTAGCCCGCAACTGTACAATGCCACCAACATCGCTTTATCCCTTAGGCATACATGACGCATTACATAACTATGTTCGGCAGCTTCAAAGAGTTCTTTTATTTCCTCTTGGGTCAGTACCGTTTGCCAACCTTCTTCTTTTTTGGCTTCCGCTCGAAGATGTACGGGCATAGGTTTTCCATTATGTTTTTTCAGGTATTCATTAAATTTTCGAAGTGCTTGTTGGTGTTGGTTGAGTGCCGCTTTACTTAGTGCGCCGTCCGTCCTTTGGTTGGGGCGTTCTTTCAGATAACCATAATAGTCTTTTATGGTCGTAACTGTAATGGCATCCAATTTCAAACAACCTTTTTGCTCCATGTTGTAGAGGAACTCTTTTAAACAATTGGGGTAACTTTCTTTGGCACTTCCGCTATAGCCCAATATCTCCAACCAGTCTTTAAAGGCAATCAGTAATTCTTTGTAGCTTCGGTTTTCCAGTTGTAGTTTTTTCATTTTTTTACCTGTTGGTGCTACCAACTTTTATGGGTCGGTTGCATTTTTTGGATTGTATTGCGAGTTACGGTTAACTGGTTGACAGCTATTTGATTGACCTCGCAAAAACGATACTTGCGAGTTGTTTGCGACCTTGCGAGTGGCGAGCCGCCACAGGCAATTATTATTTGTTGCCTTTTATTCGGTCGATACAGTCTTGCAGGGCTTTGTCTATTTGCTTTCGTAGGTTGTCATATTCGCCCAGGTCAACGATTTCAAAACAATAGCTTTTGGTCTTTGCCTTTTTGATTCTGTGGATGTAGTTCTCCGCTAATAGTTGTTTGTGATACCAACGCAACGTACTTTCCTTGATGCGTAGATTTCTGCGGATTTCAGAATTTGTAAATGTGGTTTGATTTTGATTAATTAAATACGTCTTGAGACGTTCTAAATGATTTCGGCATGCTCCCGTAAGTGTGTCGCTCTTGCGCAGTAGAATATCAATAATCAGTTCGTTGGCTTCCTGTATATCCTCGATTTCTGTCTCGATGTATTCCTCTCCGGTATCCTTGTCATATTGCCTGTGGCGCTGCCATTGTTTGTAAAAGGTAATGGCTTCTATAAACTGTAAATAATGGCTGTTCGTTCTTCTAGGTTTAAAGACCGATTTTGGCAACTCCAAAAATTCAGCGTAAGGATTTATGACTTTGATGGGCTTTAGAACCCGTTGCACGTTTTTCAATAATTCTTTGGCATTGTGTTCCTGTTCGCCGTTAACTTTTCCAGCACTAATCAAACGCTGGTAATCCATTATTTTTTTATCCTGTATTTCGCTCTCGTCGATGTAGAGTAAAAAACTGCGGTTGCTGTTATCCTCGTAAATACTTTCCTGTGTGGTACAGCCCGCAACACTTACAGGGCCCTCGACGGTCAAGTGTATTGTTTTCGTAGTTCCCTTACTGTCCTTATGGACTACCGTTTTTGTGATTCGCTTTTTCGATTGCAGTTCCCGTAATGGGTATAGCACAGATTCCGCACCGTCCAAGTCTTCTATCAAAATCAATTTGTGTTGCAGTTCGGTTCTATTGAAGTAATAAAAAGCGTTTGCGGACAATACAGTTATCTCAACTTTATCCTCTTCCGGTATCAACTCCGATACTTTAGATTGTAAATGTGTTTTTCCCGTTCCGGAACTTCCCAAGCTGATGCAATGCAATGGATTATTTGTCTTTCTGCTCGTGAAGATTAAAAACATGGTCTGCCTGTTGTTCTCTTCCCCGATTACGCCACTTTGCCCAATCAATTTGTTGGTCTTTTTCAATAGGTCTTTAGACTTTAAAAAGGTTTCGGCTTCTTTTATCTCTCTCGCAGTAAGTTCTTTATAATTGGGGGCAGCAGCCTGCTGTTCTTTTTCCAATAATAAGAATCGATGATTCTCTAGTTCCTTTGTTAAATCTTGCAGGGTTCTTCTTGTTACGCTCGTACCTATCTCCAACCGCTCCGCTATCTTTCGGGTAAATTTTTCCACTTGGTTGTCGTTGTACAAATCCAAGCTGTGGCGCAACACGTTATAGCTTTTGGGTTTCTGTATGCTCATCGTAATTCGCATACTTTCGAGTTTGGTGGTCTTCAGTCCGCCGAGGATATTTACATGTAGGTGCTTTGTATGGTACTTGTAGCTATTGGGATTGGTAGTGTTTAGCATAGCCAGATTATTTTGTTCGATTTTCGATACTCCAAAAATACAATTATATTTCGTTTATCGAACATATATAATTTACTATTTCGACTTTATTGTAGATTAATATCCTTTTTCGCTACTTTTGTAGTGTTATAACACTATACACAATACCCTTATAACATTGTAGAGCAAAGGATTGGGGGTTTCGCATATAGTGTTTAAATACTACATTACTATGGGTTTAGCGGATAACATCAAAAAATTGAGGGAGGATAAGGGGCTTCGCCAAAAGGAAGTCGCCAATGCCCTTGATATCGGTTATTCCAACTACAACAAAATCGAGAACGGCAACCGTGAGATTTCCGTCAAGGAGTTACAGCGGTTGGCAGCGTTTTATAATATTAGCGTTGACCAAGTAATTAACCTTGATGGCGAACTGCCCAAAGAAGTGGTCATCGAGGATAAACAGGCACAGGAACAATTAAAGCTGATGCAGGAACTTGACGAGGAAGAACGCTCCATGATCTTCAAGATGATCGATTCCTTCCTGACCAAAAAGAAGTTCAAGGACTTTTTTAATAAAAATGTCGCTTCGCTTTAGAGCATAAAAAAACCGCCTCGGTGGGCGGTTGTTTCAGATTGATATCTTAACTACTTATCATTGATTTTCTTATTTTTTTCATGAATCCAAGGATTATCTATTGGTGGATTATGTTGAATATAAAAAGTATCTGTCTGTAATTTTTTGTTTTCTAAATAAGTTAAATATTTTCTACCCTCGTAAAACCATCTAGGATACTCTTCTGAACTTTGTTTAATATTAGCTTTGTAGGGGTAGACGATTGCTGCATATAAACTATCCCCTGAACTTCCTGACAGAACTACCAAATCACAATCACTTCCGCTTTCAAAACTATTTTGGAGTGAACTTTTGTAATCATTATTCGCTTTCTTTATGGTAAGAAAATCTTCATAGCTCTTCCCAAGCTTTTTAGTATAGTAACTATACATAACAGAATTCAGTATTTTTCCTGATTCATCCACTCTAAAGCAAATACTTTTTTCAGGATAATCTTTAATTATTCTCTTTTTAAAATTTTCTTGGGTAATTTTAAATGGAGCGCATCCAAAAAACATCAAAAACAATAATAAAGCTCCTATTCTATATTTAATTTGCATATCCTCATTTTTTAATATTCTATTCTCGGCCCTAAAAATCTTCCGTTGGTTAAAGGCATTGGATGGACAGTCTTAATATTACCTCCAAATAGAACTGTATTTATTGTCTGCCCTTGAACGTTAAAGCTTCTTGCTCCATATGTTTGTCTCTGTCCAAAGTTAAAACCTTGAGAATTTAGTTGACCTCTTATTATGTTCATCCTGTCTACTACTGGCCCCGTTCTGACATCTACATTTGTGTCTCCCACAAAATCTCTATTAGCACCACCATCAGCAACATTTGAATGTAGTGATTCATGTATAAAAGTCATACCAAAGCCCATTGTACGATTATCTACTTCTCTTGCACCCCCTATAAACTGATTTGTTATTTGACCTATATCTAAATTTATATTATTTCCTCCAACTTCTGTTTCTCCTAAATCATTTGTAACTCTAGAGCCTCCACTATCTACAATTTGTGCTTTTGCAATATCTGTGGAACTTAAAGCGCCTATAACTGCACCTCTTGCCTCTGAACTACCTAATTGATTTCCGTCACTATCGGTAGCAATTATAGCATTTCCATCATCATCTGTAGTATGAATAAGTTTACCGTTTTTAAGCTCGAATGAAAGTCCAGTAATAGTACTTAAATCTTTTTTTATGTTATCAAGTATACTAGTTCCGTTATCATTGTCATATTCTACTATTTGGGATACATCTATGCTATCTCCTTGTATTTCTCTATAAACCATAGGATTGTTAGCTGTAAAAGAATATGGCGAAATAGGATGATAATTCTCGGCTAACCTATCTATTTTATTAAACCTACCAATTGTAGGATCGTAGTCTCTCCATTGATAAGCTATGGTATTTTTACCTAAATCCTCTTCAAACTCTTCATTCGCATACTTCCATTTTTTAGCCGTGGAATTACCAAGAGAAGATACGTTATTATTGTAGCCTTTTTGCTGTAAGCCGAATGGGTAATGATTGTTTTCTTCCACTATTTCGTTGTCAGAGTCTATGCTGCCGTTGTTATCGGCATCTGTATAGCTAAGTCTTACTGAACCAAGATGGTCAGTATAGTTGTAAATGTACTTATAGCTGCCATTTTCGACCGATACATAACCTTCAGGATGTGGAAAAAATTGAAGAATATCATTTTGATAAACAAATCCTCCATCATACTTAGTTGTATTCAAAGAACCATTATTATTTGTTTTCTTCTCTAGTTTGATACCTAAAGCATCATAAACATAAGTAATAGTCTTTTGACTGCTATTATCAAACTCAACTTGAGTAGGTAGGTTCAGGTGGTTGTATTCAATTGAAGTAATTCCTTTGTTACGGTCAATTTTTAGGTTTCCGTTAATATCGTATTCAAAGTCGTCGTTGGTGTTCGTCCCGTCCTTAAAACCGTGGGCACCGTTTCCACCGTCCGTAACTTTTGTCAGTTTATTACCGTTGTCGTAATCGTAGTCCAGAACGTCCATGTTCGTAAAGTTGGAACTGTTCTGATACCCATTTCTTGTCAGGCTTTGAATATTTCCGTTTTTATCGTACCCGATGTTACTGACGTTATAGTTGTTCGTGTTGTCCGTAGCTGCTATGATTCGGTTGAGTGCATCGTACCTATAACTATAGCAAAATTTTGTAAAGCGGTCGCATATTTTCGGCGGACGCACCTAAAAAAGAAGTTTTTCAGTATGTTCAAGAACGTTGTCTTTAGCTAAGATAAATATAACGTTTTTCAGGTCTTTTTATTGTGGTTTTTCCTACGGATTGGAAGTATCTAACCATTAAGTCCGCGCAGGGCAAGTCCAGTATTTTCGTGCCTCAAAAACCTCTGTACCTGCCCTGCTTCCTTGCAGCCGCATAATGCCCTAGCCCCTGATGTTGCCTACAACACTTTTTCGGTATTTTAATATTGTCGGTCAGCGGTAAAAAAGAGTTGCGAACGGCAACGGGGCAAGGTCATTTTCCAAAGCTATGTTACATAATAGCTTTTATACTTCTCTGGTCAGGCACTATAAAAGTTTATTATGTAAAATATCCGCTCTTGCCGACGCGCACCTTTTCGCAAGCCGCGCACTTCATAGTATTAGTTTTGGTAAGATTTGGGGGATGATGGCTTTTCCTATTGGATAAAGTTCGGGGCGTTTTCCCGAAGCTCGGGGATTTGACAAACAAGGGAGCGTTTTAAAAAAGAACGATTTAGGGGCTGGCGATGCTGCGGAGAATCGGTCTTTTTTAAAATGATAGGCTAGCGACGATTGAGCGTCCCGACCGAGTAAGCTTTTTTTGGTTCGGATTTGAGCTGTGGAAGTGCGGCTATTTTACATAGTTTACATTATAACTTACCGCTTTGGCGCAGCGGTGGATCTGGCGGCGGTATTATAATGCAAATTATGTAACTTAGCTTGGGATGGTTTTTATGGCGGATTTTTTGTTTCGAGCGTTGGCGCAACTGTTTGCAATTGTGAGGCACGAACAACTTGTAAAGTGTTGCTTTGGTTTGGCTACAAAAAATATGACCTAAAAACCATAGAAGTGGTGGCGAGCGGAACAAAACAGAACACAGGAGCTTTTTGCTTTTTCGCAAAAAACTGGGTTCTGTTTTGTGGGGCCTTTTTAGCTTAAAGGGTGGTACTGGTTTATGACCTGTTGTAGTTGCTGTAGATTTTCCTGTACATATTTTTCGGTGGTGCTTATCCTTCTATGCCCTGCCATTATCTGTACTTTTCTAAGGTTGTATTTTGAGAGCCAATTTACGATTACGCTTGCACGTATCTGATGGATATTTTTGACTTTGTGGTTGACCTTTCGCAGTTTTTTTATGATGTTGGCAACGGTATCGGTAAGCCGACCGTTTGTAACGGGGAACAGCTCTTCCCCGTTCGTTCCTTTTCTTCGTGCCAACTCTGGTTGTATTTCATTTATATATTCCAATAGTTCCATGACCTGCCAAGGCATCAAAGGCAGTTCTCTACGACCACCTATTTTACCCGATGGTATATAGACTTTCCCTTTTTTCGGTTGTACATGTTCATTTTGCAATCGTTTCATATCCGTTGTCGATAAACCCTGATAGACCATCAACCCGATCATAACTTTATTGCGTTTGTCGGCAAGTTGTCCGCTTCTTCTCATATCCATATCCGTAGGGTAACTGTAATACAGATCTTCGAGTTCATCGGACGATAGAATATTCTGCAACATCTTTTTGGTCTTGTCGCCCTTGACCAATAATTCGGCAAAAGGGTTTTCGGCGCATTCGCATTTTTCTACAAGAAAATTGAAGTACTGTCTTGTGGCAGCTATCTTGCCGTTGATCGTTCTAATGTTGGTATGCCGTTTTTGCAGATATGCTACATAGCTGACCGCTTTTTTATAATTAAAATGTATCAGGTCTTGTCCTTCCTTTTCCATCCATTCCATAAACTTTTCGGCTTGGAAGGTATATGTCTTGATACTGCTTTTAGTGAACCGTTCTTTTTCAAGATATTTTCTAAAGTCCATCATACTTTTTCTGTTAAATGGGTGTAGAGCTGTGTGGTCTCCAATGAGGAATGACCTAAAAATTGTTGTATGCTTTCCATCGGTGCACCCTGCTCTAAAAGATGTGTGGCAATGCTATGGCGCAACGTATGTGGTGTAATCTTTTTTTCTTTTAGTTCACTATTTCCCGTCAGCTTCACAAGGATACCTAAACGGTTACCAAAACTTTGCCGCCCCAATCGTTTGCCCTGCTGTCCGATAAAAAAAGCTTCGCTTTCGTTGGCTTTGTAAAATTCCAACCGTGCATCGTACAGGTAATCTTCCAGTATTTTCAGGTTTCTATAATTGATGGGTACGAACCTTTCTTTATAGTTTTTCCCTTTTCGAACAAAGACCAGTTCCCTATCAAAAAGGATATCCCTTCGGTCAAGGTGTACAGCTTCGTTGACCCGTAGCCCGCAACTGTACAATGCCACCAACATCGCTTTATCCCGTAGGCATACATGACGCATTACATAACTATGTTCGGCAGCTTCAAAGAGTTCCTTTATTTCCTCTTGGGTCAGTACCGTTTGCCAACCTTCCTCTTTTTTGGCTTCCGCTCGTAGATGCACGGGCATAGGTTTTCCATTATGTTTTTTCAGGTATTCATTAAATTTTCGAAGTGCTTGTTGGTGTTGGTTGAGCGCTGCCTTACTAAGTGCGCCGTCCGTCCTTTGGTTGGGTCGTTCTTTCAGATAATCGTAATAGTCTTTTATGGTAGTTGCTGTAATGGCATCTAATTTGTAATGTCCTTTTTCCTCCATGTTGTGGAGGAACTCTTTTAAGCAATTCGGATAACTTTCTTTGGCACTTCTGCTATACCCCAAAATCCCTAACCAGTCTTTAAAGGCAATCAATAATTCTTTGTAGCTTCGATTCTCTAGTTTCAGTTTCTTCATTTTTTTGCCTGTTGGTGCTACCAACTTTTATAGGTCGGTTGCATTTTTCGAGTTGTATTGCGAGTTGTAGTTAACTGACTGATAGTTATTCGATTGACCTCGCAAAAAGTATATTTGCGAGTTGGTTGCGACTTTGCGGGTCGAGAGCCTCGACGGGCAATTGTTATTTTTTGCCTTTTATGCGGTCGATACAGTCTTGCAGGGCTTTGTCTATTTGCTTTCGTAGGTTATCGTATTCGCCCAGGTCAACGATTTCAAAACAATAGCTTTTGGTCTTTGCCTTTTTGATTCTATGGATGTAGTTCTCCGCCAATAATTGTTTGTGATACCAACGCAACGTACTTTCCTTGATGCGTAGATTCCTGCGGATTTCCGAGTTGGTAAAAGTCGTTTGATTGTTATTGATTAGGTAGGTTTTCAAGTTCTCTAAATGGTTTCGGCATGCTCCCGTAAGGGTGTCGCTTTTGCGCAGTAGAATATCGATAATCAATTCGTTGGCTTCCTGTATATCCTCGATTTCTGTTTCGATGTATTCCTCTCCAGTATCTTTGTCATATTGCTTTTCCCGTTGGTACTGTTTGTAAAATGTAATCGCTTCTATGAACTGTAGATAATGTGAGTTTGTCCGTCGGGGTTTAAAGACCGATTTTGGCAGCTCCAAAAATTCAGCATAAGGGTTTATGACTTTGATGGGCTTTAGAACCCGTTGCACGTTTTTCAATAATTCTTTGGCATTGTGTTCCTTTTCGCCATTGACTTTCCCTGCGCTAATCAACCGCTGGTAATCCATTATTTTTTTATCCTGTATTTCGCTCTCGTCGATGTAGAGTAAAAAACTACGGTTGCTATTATCTTCGTAAATACTTTCCTGTGTGGTACAGCCCGCAACACTTACAGGGCCCTCGACGGTCAAGTGGATTGTTTTTGTAGTTCCCTTGCTGTCTTTATGGACTACCGTTTTTGTGATACGCTTTTTCGATTGCAGTTCCCGTAAAGGATATAGCACACTTTCCGCTCCGTCCAAGTCTTCTATCAATATCAATTTATGTTGTAGTTCGGTTCTGTTGAAGTAGTAAAATGCGTTTGCGGATAAAACCGTTATCTCAACTTTATCTTCTTCCGGTATCAGTTCTGCTACTTTTGATTGCAGATGTGTTTTTCCCGTTCCGGAACTTCCCAAGCTGATGCAATGCAAAGGATTGTTTGTCTTTCTGCTCGTAAAGATTAAAAACATGGTTTGCCTGTTGTTCTCTTCTCCGATTACGCCACTTTGCCCGATTAATTTGTTGGTCTTTTTCAATAGGTCTTTAGACCTTAAGAAGGTTTCGGCTTCTTTGATTTCACGTGCGCTAAGTTCTTTTCGGTAAGGTGCGTTGGCGGATGCCTCTTTTTCTAACAGAAGGAATCTATAGTTTTCGAGTTCCTTCGTTAAGTCTTGCAGGGTTCTTCTCGTTACGCTCGTACCTATCTCCAACCGCTCCGCTATTTTTCGGGTAAACTTTTCCACTTGGTTGTCGTTGTACAGGTCGAGGCTGTGGCGCAGTACATTGTAGCTTTCGGGCTTTTGTATGCTCATCGTGATGCGCAGACTTTCAAGCTTATTGGTCTTCATTCCCCCGAGGATATTGACCTGCAAGTGTTTCGTGTGGTATTCGTAGCTATTGGGGTTGGTGGTGTTCAGCATAGTTCAAACTATTTTTAGACAATATGACTATTGCAAAACTACTTATTAGATTCCGTATTGACAACTATAAATGTTCGTATTGATTATTATATTGATAAAACTATACGATTTGACTACTTTTGTACTGCACATATATAACATGTGCAATATATGCAGTATGAACATAGCTGAGAACTTAAAGGCGTACAGGGAACAAAAGGGATTGTTGCAGAAGGAAGTGGCCAATGCCGTAGGCGTCCATCCGTCCAACTATTCAAAAATGGAAAAGGGCGAGCGTGATGTCTCCATCGAGGTGGCCGATAAACTGGCAAAATATTTCGGGGTCAGTATTGACGAGCTCGTGCATATGTCGGGCAATGTTCCCGAAGAAGTCAGTATCGTGGATAAATCTGTTTCCGAGCGTATCAACCTGATACAGCAGTTGGAAGAAGAGGATAAAAAAGCCCTGTTCCGTATTATCGATAGCATGCTGACCAAATCAAAGTTCAAGGACTTTTTCAACAAGAACGTGGCGGCACTATAATGCATAAAAAAACCGCCTCGATGGGCGGTTAAGTTTAATCTTTACATTTAGATACTTCTTACAAACAGACCTAAATCATCATCTAGACTATTGAAAAAACTAGGCTTAATCTCTAATGCAACATTTAAGTAATAGTCATTTCCAATTTGGATTGTAACGTATTTGTTAGTTAGGTAGCACCATACATTTTCTCTTAGTATTAATTTCGTTAAAATAATCGCATCATTTAAATTCAGTACTTTTCCTTCCTCTAACGATTTATAGATTTCATCACTTTTATTATCGTAAGGGACGTTATCTATTTTATTTAGAGAATCGTCAAACTTTTCTAAACCAACTACCCTCAAATAGGAGCTTTCTGTTTCATCTAAAATCTTTTTAATTACATTGATATACTTGGCTTCCACATCCAAATAATCATCGACAGTTAATAATTTACCATCATAAATCTTACCGATATCGCTTATCGAAGTCCAATCATCCTTTAGATATTTACCTTCTTCCGTTTTAAATGCTGGGTCGTATTTAGATATTTGGAATTTTGTCATTAATCGCCTATTTTTTGAAAAAGTCCGTCAAATGTACCTAATCTAGTCTTTTTACTGCCCAAATCTCTTAAACTATTAGCCGCTTTCCAAATACCTCCATTATGTCCGTCTACATCAGGTGAAATAAAAAGTTTGCCATTAGAATAGACTTTCTGCCCCCTTGAATATTGACCTTTCACGACTTTAAAACCGCTTGGCACCAAAGCTTCAACTTTCTTTCCAGCCTGTATGAATTTAATGACTTTAGCTCCTTTCGCTAGTTTGGTAAATGGTATTATTGCTAAAACAGCTAAAGCTTTGTCCGAATTACTGTCCCCTAGTGTATATTCGTAATAAACACCTGTTAAACCTGTTGGCTCAATGGTTGCCAGGATTTCAGCAACATCCTTCAGATTTTCATTGGTTGTATCAAGATTTTCTTGCGATTCTTTTAAATATGCTATTGCAGATGCTACATCTTCCTCACTTTGTGCTTCATCAAGCTCATCGCTCGCTGATTTTATATCTAACCCAAATGCGTGAAGTAATGCATTTTTTGCTCGTTTCATCATTTTAGCTACTGGGTTATCATTACAACAATCCCCTTCTCCAGATGAATTTAAACCGTACTCTTTTTGTACCGTATCCCAACTTACCTCATTACCGTCTTCGTCTTCATATCTACCAGCACCCCAATTATAAGTTGGTGCCATCCCATCAGGATCGATAAAGAAAATAGGATTGTCAAAAGCATAATTGTAAGGCGAGTGCCTCCGCATCTGTTCCGCCAGCGGGTCAAGGTTCATCCAACGCCCGATCGCGGGGTCGTAGTTCCTCGCCCCAAAATCATAGGTATCGATGTTAAGACCATTATCGAGTTCCTTGCCGTTGAACTTCCAACGCTTGGCGGCACTGTTGCCATATGGGCTTACGGTCGCCGTGGCACTGCGCATAAGAAGACCGAAGGGGTAATAGTTGTTTTCCTCGATTATCTCGTTCGCAGGGTCGATATTTCCATCATTGTCGGCATCGGTATAACTAAGCCTTACCGAACCTAGGTGGTCAGTATAGTTATAGACATAGTCATATCCGCCTTGTCCATCGGGCGTTACATACCCTTCGGGATGATTGAAAAATTGCAATTGCGCATTCCCGACACCTCCTTCGTAAACATACCCGTTGGCGTAGAGTGTTTCCGTTCCCGTACTGGAAGTCCTTTTCAGTTTCACACCGTAAGCATCGTAAACATATTTGATGTTATCGCTCCCGAAGTTGACTTGTTCGGGCAGGTTCAGATGGTTGTAGGTTATGGAGGTGATTCCCTTGTTACGGTCAATTTTTAAATTTCCGTTAATGTCGTATTCAAAGTCGTCGTTGGTATTTGTACCATCTTTAAAGCCATGTACCTTGTTTCCCGTATCGGCTACTTTCAACAGCTTGTTCCCGCTATCGTAATCATAGTCCAGAATATCCATATCGGTAAACGTCGAACCACCCTGATAGCCGTTTCGATTTAAAGTCTGGATATTACCGTTCTTGTCGTAGGATATGTTACTGACATTATAATCGTTCGTATTGTCAGTAGCGCCTGTAATTCGGTTCAGGGGGTCGTAGGTATACCTAAGGCAAAATTTTAAAGGGCGGTCGCATATTTTCAGCGGATGCACCTAAAAAAAGAAGTTTTTCAGTATGTTCAAGAACGTATTCCTAGCTAAGATAAATATAACGTTTTTCAACCCTTTTTATTGTGGTTTTTCCTACGGATTGGAAGTGTCCGGCCATTAAGTCCGCGCAGGGCAGATCCAGTTTTTTGCGAAGGGCAAAAAGCCCCTGTATCTTCCCTGCTCCCTTTCCTCCGCATAATGCCCTAGCCCCTGATGTTGCCCGCAACACTTTTTTGGATTTTTATATTGTTGTCTATCGGTTAAAAACAGTTGCAAAATGGGCAACGGGGCAAGGTCATTTTCCAAAGCTATGTTACATAATAGCTTTTATACTTCTCTTGCAGGCACTATAAAAGTTTATTATGTAAAATATCCGCTCTTGCCATCGCGCACATTCCAGATGCCTTGGTCGGTGAGCTTGCCGAACCGCGCACTTCATAGTATTAGTTTTGGTAAGATTCGGGGGATGGTGGTTCGGGCTTTTCCCGAAGTTGGCGGATTGTTTTGGGCGGGAGCGTTTTAAAAAAGAACGATTTTACGGTGGACGTAGCTGTGGGGAATCGGTCTTTTTTAAAATGATAGGCAAGCGACGATTGAGCGTCCCGACCGAGTGAGCCGTTTGTCATGACAACGACACATCTTGAATGAGGTTTTTTTGTGGATTCGAGTCTTTTAAAAAGCAACTGGCTATTTTGTTTTTCTTTTGCCGTATTCAGTCAGATGTGCTATAAATAATCTTGTTTCTTCTACAAATTCTTCGAACACATTAACTAGCTTATCGTATGCTTTTTTAACTAACTCCTGATTTGGGTTTGGTTGCCTTTCGAGATTTAATATTTCAACTTTAGTGCTATGGTAAATTTTTATTTTATCCTTTAATTTATTGATAGAACTGGTAAGGCTTGGATGGTAAATTTTAATTAGACATTCTAATTTGTTTTGTTGGAAGGATAAGCTTATTTCTTTTTTCTCATCCGGGTTTGTGAGTTTAAGGATTCCTGCAATATCTTGTTGCATCATTTGTTCAATGTTGCCGATACAGTTTATAACATCTTCCAATCTCTCAAAGACGTATTTTTTCTTTTCACTTTTAGACTTAAAATAATAGCTCACAAAATGACCAATTGCACCAGAGGCTATAGCAATTCCGCCGCCAACAATTATTGAAGTTATATTACTGTCCATTCATTATTTGTTTTCCTTAAAAGTAAGTAAATAAGATGGTTAGTTTCGAGCGTGGGCAAGTGCGGCTATTTTACATAGTTTACATTATAACTTACCGCTTTGGTGCAGCGTGGATTTGGCGGCGGTATTATAATGTAAACTATGTAACATAGCTTGGGGCAGGTTTTTGGCCAGTGCGTTGGCTACGGCTCTTTGTTTTTTTGGTGCGGAGCGGTACGCACAAATATCTGTTTTTCACAGAATTTTTGAGTGCCGCGATCGGTGGGGCGTCGGAACACCAAAAAAGCAATGTGCCGTAATCGCTCGGCGGCCAAAAATCGCATGCGCGGTGGCGAGCGGAAGGGCAAAAAAGACAGGGGCAAGCGAGGCACGAGCTGACTGGGTTTTTTGCCTTGGGGGAGTTGTCAATGTTTTCTAGGTTCCTGTCCGGACCATCGTACCCTGATTATTCTTATGGTATCATCAAGTACACGGTAGGAGACATTGTACCTCCTTACTTCGTAACAACGGTAAGTACCGTCGTTATCGTTCTTGTTCTTGTCCAAAGGGTATATTTCGGATTGGTCGGCAAGTATGTCGGTACTCTCGAAGATTTCCCTTACAAGCCGATTGGCACTTTTTAGGGACTTGCTTACGTTGAGAACTGTTTTTCTGGCCTCTGTAAGTTCGCCCAACGCATCGGGCGACCAGATTACTCTTTTTCCCATTCCCCGATTCTTTGGCGTACCTGTTCCTGGGTGTAGAATTCCCCACGCTCGATTTGCGCTTCGGAGGCCTCCATTTCTTGATTGTACTGTTCGACGCTGATACGCTCGTCATCATCATGGTAGCTTTCCACCAATGCCTTTATCATTTTGAGCAGTTTGTCGTCCGCCGTGTCGATATAGTTCTGTACGCTCTGTTTTAAATCCAAGGTTGCCATTTTCTTTCGATTTTGTCCAAAGTAAAGATACAATTTTCGTTCCATAGCTTTTTATTTTAAGGGATGATAGGTATTGATAACCTGTTGTAGTTGCTGCAGATCTTGTTGCATATATTTTTCGGTGGTGCTTATTCTTCTATGCCCTGCCATTATCTGCACTTTTCTAAGGTTGTATTTTGAGAGCCAATTCACGATGACACTTGCCCGTATCTGATGGATGTTTTTCACTTTGTGGTTGACCTTTCTTAGCTTTTTTATAATGTTCGCAACGGTATCGGTAAGCCTACCATTTGTAACGGGGAACAGTTCTTCGCCCTGAGTTCCTTTTCTTCGTGCCAACTCTGGTTGTATTTCGCTGATGTATTCCAACAGTTCCATGACTTGCCACGGCATCAATGGCAGTTCCCTACGACCACCGATTTTGCCTGATGGTATATAGACTTTCCCTTTTTGCGGTTGTACGTGTTCATTTTGCAATCGTTTCATATCCGTTGTAGATAAGCCCTGATAGACCATCAACCCAATCATAACTTTATTGCGCTTGTCGGCAAGTTGTCCGCTTCTTCTTATATCCATATCCGTAGGGTAACTGTAATACAGGTCTTCAAGTTCATCGGACGATAAAATATTCTGTAACATCTTTTTGGTCTTGTCGCCCTTGACCAATAATTCTGTAAATGGGTTTTCGGCGCATTCGCACTTTTCCACAAGAAAATTGAAGTACTGTCTCGTCGCTGCTATTTTCCCGTTAATGGTCCTGATGTTGGTATGTCGCTTTTGCAGATATGCTACGTAGTTGACCGCTTTTTTGTAATCGAAGTTTATAAATTCATGACCGTTGTTTTCCATCCATTCCATGAACTTTTCAGCTTGGAAGGTATACGTTTTGATACTGCTTTTAGTGAACCGTTCTTTTTCAAGATATTCCTTAAAATGTGGCGAGCCGCCACGGGCATTTAATTTGTTCATACTTTTTCAATTAGGTGTGTATAGATTTGCGTGGTCTCCAAAGAGGAATGACCTAAAAATTGTTGTATGCTTTCCATCGGCGCGCCCTGCTCCAAAAGATGTGTGGCAATGCTATGGCGCATAGTATGCGGTGTAACTTTTTTTCCTGTAGTTCGCTATTGCCCGTCAGTTTTACAAGGATACCCAAACGGTTACCAAAACTTTGCCGCCCCAATCGCTTGCCCTGCTGTCCGATAAAAAAAGCTTCGCTTTCGTTGGCTTTGTAAAATTCCAACCGTGCATCGTACAAGTAATCTTCCAGTATTTTGAGGTTTCTATAATTGATGGGTACGAACCTTTCTTTATAGTTTTTTCCTTTTCTAACAAAGACCAGTTCCCTATCAAAAAGGATATCCCTTCGGTCAAGATGTACAGCTTCGTTGACCCGTAGCCCGCAACTGTACAATGCCACCAACATCGCTTTATCCCTTAGGCATACATGACGCATTACATAACTATGTTCGGCAGCTTCAAAGAGTTCTTTTATTTCCTCTTGGGTCAGTACCGTTTGCCAACCTTCTTCTTTTTTGGCTTCCGCTCGAAGATGTACGGGCATAGGTTTTCCATTATGTTTTTTCAGGTATTCATTAAATTTTCGAAGTGCTTGTTGGTGTTGGTTGAGTGCCGCTTTACTTAGTGCGCCGTCCGTCCTTTGGTTGGGGCGTTCTTTCAGATAACCATAATAGTCTTTTATGGTCGTAACTGTAATGGCATCCAATTTCAAACAACCTTTTTGCTCCATGTTGTAGAGGAACTCTTTTAAACAATTGGGGTAACTTTCTTTGGCACTTCCGCTATAGCCCAATATCTCCAACCAGTCTTTAAAGGCAATCAGTAATTCTTTGTAGCTTCGGTTTTCCAGTTGTAGTTTTTTCATTTTTTTACCTGTTGGTGCTACCAACTTTTATGGGTCGGTTGCATTTTTTGGATTGTATTGCGAGTTACGGTTAACTGGTTGACAGCTATTTGATTGACCTCGCAAAAACGATACTTGCGAGTTGTTTGCGACCTTGCGAGTGGCGAGCCGCCACAGGCAATTATTATTTGTTGCCTTTTATTCGGTCGATACAGTCTTGCAGGGCTTTGTCTATTTGCTTTCGTAGGTTGTCATATTCGCCCAGGTCAACGATTTCAAAACAATAGCTTTTGGTCTTTGCCTTTTTGATTCTGTGGATGTAGTTCTCCGCTAATAGTTGTTTGTGATACCAACGCAACGTACTTTCCTTGATGCGTAGATTTCTGCGGATTTCAGAATTTGTAAATGTGGTTTGATTTTGATTAATTAAATACGTCTTGAGACGTTCTAAATGATTTCGGCATGCTCCCGTAAGTGTGTCGCTCTTGCGCAGTAGAATATCAATAATCAGTTCGTTGGCTTCCTGTATATCCTCGATTTCTGTCTCGATGTATTCCTCTCCGGTATCCTTGTCATATTGCCTGTGGCGCTGCCATTGTTTGTAAAAGGTAATGGCTTCTATAAACTGTAAATAATGGCTGTTCGTTCTTCTAGGTTTAAAGACCGATTTTGGCAACTCCAAAAATTCAGCGTAAGGATTTATGACTTTGATGGGCTTTAGAACCCGTTGCACGTTTTTCAATAATTCTTTGGCATTGTGTTCCTGTTCGCCGTTAACTTTTCCAGCACTAATCAAACGCTGGTAATCCATTATTTTTTTATCCTGTATTTCGCTCTCGTCGATGTAGAGTAAAAAACTGCGGTTGCTGTTATCCTCGTAAATACTTTCCTGTGTGGTACAGCCCGCAACACTTACAGGGCCCTCGACGGTCAAGTGTATTGTTTTCGTAGTTCCCTTACTGTCCTTATGGACTACCGTTTTTGTGATTCGCTTTTTCGATTGCAGTTCCCGTAATGGGTATAGCACAGATTCCGCACCGTCCAAGTCTTCTATCAAAATCAATTTGTGTTGCAGTTCGGTTCTATTGAAGTAATAAAAAGCGTTTGCGGACAATACAGTTATCTCAACTTTATCCTCTTCCGGTATCAACTCCGATACTTTAGATTGTAAATGTGTTTTTCCCGTTCCGGAACTTCCCAAGCTGATGCAATGCAATGGATTATTTGTCTTTCTGCTCGTGAAGATTAAAAACATGGTCTGCCTGTTGTTCTCTTCCCCGATTACGCCACTTTGCCCAATCAATTTGTTGGTCTTTTTCAATAGGTCTTTAGACTTTAAAAAGGTTTCGGCTTCTTTTATCTCTCTCGCAGTAAGTTCTTTATAATTGGGGGCAGCAGCCTGCTGTTCTTTTTCCAATAATAAGAATCGATGATTCTCTAGTTCCTTTGTTAAATCTTGCAGGGTTCTTCTTGTTACGCTCGTACCTATCTCCAACCGCTCCGCTATCTTTCGGGTAAATTTTTCCACTTGGTTGTCGTTGTACAAATCCAAGCTGTGGCGCAACACGTTATAGCTTTTGGGTTTCTGTATGCTCATCGTAATTCGCATACTTTCGAGTTTGGTGGTCTTCAGTCCGCCGAGGATATTTACATGTAGGTGCTTTGTATGGTACTTGTAGCTATTGGGATTGGTAGTGTTTAGCATAGCCAGATTATTTTGTTCGATTTTCGATACTCCAAAAATACAATTATATTTCGTTTATCGAACATATATAATTTACTATTTCGACTTTATTGTAGATTAATATCCTTTTTCGCTACTTTTGTAGTGTTATAACACTATACACAATACCCTTATAACATTGTAGAGCAAAGGATTGGGGGTTTCGCATATAGTGTTTAAATACTACATTACTATGGGTTTAGCGGATAACATCAAAAAATTGAGGGAGGATAAGGGGCTTCGCCAAAAGGAAGTCGCCAATGCCCTTGATATCGGTTATTCCAACTACAACAAAATCGAGAACGGCAACCGTGAGATTTCCGTCAAGGAGTTACAGCGGTTGGCAGCGTTTTATAATATTAGCGTTGACCAAGTAATTAACCTTGATGGCGAACTGCCCAAAGAAGTGGTCATCGAGGATAAACAGGCACAGGAACAATTAAAGCTGATGCAGGAACTTGACGAGGAAGAACGCTCCATGATCTTCAAGATGATCGATTCCTTCCTGACCAAAAAGAAGTTCAAGGACTTTTTTAATAAAAATGTCGCTTCGCTTTAGAGCATAAAAAAACCGCCTCGGTGGGCGGTTGTTTCAGATTGATATCTTAACTACTTATCATTGATTTTCTTATTTTTTTCATGAATCCAAGGATTATCTATTGGTGGATTATGTTGAATATAAAAAGTATCTGTCTGTAATTTTTTGTTTTCTAAATAAGTTAAATATTTTCTACCCTCGTAAAACCATCTAGGATACTCTTCTGAACTTTGTTTAATATTAGCTTTGTAGGGGTAGACGATTGCTGCATATAAACTATCCCCTGAACTTCCTGACAGAACTACCAAATCACAATCACTTCCGCTTTCAAAACTATTTTGGAGTGAACTTTTGTAATCATTATTCGCTTTCTTTATGGTAAGAAAATCTTCATAGCTCTTCCCAAGCTTTTTAGTATAGTAACTATACATAACAGAATTCAGTATTTTTCCTGATTCATCCACTCTAAAGCAAATACTTTTTTCAGGATAATCTTTAATTATTCTCTTTTTAAAATTTTCTTGGGTAATTTTAAATGGAGCGCATCCAAAAAACATCAAAAACAATAATAAAGCTCCTATTCTATATTTAATTTGCATATCCTCATTTTTTAATATTCTATTCTCGGCCCTAAAAATCTTCCGTTGGTTAAAGGCATTGGATGGACAGTCTTAATATTACCTCCAAATAGAACTGTATTTATTGTCTGCCCTTGAACGTTAAAGCTTCTTGCTCCATATGTTTGTCTCTGTCCAAAGTTAAAACCTTGAGAATTTAGTTGACCTCTTATTATGTTCATCCTGTCTACTACTGGCCCCGTTCTGACATCTACATTTGTGTCTCCCACAAAATCTCTATTAGCACCACCATCAGCAACATTTGAATGTAGTGATTCATGTATAAAAGTCATACCAAAGCCCATTGTACGATTATCTACTTCTCTTGCACCCCCTATAAACTGATTTGTTATTTGACCTATATCTAAATTTATATTATTTCCTCCAACTTCTGTTTCTCCTAAATCATTTGTAACTCTAGAGCCTCCACTATCTACAATTTGTGCTTTTGCAATATCTGTGGAACTTAAAGCGCCTATAACTGCACCTCTTGCCTCTGAACTACCTAATTGATTTCCGTCACTATCGGTAGCAATTATAGCATTTCCATCATCATCTGTAGTATGAATAAGTTTACCGTTTTTAAGCTCGAATGAAAGTCCAGTAATAGTACTTAAATCTTTTTTTATGTTATCAAGTATACTAGTTCCGTTATCATTGTCATATTCTACTATTTGGGATACATCTATGCTATCTCCTTGTATTTCTCTATAAACCATAGGATTGTTAGCTGTAAAAGAATATGGCGAAATAGGATGATAATTCTCGGCTAACCTATCTATTTTATTAAACCTACCAATTGTAGGATCGTAGTCTCTCCATTGATAAGCTATGGTATTTTTACCTAAATCCTCTTCAAACTCTTCATTCGCATACTTCCATTTTTTAGCCGTGGAATTACCAAGAGAAGATACGTTATTATTGTAGCCTTTTTGCTGTAAGCCGAATGGGTAATGATTGTTTTCTTCCACTATTTCGTTGTCAGAGTCTATGCTGCCGTTGTTATCGGCATCTGTATAGCTAAGTCTTACTGAACCAAGATGGTCAGTATAGTTGTAAATGTACTTATAGCTGCCATTTTCGACCGATACATAACCTTCAGGATGTGGAAAAAATTGAAGAATATCATTTTGATAAACAAATCCTCCATCATACTTAGTTGTATTCAAAGAACCATTATTATTTGTTTTCTTCTCTAGTTTGATACCTAAAGCATCATAAACATAAGTAATAGTCTTTTGACTGCTATTATCAAACTCAACTTGAGTAGGTAGGTTCAGGTGGTTGTATTCAATTGAAGTAATTCCTTTGTTACGGTCAATTTTTAGGTTTCCGTTAATATCGTATTCAAAGTCGTCGTTGGTGTTCGTCCCGTCCTTAAAACCGTGGGCACCGTTTCCACCGTCCGTAACTTTTGTCAGTTTATTACCGTTGTCGTAATCGTAGTCCAGAACGTCCATGTTCGTAAAGTTGGAACTGTTCTGATACCCATTTCTTGTCAGGCTTTGAATATTTCCGTTTTTATCGTACCCGATGTTACTGACGTTATAGTTGTTCGTGTTGTCCGTAGCTGCTATGATTCGGTTGAGTGCATCGTACCTATAACTATAGCAAAATTTTGTAAAGCGGTCGCATATTTTCGGCGGACGCACCTAAAAAAGAAGTTTTTCAGTATGTTCAAGAACGTTGTCTTTAGCTAAGATAAATATAACGTTTTTCAGGTCTTTTTATTGTGGTTTTTCCTACGGATTGGAAGTATCTAACCATTAAGTCCGCGCAGGGCAAGTCCAGTATTTTCGTGCCTCAAAAACCTCTGTACCTGCCCTGCTTCCTTGCAGCCGCATAATGCCCTAGCCCCTGATGTTGCCTACAACACTTTTTCGGTATTTTAATATTGTCGGTCAGCGGTAAAAAAGAGTTGCGAACGGCAACGGGGCAAGGTCATTTTCCAAAGCTATGTTACATAATAGCTTTTATACTTCTCTGGTCAGGCACTATAAAAGTTTATTATGTAAAATATCCGCTCTTGCCGACGCGCACCTTTTCGCAAGCCGCGCACTTCATAGTATTAGTTTTGGTAAGATTTGGGGGATGATGGCTTTTCCTATTGGATAAAGTTCGGGGCGTTTTCCCGAAGCTCGGGGATTTGACAAACAAGGGAGCGTTTTAAAAAAGAACGATTTAGGGGCTGGCGATGCTGCGGAGAATCGGTCTTTTTTAAAATGATAGGCTAGCGACGATTGAGCGTCCCGACCGAGTAAGCTTTTTTTGGTTCGGATTTGAGCTGTGGAAGTGCGGCTATTTTACATAGTTTACATTATAACTTACCGCTTTGGCGCAGCGGTGGATCTGGCGGCGGTATTATAATGCAAATTATGTAACTTAGCTTGGGATGGTTTTTATGGCGGATTTTTTGTTTCGAGCGTTGGCGCAACTGTTTGCAATTGTGAGGCACGAACAACTTGTAAAGTGTTGCTTTGGTTTGGCTACAAAAAATATGACCTAAAAACCATAGAAGTGGTGGCGAGCGGAACAAAACAGAACACAGGAGCTTTTTGCTTTTTCGCAAAAAACTGGGTTCTGTTTTGTGGGGCCTTTTTAGCTTAAAGGGTGGTACTGGTTTATGACCTGTTGTAGTTGCTGTAGATTTTCCTGTACATATTTTTCGGTGGTGCTTATCCTTCTATGCCCTGCCATTATCTGTACTTTTCTAAGGTTGTATTTTGAGAGCCAATTTACGATTACGCTTGCACGTATCTGATGGATATTTTTGACTTTGTGGTTGACCTTTCGCAGTTTTTTTATGATGTTGGCAACGGTATCGGTAAGCCGACCGTTTGTAACGGGGAACAGCTCTTCCCCGTTCGTTCCTTTTCTTCGTGCCAACTCTGGTTGTATTTCATTTATATATTCCAATAGTTCCATGACCTGCCAAGGCATCAAAGGCAGTTCTCTACGACCACCTATTTTACCCGATGGTATATAGACTTTCCCTTTTTTCGGTTGTACATGTTCATTTTGCAATCGTTTCATATCCGTTGTCGATAAACCCTGATAGACCATCAACCCGATCATAACTTTATTGCGTTTGTCGGCAAGTTGTCCGCTTCTTCTCATATCCATATCCGTAGGGTAACTGTAATACAGATCTTCGAGTTCATCGGACGATAGAATATTCTGCAACATCTTTTTGGTCTTGTCGCCCTTGACCAATAATTCGGCAAAAGGGTTTTCGGCGCATTCGCATTTTTCTACAAGAAAATTGAAGTACTGTCTTGTGGCAGCTATCTTGCCGTTGATCGTTCTAATGTTGGTATGCCGTTTTTGCAGATATGCTACATAGCTGACCGCTTTTTTATAATTAAAATGTATCAGGTCTTGTCCTTCCTTTTCCATCCATTCCATAAACTTTTCGGCTTGGAAGGTATATGTCTTGATACTGCTTTTAGTGAACCGTTCTTTTTCAAGATATTTTCTAAAGTCCATCATACTTTTTCTGTTAAATGGGTGTAGAGCTGTGTGGTCTCCAATGAGGAATGACCTAAAAATTGTTGTATGCTTTCCATCGGTGCACCCTGCTCTAAAAGATGTGTGGCAATGCTATGGCGCAACGTATGTGGTGTAATCTTTTTTTCTTTTAGTTCACTATTTCCCGTCAGCTTCACAAGGATACCTAAACGGTTACCAAAACTTTGCCGCCCCAATCGTTTGCCCTGCTGTCCGATAAAAAAAGCTTCGCTTTCGTTGGCTTTGTAAAATTCCAACCGTGCATCGTACAGGTAATCTTCCAGTATTTTCAGGTTTCTATAATTGATGGGTACGAACCTTTCTTTATAGTTTTTCCCTTTTCGAACAAAGACCAGTTCCCTATCAAAAAGGATATCCCTTCGGTCAAGGTGTACAGCTTCGTTGACCCGTAGCCCGCAACTGTACAATGCCACCAACATCGCTTTATCCCGTAGGCATACATGACGCATTACATAACTATGTTCGGCAGCTTCAAAGAGTTCCTTTATTTCCTCTTGGGTCAGTACCGTTTGCCAACCTTCCTCTTTTTTGGCTTCCGCTCGTAGATGCACGGGCATAGGTTTTCCATTATGTTTTTTCAGGTATTCATTAAATTTTCGAAGTGCTTGTTGGTGTTGGTTGAGCGCTGCCTTACTAAGTGCGCCGTCCGTCCTTTGGTTGGGTCGTTCTTTCAGATAATCGTAATAGTCTTTTATGGTAGTTGCTGTAATGGCATCTAATTTGTAATGTCCTTTTTCCTCCATGTTGTGGAGGAACTCTTTTAAGCAATTCGGATAACTTTCTTTGGCACTTCTGCTATACCCCAAAATCCCTAACCAGTCTTTAAAGGCAATCAATAATTCTTTGTAGCTTCGATTCTCTAGTTTCAGTTTCTTCATTTTTTTGCCTGTTGGTGCTACCAACTTTTATAGGTCGGTTGCATTTTTCGAGTTGTATTGCGAGTTGTAGTTAACTGACTGATAGTTATTCGATTGACCTCGCAAAAAGTATATTTGCGAGTTGGTTGCGACTTTGCGGGTCGAGAGCCTCGACGGGCAATTGTTATTTTTTGCCTTTTATGCGGTCGATACAGTCTTGCAGGGCTTTGTCTATTTGCTTTCGTAGGTTATCGTATTCGCCCAGGTCAACGATTTCAAAACAATAGCTTTTGGTCTTTGCCTTTTTGATTCTATGGATGTAGTTCTCCGCCAATAATTGTTTGTGATACCAACGCAACGTACTTTCCTTGATGCGTAGATTCCTGCGGATTTCCGAGTTGGTAAAAGTCGTTTGATTGTTATTGATTAGGTAGGTTTTCAAGTTCTCTAAATGGTTTCGGCATGCTCCCGTAAGGGTGTCGCTTTTGCGCAGTAGAATATCGATAATCAATTCGTTGGCTTCCTGTATATCCTCGATTTCTGTTTCGATGTATTCCTCTCCAGTATCTTTGTCATATTGCTTTCCCGTTGGTACTGTTTGTAAAATGTAATCGCTTCTATGAACTGTAGATAATGTGAGTTTGTCCGTCGGGGTTTAAAGACCGATTTTGGCAGCTCCAAAAATTCAGCATAAGGGTTTATGACTTTGATGGGCTTTAGAACCCGTTGCACGTTTTTCAATAATTCTTTGGCATTGTGTTCCTTTTCGCCATTGACTTTCCCTGCGCTAATCAACCGCTGGTAATCCATTATTTTTTTATCCTGTATTTCGCTCTCGTCGATGTAGAGTAAAAAACTACGGTTGCTATTATCTTCGTAAATACTTTCCTGTGTGGTACAGCCCGCAACACTTACAGGGCCCTCGACGGTCAAGTGGATTGTTTTTGTAGTTCCCTTGCTGTCTTTATGGACTACCGTTTTTGTGATACGCTTTTTCGATTGCAGTTCCCGTAAAGGATATAGCACACTTTCCGCTCCGTCCAAGTCTTCTATCAATATCAATTTATGTTGTAGTTCGGTTCTGTTGAAGTAGTAAAATGCGTTTGCGGATAAAACCGTTATCTCAACTTTATCTTCTTCCGGTATCAGTTCTGCTACTTTTGATTGCAGATGTGTTTTTCCCGTTCCGGAACTTCCCAAGCTGATGCAATGCAAAGGATTGTTTGTCTTTCTGCTCGTAAAGATTAAAAACATGGTTTGCCTGTTGTTCTCTTCTCCGATTACGCCACTTTGCCCGATTAATTTGTTGGTCTTTTTCAATAGGTCTTTAGACCTTAAGAAGGTTTCGGCTTCTTTGATTTCACGTGCGCTAAGTTCTTTTCGGTAAGGTGCGTTGGCGGATGCCTCTTTTTCTAACAGAAGGAATCTATAGTTTTCGAGTTCCTTCGTTAAGTCTTGCAGGGTTCTTCTCGTTACGCTCGTACCTATCTCCAACCGCTCCGCTATTTTTCGGGTAAACTTTTCCACTTGGTTGTCGTTGTACAGGTCGAGGCTGTGGCGCAGTACATTGTAGCTTTCGGGCTTTTGTATGCTCATCGTGATGCGCAGACTTTCAAGCTTATTGGTCTTCATTCCCCCGAGGATATTGACCTGCAAGTGTTTCGTGTGGTATTCGTAGCTATTGGGGTTGGTGGTGTTCAGCATAGTTCAAACTATTTTTAGACAATATGACTATTGCAAAACTACTTATTAGATTCCGTATTGACAACTATAAATGTTCGTATTGATTATTATATTGATAAAACTATACGATTTGACTACTTTTGTACTGCACATATATAACATGTGCAATATATGCAGTATGAACATAGCTGAGAACTTAAAGGCGTACAGGGAACAAAAGGGATTGTTGCAGAAGGAAGTGGCCAATGCCGTAGGCGTCCATCCGTCCAACTATTCAAAAATGGAAAAGGGCGAGCGTGATGTCTCCATCGAGGTGGCCGATAAACTGGCAAAATATTTCGGGGTCAGTATTGACGAGCTCGTGCATATGTCGGGCAATGTTCCCGAAGAAGTCAGTATCGTGGATAAATCTGTTTCCGAGCGTATCAACCTGATACAGCAGTTGGAAGAAGAGGATAAAAAAGCCCTGTTCCGTATTATCGATAGCATGCTGACCAAATCAAAGTTCAAGGACTTTTTCAACAAGAACGTGGCGGCACTATAATGCATAAAAAAACCGCCTCGATGGGCGGTTAAGTTTAATCTTTACATTTAGATACTTCTTACAAACAGACCTAAATCATCATCTAGACTATTGAAAAAACTAGGCTTAATCTCTAATGCAACATTTAAGTAATAGTCATTTCCAATTTGGATTGTAACGTATTTGTTAGTTAGGTAGCACCATACATTTTCTCTTAGTATTAATTTCGTTAAAATAATCGCATCATTTAAATTCAGTACTTTTCCTTCCTCTAACGATTTATAGATTTCATCACTTTTATTATCGTAAGGGACGTTATCTATTTTATTTAGAGAATCGTCAAACTTTTCTAAACCAACTACCCTCAAATAGGAGCTTTCTGTTTCATCTAAAATCTTTTTAATTACATTGATATACTTGGCTTCCACATCCAAATAATCATCGACAGTTAATAATTTACCATCATAAATCTTACCGATATCGCTTATCGAAGTCCAATCATCCTTTAGATATTTACCTTCTTCCGTTTTAAATGCTGGGTCGTATTTAGATATTTGGAATTTTGTCATTAATCGCCTATTTTTTGAAAAAGTCCGTCAAATGTACCTAATCTAGTCTTTTTACTGCCCAAATCTCTTAAACTATTAGCCGCTTTCCAAATACCTCCATTATGTCCGTCTACATCAGGTGAAATAAAAAGTTTGCCATTAGAATAGACTTTCTGCCCCCTTGAATATTGACCTTTCACGACTTTAAAACCGCTTGGCACCAAAGCTTCAACTTTCTTTCCAGCCTGTATGAATTTAATGACTTTAGCTCCTTTCGCTAGTTTGGTAAATGGTATTATTGCTAAAACAGCTAAAGCTTTGTCCGAATTACTGTCCCCTAGTGTATATTCGTAATAAACACCTGTTAAACCTGTTGGCTCAATGGTTGCCAGGATTTCAGCAACATCCTTCAGATTTTCATTGGTTGTATCAAGATTTTCTTGCGATTCTTTTAAATATGCTATTGCAGATGCTACATCTTCCTCACTTTGTGCTTCATCAAGCTCATCGCTCGCTGATTTTATATCTAACCCAAATGCGTGAAGTAATGCATTTTTTGCTCGTTTCATCATTTTAGCTACTGGGTTATCATTACAACAATCCCCTTCTCCAGATGAATTTAAACCGTACTCTTTTTGTACCGTATCCCAACTTACCTCATTACCGTCTTCGTCTTCATATCTACCAGCACCCCAATTATAAGTTGGTGCCATCCCATCAGGATCGATAAAGAAAATAGGATTGTCAAAAGCATAATTGTAAGGCGAGTGCCTCCGCATCTGTTCCGCCAGCGGGTCAAGGTTCATCCAACGCCCGATCGCGGGGTCGTAGTTCCTCGCCCCAAAATCATAGGTATCGATGTTAAGACCATTATCGAGTTCCTTGCCGTTGAACTTCCAACGCTTGGCGGCACTGTTGCCATATGGGCTTACGGTCGCCGTGGCACTGCGCATAAGAAGACCGAAGGGGTAATAGTTGTTTTCCTCGATTATCTCGTTCGCAGGGTCGATATTTCCATCATTGTCGGCATCGGTATAACTAAGCCTTACCGAACCTAGGTGGTCAGTATAGTTATAGACATAGTCATATCCGCCTTGTCCATCGGGCGTTACATACCCTTCGGGATGATTGAAAAATTGCAATTGCGCATTCCCGACACCTCCTTCGTAAACATACCCGTTGGCGTAGAGTGTTTCCGTTCCCGTACTGGAAGTCCTTTTCAGTTTCACACCGTAAGCATCGTAAACATATTTGATGTTATCGCTCCCGAAGTTGACTTGTTCGGGCAGGTTCAGATGGTTGTAGGTTATGGAGGTGATTCCCTTGTTACGGTCAATTTTTAAATTTCCGTTAATGTCGTATTCAAAGTCGTCGTTGGTATTTGTACCATCTTTAAAGCCATGTACCTTGTTTCCCGTATCGGCTACTTTCAACAGCTTGTTCCCGCTATCGTAATCATAGTCCAGAATATCCATATCGGTAAACGTCGAACCACCCTGATAGCCGTTTCGATTTAAAGTCTGGATATTACCGTTCTTGTCGTAGGATATGTTACTGACATTATAATCGTTCGTATTGTCAGTAGCGCCTGTAATTCGGTTCAGGGGGTCGTACCTATAACTATAGCAAAATTTTGTAAAGCGGTCGCATATTTTCGGCGGACGCACCTAAAAAAGAAGTTTTTCAGTATGTTCAAGAACGTTGTCTTTAGCTAAGATAAATATAACGTTTTTCAGGTCTTTTTATTGTGGTTTTTCCTACGGATTGGAAGTATCTAACCATTAAGTCCGCGCAGGGCAAGTCCAGTATTTTCGTGCCTCAAAAACCTCTGTACCTGCCCTGCTTCCTTGCAGCCGCATAATGCCCTAGCCCCTGATGTTGCCTACAACACTTTTTCGGTATTTTAATATTGTCGGTCAGCGGTAAAAAAGAGTTGCGAACGGCAACGGGGCAAGGTCATTTTCCAAAGCTATGTTACATAATAGCTTTTATACTTCTCTGGTCAGGCACTATAAAAGTTTATTATGTAAAATATCCGCTCTTGCCGACGCGCACCTTTTCGCAAGCCGCGCACTTCATAGTATTAGTTTTGGTAAGATTTGGGGGATGATGGCTTTTCCTATTGGATAAAGTTCGGGGCGTTTTCCCGAAGCTCGGGGATTTGACAAACAAGGGAGCGTTTTAAAAAAGAACGATTTAGGGGCTGGCGATGCTGCGGAGAATCGGTCTTTTTTAAAATGATAGGCTAGCGACGATTGAGCGTCCCGACCGAGTAAGCTTTTTTTGGTTCGGATTTGAGCTGTGGAAGTGCGGCTATTTTACATAGTTTACATTATAACTTACCGCTTTGGCGCAGCGGTGGATCTGGCGGCGGTATTATAATGCAAATTATGTAACTTAGCTTGGGATGGTTTTTATGGCGGATTTTTTGTTTCGAGCGTTGGCGCAACTGTTTGCAATTGTGAGGCACGAACAACTTGTAAAGTGTTGCTTTGGTTTGGCTACAAAAAATATGACCTAAAACCATAGAAGTGGTGGCGAGCGGAACAAAACAGAACACAGGAGCTTTTTGCTTTTTCGCAAAAAACTGGGTTCTGTTTTGTGGGGCCTTTTTAGCTTAAAGGGTGGTACTGGTTTATGACCTGTTGTAGTTGCTGTAGATTTTCCTGTACATATTTTTCGGTGGTGCTTATCCTTCTATGCCCTGCCATTATCTGTACTTTTCTAAGGTTGTATTTTGAGAGCCAATTTACGATTACGCTTGCACGTATCTGATGGATATTTTTGACTTTGTGGTTGACCTTTCGCAGTTTTTTTATGATGTTGGCAACGGTATCGGTAAGCCGACCGTTTGTAACGGGGAACAGCTCTTCCCCGTTCGTTCCTTTTCTTCGTGCCAACTCTGGTTGTATTTCATTTATATATTCCAATAGTTCCATGACCTGCCAAGGCATCAAAGGCAGTTCTCTACGACCACCTATTTTACCCGATGGTATATAGACTTTCCCTTTTTTCGGTTGTACATGTTCATTTTGCAATCGTTTCATATCCGTTGTCGATAAACCCTGATAGACCATCAACCCGATCATAACTTTATTGCGTTTGTCGGCAAGTTGTCCGCTTCTTCTCATATCCATATCCGTAGGGTAACTGTAATACAGATCTTCGAGTTCATCGGACGATAGAATATTCTGCAACATCTTTTTGGTCTTGTCGCCCTTGACCAATAATTCGGCAAAAGGGTTTTCGGCGCATTCGCATTTTTCTACAAGAAAATTGAAGTACTGTCTTGTGGCAGCTATCTTGCCGTTGATCGTTCTAATGTTGGTATGCCGTTTTTGCAGATATGCTACATAGCTGACCGCTTTTTTATAATTAAAATGTATCAGGTCTTGTCCTTCCTTTTCCATCCATTCCATAAACTTTTCGGCTTGGAAGGTATATGTCTTGATACTGCTTTTAGTGAACCGTTCTTTTTCAAGATATTTTCTAAAGTCCATCATACTTTTTCTGTTAAATGGGTGTAGAGCTGTGTGGTCTCCAATGAGGAATGACCTAAAAATTGTTGTATGCTTTCCATCGGTGCACCCTGCTCTAAAAGATGTGTGGCAATGCTATGGCGCAACGTATGTGGTGTAATCTTTTTTTCTTTTAGTTCACTATTTCCCGTCAGCTTCACAAGGATACCTAAACGGTTACCAAAACTTTGCCGCCCCAATCGTTTGCCCTGCTGTCCGATAAAAAAAGCTTCGCTTTCGTTGGCTTTGTAAAATTCCAACCGTGCATCGTACAGGTAATCTTCCAGTATTTTCAGGTTTCTATAATTGATGGGTACGAACCTTTCTTTATAGTTTTTCCCTTTTCGAACAAAGACCAGTTCCCTATCAAAAAGGATATCCCTTCGGTCAAGGTGTACAGCTTCGTTGACCCGTAGCCCGCAACTGTACAATGCCACCAACATCGCTTTATCCCGTAGGCATACATGACGCATTACATAACTATGTTCGGCAGCTTCAAAGAGTTCCTTTATTTCCTCTTGGGTCAGTACCGTTTGCCAACCTTCCTCTTTTTTGGCTTCCGCTCGTAGATGCACGGGCATAGGTTTTCCATTATGTTTTTTCAGGTATTCATTAAATTTTCGAAGTGCTTGTTGGTGTTGGTTGAGCGCTGCCTTACTAAGTGCGCCGTCCGTCCTTTGGTTGGGTCGTTCTTTCAGATAATCGTAATAGTCTTTTATGGTAGTTGCTGTAATGGCATCTAATTTGTAATGTCCTTTTTCCTCCATGTTGTGGAGGAACTCTTTTAAGCAATTCGGATAACTTTCTTTGGCACTTCTGCTATACCCCAAAATCCCTAACCAGTCTTTAAAGGCAATCAATAATTCTTTGTAGCTTCGATTCTCTAGTTTCAGTTTCTTCATTTTTTTGCCTGTTGGTGCTACCAACTTTTATAGGTCGGTTGCATTTTTCGAGTTGTATTGCGAGTTGTAGTTAACTGACTGATAGTTATTCGATTGACCTCGCAAAAAGTATATTTGCGAGTTGGTTGCGACTTTGCGGGTCGAGAGCCTCGACGGGCAATTGTTATTTTTTGCCTTTTATGCGGTCGATACAGTCTTGCAGGGCTTTGTCTATTTGCTTTCGTAGGTTATCGTATTCGCCCAGGTCAACGATTTCAAAACAATAGCTTTTGGTCTTTGCCTTTTTGATTCTATGGATGTAGTTCTCCGCCAATAATTGTTTGTGATACCAACGCAACGTACTTTCCTTGATGCGTAGATTCCTGCGGATTTCCGAGTTGGTAAAAGTCGTTTGATTGTTATTGATTAGGTAGGTTTTCAAGTTCTCTAAATGGTTTCGGCATGCTCCCGTAAGGGTGTCGCTTTTGCGCAGTAGAATATCGATAATCAATTCGTTGGCTTCCTGTATATCCTCGATTTCTGTTTCGATGTATTCCTCTCCAGTATCTTTGTCATATTGCTTTTCCCGTTGGTACTGTTTGTAAAATGTAATCGCTTCTATGAACTGTAGATAATGTGAGTTTGTCCGTCGGGGTTTAAAGACCGATTTTGGCAGCTCCAAAAATTCAGCATAAGGGTTTATGACTTTGATGGGCTTTAGAACCCGTTGCACGTTTTTCAATAATTCTTTGGCATTGTGTTCCTTTTCGCCATTGACTTTCCCTGCGCTAATCAACCGCTGGTAATCCATTATTTTTTTATCCTGTATTTCGCTCTCGTCGATGTAGAGTAAAAAACTACGGTTGCTATTATCTTCGTAAATACTTTCCTGTGTGGTACAGCCCGCAACACTTACAGGGCCCTCGACGGTCAAGTGGATTGTTTTTGTAGTTCCCTTGCTGTCTTTATGGACTACCGTTTTTGTGATACGCTTTTTCGATTGCAGTTCCCGTAAAGGATATAGCACACTTTCCGCTCCGTCCAAGTCTTCTATCAATATCAATTTATGTTGTAGTTCGGTTCTGTTGAAGTAGTAAAATGCGTTTGCGGATAAAACCGTTATCTCAACTTTATCTTCTTCCGGTATCAGTTCTGCTACTTTTGATTGCAGATGTGTTTTTCCCGTTCCGGAACTTCCCAAGCTGATGCAATGCAAAGGATTGTTTGTCTTTCTGCTCGTAAAGATTAAAAACATGGTTTGCCTGTTGTTCTCTTCTCCGATTACGCCACTTTGCCCGATTAATTTGTTGGTCTTTTTCAATAGGTCTTTAGACCTTAAGAAGGTTTCGGCTTCTTTGATTTCACGTGCGCTAAGTTCTTTTCGGTAAGGTGCGTTGGCGGATGCCTCTTTTTCTAACAGAAGGAATCTATAGTTTTCGAGTTCCTTCGTTAAGTCTTGCAGGGTTCTTCTCGTTACGCTCGTACCTATCTCCAACCGCTCCGCTATTTTTCGGGTAAACTTTTCCACTTGGTTGTCGTTGTACAGGTCGAGGCTGTGGCGCAGTACATTGTAGCTTTCGGGCTTTTGTATGCTCATCGTGATGCGCAGACTTTCAAGCTTATTGGTCTTCATTCCCCCGAGGATATTGACCTGCAAGTGTTTCGTGTGGTATTCGTAGCTATTGGGGTTGGTGGTGTTCAGCATAGTTCAAACTATTTTTTAGACAATATGACTATTGCAAAACTACTTATTAGATTCCGTATTGACAACTATAAATGTTCGTATTGATTATTATATTGATAAAACTATACGATTTGACTACTTTTGTACTGCACATATATAACATGTGCAATATATGCAGTATGAACATAGCTGAGACTTAAAGGCGTACAGGGAACAAAAGGGATTGTTGCAGAAGGAAGTGGCCAATGCGTAGGCGTCCATCCGTCCAACTATTCAAAAATGGAAAAGGGCGAGCGTGATGTCTCCATCGAGGTGGCCGATAAACTGGCAAAATATTTCGGGGGTCAGTATTGACGAGCTCGTGCATATGTCGGGCAATGTTCCCGAAGAAGTCAGTATCGTGGATAAATCTGTTTCCGAGCGTATCACCTGATACAGCAGTTGGAAGAAGAGGATAAAAAGCCCTGTTCCGTATTATCGATAGCATGCTGACCAAATCAAAGTTCAAGGACTTTTCAACAAGAAACGTGGCGGCACTATAATGCATAAAAAAACCGCCTCGATGGGCGGTTAAGTTTAATCTTTACATTTAGATACTTCTTACAAACAGACCTAAATCATCATCTAGACTATTGAAAAAACTAGGCTTAATCTCTAATGCAACATTTAAGTAATA